>CAZEVK010000021.1:17973-28201 GCA_964515755.1 uncultured Rickettsia sp. | reverse complement strand
TGGCTCCCCGGGCCGGATTCGAACCAGCGACCAAGCGATTAACAGTCGCTTGCTCTACCACTGAGCTACCGGGGAATATTTTAAACGTACCAGCACTTATAGCAAATAAATATCTAGTAATCTAGTTTTTTTTATAATTTATCCAAATATTACAAAAATTTAATATTAGAAATTGCAATCATTTCAACTTATAACAAATAATGTATAACGTAAACTTATTATTAATTACATCTTAAATCATAATAATTTGAAAACGTTATTGATAACTATGACTATGTAATATAACTTAAATAAGTTTCTTAATTCTATAATAAAAAATGTTAAGCAAAAAGATCAATAATCAAGGCTTATTATATTTATCAAAATTCTTAAAGCCATATAAATTAAATTTATTTTTTGTATTTATTGCTTTGAGTTTTTCAGCTTTATCTATGCTAGCAATTGGCTTAGCTATTAGATTTTTAATAGATAATGGTTTTGCTCAGTCAGATGCGCATTTATTAAACCTTGCGGTTATTATGGTCTTATTTATAATCGCAATATTATCAGTGGCAAGCTTTTTTCGCTCATACCTTATAGAGAGCATTTGTGAAAAAGTGATTACTGATATTAGAAGAGCGGTTTATAAAAATTTGATTTACGTTTCTCCTGGTTTTTATGAACTGCAAAAAACTAGTGATGTAGTTTCTCGCCTTACGAATGATACAACTTTGATTCATAGTGTTATTGCTAACTTATTTTCATTTTTCTTGCGCAATATGATTATGGCGATTGGCGGTATGATTATGTTATTTATAACAAGCGCAACTCTTACTATTTATGTTATTGCAATTTTGCCGTTAGTTATTATTCCAATTATTATAATTGGTAAAAATGTGCGTAAATTATCTAAATTAGTGCAAGAAAAAGTTGGATTGATTAGTGCTCATATAGAAGAAACTATGAATGGAATCAAAACAGTGCAATGCTATACCAGAGAATCGTACGAAATTGATCGTTTTAATGTGGTTACTGGCAATGGATTAAATGTTGCATTGACCCGTATTAGGATACGTTCTTTTTTAGTAGGATTAGTAATTTTTACAATTGCTTCAGCGGTAACCTATGTTTTATGGGTTGGTGGAAAAAGTGTTCTTGCTGGTGAAATTAGTTCTGGTGATCTAGCTTCTTTTGTGTTTTATGCAATTATTGTAGCTAGTTCTATTGGTGGTTTGAGCGAAGTTATAACAGATTTTAGCAAAGCTGCTGGTGCAGCTGATCGTGTAAGTGCCTTGCTTTTTGTTACTAGTGATGTAGTAGAGCCTAGTAAAGCAAAGATACTTTCTAATAAAGTGGGATTTGATATAAAATTTAAAGACGTGCAATTCAGTTATCCTTCGCGTTTAGAAATAGACGTATTAAATAAATTGTCTTTAACAGTCAAAGCTGGCTCAAAAGTTGCTTTAGTAGGATCATCAGGGGCTGGTAAATCTACTATATTTCAGTTGCTTTTAAGGTTTTACGATTATAACTTTGGTCAAATTATTATTGGTAATTGTAATATTAAAGATCTGTCTTTGCATGATTTACGAAAGAATATTGCATTGGTTACTCAAGAGCCGGTGATTTTTTCTGCTTCAGCTTATGATAATATTTTATATGGTAATCCAGATGCTACAGAAAAACAAGTGATTGATGCAGCAAAATTAGCAGAGATTTATGATTTTCTAGTTTCTTTGCCTCAAGGTATAAATAATTTTCTTGGTGAGAAGGGCGTGCGTTTATCAGGAGGACAAAAGCAGCGTATTTCAATTGCTAGAGCAATATTAAAAGACCCAAAAATATTATTATTAGATGAGGCAACTAATAGCTTAGACAGTCAAAATGAGTTCTTAGTTCAGCAGTCTTTAGCAAAGTTTATGCAAGATCGTACTGCAATTATTATTGCTCATAGGCTTACAACTATAATGGATGCGGATTTGATTTTAGTATTGGATAAAGGAAGAATTGTTGAGTCGGGTACTCATAAAGAATTGTTATCCAAATCTGGTTTATATTCACAATTAATTAATAGTCATAATGATTGAAACTTTGAACTTAAAAGACTTGGATATACCAGAGGAAAAATGTGATGTTCTAAGAAATATTGCTAATGGTGATAATGTTTTTATAACTGGTTCAGCTGGGACTGGTAAGTCTTATCTTTTAAAACTTATTAAGAAAATATACGATCCTTATGGATTTGCACTTACTGCTAGCACTGGTATATCAGCTGTGCAGATTGGAGGCGTAACTATTCATTCTTGGGCTGGAATCGGTAAGGGAGATACGTCTCGTGAGCGAATTATTGAACATCTAAATTCTTTTAAAGGAAGTAAGCAACGTAAACAGATTATGGCTGTTCGTATTTTAGCAATTGATGAAATCTCAATGATTTCGGCTGATACGTTCGAATTATTGGATTACGTTTTGCGTTATGTCAGAAGGGTTGATACACCATTTGGTGGTATTCAACTAATATTGCTTGGAGATTTTTTACAGTTACCCCCAGTATCTCAAAATGAGAATTATAGCAGATTTTGTTTTGAATCTGATATTTGGAATGATTTAAAAATCAAAGTTTGTGAGCTTAAGCAAATTTATAGACAGCAAGATCAAAGATTGGTTACTTTGCTAAACAATTTGCGATTAGGAATGTTAACAGCAGATGATAGATTGATTCTTGAATCACGAATGAATCTAGATCATAGCTTGTTACTTATTAAGCCTACGTTGCTAACTACACATAATTATCTAGCTGAAGAAGCTAATCAAAAAGAGCTTTCTTCGATACCAGGTAAAAGTTTTTCTTTCGAACAACAGGTTACTGGGATTCCAGCCAGAATAGCATTTTTACAAAAATATTGTCTTGCTCCAGTACGATTAGAGTTAAAAATTAATGCACAAGTAATGATGATTCGTAACAGTTATTTTAAAAATGGTGTAATCAATGGGTCTATTGGAATAGTGCGCGATTTTACAAGTAAAGGTCTCCCAATTGTAGAGTTTAATAATAATACTATTTTAAAAATTCAACCATGTGAGTGGGAATATGTAGAATTTAACCCTCAAACGATGCAAGCAGAAGTAAAGGCTATGATTAGACAATTACCATTGATTCATGCTTGGTCTATTACTGTACATAAATCTCAGGGTATGACTATTGATAGCATATTATGTGATTTAGGAAGATTATTTGAACATGGACAAAGCTATGTTGCTCTCTCACGTGTTCGTTCTCTTTCAGGATTGTTTATGAAGTCCTTTGATTTCAATAAAGTTAAAGCTGCTCCAAAAGCAGTAGAATTTTATCGATTCATGTGAGATGATCACCGCTATCAATTATGATATTATTTCCAGTCATTGAATCTGTTTTTATAATAAATTCTATAGAGTTACAAATTTGTTCAATATTATTTGCCATTTTAAGAGGTGTATTTTGAACCATTTTTGTAAAATGCTCTTCTGATTGTTTATCATTTTTTAAAACATGACCAGGACTAATTGCATTTACTCTACATCTAGGTGCAAGAAGTACTGCCATTTTTTTCGTAGCGTTAAGTAAAGTCATCTTACTTAATCCATAAGAGAAAAAATCGTCTTTAATTTTAGTCGTAGAGCAATCAAGTAGGTTTATAATATTTAATTTTTCATACGGATTTTGCTTAACAAAGCTTTTTGCAAGTAATATCGGAGCTATACAATTTATTTGCATATGCTTACTTAGAGATAAATTTGAAACTTCAAAAAAATTATCATTTTCAAAAGTTGCAGCATTGTTAATTAACAACGATACTAATCCAATTTTCTTATTAATTTCTGCAAATATTTCGTCACCATTTTTTAGGTTATTAAAATCTGAGTGTACGCATATGGATTTACCATTTATTTGATTAATTGATTTGCATAGTTCGTGCGCTTCTACAGTAGAATTATTATAGTGAATAACTACTTGCCAATTGTTTTTTGAAAGGAATAAGGCAATTTCTTTACCAATCCTTGTACTGGAACCGGTTATGAGTGCTATTTTTTTAACTATTTTATCTTGCATTTTTTGTAGTTTACTATGATACTATAAACATAGCAATTATTTGTATATTTGTACTATTCTTGAGTTTATGTAAAGAGAGAAATAAAAGCAATGCATGATTTATCATTTTTACCAAGCGTGCTATGGATTTTGGTAGCGGCAGTTCTTGTTGTTGCCTTATTTCGTCGATTTCATTTGAGTCCTGTTTTAGGATATTTTGTTGCTGGTGCAGCTATTGGTGAACACGGTTTAAAATTAGTACAAGCAGCTGATACAACGGTATTTGGCGAATTTGGGGTAGTTTTCTTATTATTTGCTATTGGTCTTGAATTGACATTTGAACGTCTAAAATCGATGCGTTTGCATGTTTTTGGATTTGGTGGCTTGCAAGTTGTCATTACGGCTATCCTAATATATTTATTTGCGCATCATGTATATAATGTAAAGCTTAGTGCAGCTGTTGTAATTGGTGGTGGTTTTGCTCTTTCCTCTACAGCAATTGTACTACAAGTTATTGCTGAAAATAGGCAACAATCAACGCAAGTTGGTAGATTATCACTTGCTGTATTGTTAATGCAAGATTTTGCAGTAGTGCCATTGTTAGTTTTGGTTCCTTTACTTGCGACGAGCGGTCATACTGAAGATATATTTGAATTAATGGGGATGGCAGCGTTAAAAGCAATGCTAACATTGTTTGTAATCTTTATTATGGGCAGAATATTTTTACGTCCTCTTTTTAGGTCAATTAATCCATCTAATCAGTCTAAAAATAACGAATTATTTATTGCGGCAACATTAGTAATTGTTCTTGCTTCTGCTTGGGCAACTGAGCACATGGGATTATCACTTGCTCTAGGTGCATTCGTTGCTGGGTTGCTAGTTGCAGAAACAGAGTATCATTTACAAGCAGAGGAAAGCATAAATCCATTTAAGGGATTATTACTTGGTGTGTTTTTCATGAGCGTGGGTATGTCTCTAAATATGAGGCTAATCCTTCAAGAATTAAATATTATTTTGTTGTTTTCTATAGGGCTAATATTACTTAAAGGCTTGATTATTATAGGACTATGTAAATTATTTAAATTCAAATGGGGCACAGCAATACATGCAGGTTTATTACTTTCTCAAGGAAGTGAGTTTGCTTTTATTTTATTTGGGTTGGCAGTACAGCAAGAAGTAATTTCTAGAAGTGCTGGTCAAATATTAATGATAGTAGTGACTATTACTATGGCATTAACACCACTGCTTTCAATGCTTGGAGGACTTATTGCTAATAAGTTTGATAAGAGAGAAAAAATGGATTACGATGATATCAATAAAGACGTTGCTGATCTAGATAATCACGTTATTATTGCTGGTTTTGGTAGAGTTGGTAAAATGGTTGCTCGTTTACTTGAAGCAGAAAAGGTAAATTACATCGCTTTAGATGCTGATCCTAGTCATGTTGCTCATGAGCGTCGCGAAGGATTTCCTCTTTATTTAGGAGATTCCAGCAATTTAGAGATGTTAGAATCAGTTGGTTTAAAAAGAGCTAAGTCAGTAATAATAACTATTGATAATGAAGTTATTTTGAGAAAATGTACTAAAGTTATTAGGAAGCATATGCCAAAAATTCCAATTGTGGTACGTACTAAAGATTTAAGCGGCTCAGAGGAATTATATAAAATTGGTGCATCTATTATTGTTCCGGAAACTTATGAAACAGGGTTACAAATGGGCGGTGCAGTGCTGAAGTCTGTTGGGGTGAGCGAATATGAAGTTAGTCGAATTAAAAATCGCTTTAGATCTGGTAATTATGTTATTGCTCAAGAAGATGAAGAAGAGGTATTAAATGAAGTTGTCTAGTAGATTTACTTTAGTTTTTATTTCTATGTTAATAATATCTACTATTAGCTTGGCTGGTGTTATTCCACGTTTTGCATCACTTAAATCTAATGAAACTAATTTAAGAACTGGTCCAAGTAAGAATTATCCCATAAAATGGGTGATTAAAAGTAAAGGTGAGCCCGTGGAAATTGTAAGTGAATTTGAGCAATGGTGCGAAATTAAAGATAAAGATGGTGATAGTGGCTGGGTACATGAAGCTATGTTAAGTGGCGCTCGTTATGTAGTTGTAGTAGGCGATTCATCGCAATTTTTATACCGTAATGATGACAGTGATAAAAAAATTGCTAAGATTAATCATGAAGTTCGTGCAAGGCTTTTAAAGTGTAATGAAAATAGATGTTACATTTCTTTAGAAAAATATAAAGGCTGGATTATTCGTGATGCTTTGTGGGGGATCTATAAAAATGAAATATTTGACTAATTTAGCATAATTTATGTCCATTTGGAATTTTGTGGTCAATATTGATTAAGCTTATTTGATTATTTTCGTCAGTAAATCCTACAAGTAAAAATTCAGAAACAAATCCTGCAATATTCTTAGTTCCAAGGTTTACGCATCCAACAACTTGTTTACCAATTATTTCATCTATTTTGTAATGATCAGTAATTTGTGCTGAAGTTTGCTTTATACCAAACTTTGACCTAAAATCAACCCATACTTTATAAGCTGGCTTTCTTGCTTTTGGAAAAGTTTCTGCTTTTACTACAGTTCCTGAAATCAATTCAACTTTAGCAAATTCATCATAGGTTATATTCATAATATTTGTCCTAAGTTTTGTGATTATGAAGCTAAATTAATATTTATCTTGCTGAAATATAATATAGTTTATAATATTAATTTCAAACATTTCATCAAAGAGGTTTTTAATTGTTGTGGGATCAAGAAAGTGCTGCAAAAGCAACTGATGGGAAGATATTTGGTTTTTGGAATGCAAAAAGAGTTTGTATAGATACTAGAAAAATCCAGCCTAATGATTTATTTATTGCTTTAAAGGGTGAGAAAGTTGATGGACATGAATATGTTGCGGAGGCTTTTGCAAAAGGTGCTAGTGCAGCTATGGTTGAATATATGCCGCCAGATGTAGATCCTGGTCGGTTGTTATTAGTTAAAGATTGTACCAAGGCTTTAGAAAAGTTGGCAGTTTACCACCGCCAAAGATTAAGAGTTAAGGTAATAGCGGTAACTGGTAGTGTAGGAAAAACTAGCACTAAAGAAGCTTTATATGTTGCTTTTACAGTTTTAGGTGAAACTTATATTAGTCAGGGAAATTATAATAATCATCTAGGGTTGCCAATTAGTATGGCCTCAATACCTACTTCTTCAAAGTATGTTATTTTTGAATTGGGCATGAGTAATCCTGGGGAAATATTGTACTTAACTAAGCTTGCTAAACCAGATCTTGCTATTATAACTAATATTTCAGGCGTACATTTAGCTAATTTTAAATCTGAAGAAGATGTTGCTAAAGCCAAATCAGAAATATTCGCAGGTCTTAATAAATCAGGTGGAGTTATTCTTAATAAAGAAAGTAAATATTTTTTAACTCAGGTTGCTGAGGCAGCGCGATATGATGTTCATAATATAATAACAGTTGGTAAGAATGGTGATAGTTATTTAATAGATTGTAAAACTATTGATAATGGTATGTCGGTTAAAGCTAATATACTTAATGATGAAATTGAGTATAAGCTATCTTCTCATGGAGTTCATCACGCTCATAATAGTATTGCGGTGTTATCAGCAGTTAAATTTTTTGGCGAAGATTTAAAAGCTGCGGCTGATAATCTTATTAATTTCCATAATGTTAAAGGTCGTGGAGAGGTTAACAAAATTAAAGTTAGTAATAAGAATATAACTCTAATTGATGATAGCTATAATGCTAGTCCAATGTCAGTTAAAGCGGCTCTTCGTAGTATTGGTACTAGCTTTAGTAAAGCTAAAAGAAGAGTATTGATTTTAGCTGATATGTATGAACTTGGTCCAAATGAAATTCAAGAACATAAAAGTCTTTACTCTGATATTACTGATAATATAGATAAAGTTATTGCTATTGGCGTACTAGTTCAATATTTATATGATGAATTACCGGAGAGTATTAAATTAGCAAGTTTTGCTAAAGTAACTGATGCTTACTCTAAAATTCTAGATTTAATAAAGGATCAAGATGTTGTTTTAGTTAAGGGCTCAAACGGTACTAAAGTACATAAATTAATTGATTATTTTAAGGAACAGCGATGATTTATTTATTATTTACTTCTTTTGATGGTTTAATGCCTTATATAAATATTTTTCGTTACATTACCTTTAGAAGTGGATGCGCAGCTATGACTGCTTTATTACTTAGCATGATATTTGGTCCAATGATTATTAATAAGTTAAAGCAAATTCAGCCAGCTGGGCAACCAATTCGCGCTGATGGTCCTAAAAGCCATTTGGTAACAAAAAAAGGTACTCCAACGATGGGAGGCTTGATAATTTTAATGGCAGTGATGAGCTCTACAATATTATGGTCTGATTTAGCTAATCCATATGTTTGGGTTGTATTGTTCGTTACAATTAGCTTTGGCTTATTAGGATTTTATGATGATTTTTTAAAGGTAACTAAACGCAATTCCAAAGGGGTTAGCGGTAAGTTAAAATTAGTTGTGCAAGTTGTGGTTAGTATTATTGCATGTATGTGGATTCAAAAATACAGTTCAGTTGATTATTATAATAATATTGCACTTCCATTTTTTAAAAATCTTTTAATTAATCTTGGACCAGCTTATTTAATTTTTGTTGTGGTAGTAATAGTAGGATCCTCAAATGCGGTTAACTTAACTGATGGATTAGATGGTTTAGCTATAGGGCCTATAGCTATTGCAACAGCTTGCTTTGCAATTATTTGTTATTTAGTAGGTAATTCTATTTTTGCATCATATTTACAAGTTCATTATATTGCTGGAGTTGGTGAATTATCGGTATTTTGTTCAGCTTTGATTGGAGCGAGTTTGGGATTTTTATGGTATAATGCTCCTCCCGCAAAAGTTTTTATGGGTGACACAGGAAGTTTAGCTCTTGGTGGTTCTTTGGGAACTATGAGTGTTATTACTAAACATGAATTTGTTCTAGCAATTATTGGTGGTTTATTTGTAATTGAAGCTATTTCAGTCATTATACAAGTTTATTATTATAAATTTACTGGAGGTAAAAGAATATTTTTGATGGCGCCAATTCATCATCATTTTGAAAAAAAAGGTTGGGCAGAAACAACTATAGTTATTAGATTTTGGATTATTGCTATTATTTTCGCACTGCTAGGCCTTTCAACTCTTAAATTAAGATAAGAGTAGATTTTATTTATGTATAAATTAAATACCAATTCAGTTTTTAGTAATTTTCCACAGCTAACTCTTAAAAAGATCAATTTAAGGGAACTTAAGCGGTCTGATGCTAAAGATTTTTACAGTTATATTACACATGAAAAAGTTAAAAAATATTTATCATCACAAGAAATTCCTAGTGACTTGCCTGGAGCAGAAGAAGAGCTGATGTATTGGGCTAACCTATTTAGCCATATGCGTAGCATTTATTGGGGTATCGCTACTAAAGAAAAGGATAAGCTTATAGGAACTTGTGGTTATAATAACTGGAGTGCTTTGCATAATAGAGTGGAGATTAGTTATGATCTAGATTACAATCATTGGGGGCAAGGTATTATGACAGAAGCTGTTGGAGCAATTACTAATTTTGCTTTTGAGGCATTAGGTGCGAGGAGGGTGCAGGCAACTGTGGTATTCGATAATGTTGCATCTATGAAGGTCTTAGAAAAATCAGGTTATATATGCGAAGGTAAGCTAAGAAATTATAATATGCTACATGATAAGGTCGTTGATTCTTTTATGTATTCAATTATTAGGTAGGAATAATATGTATAGTTCATTTAGTAATTCAATTAAAGTTACAGCTATTCCATTGTATCAAGGAGGAGGCATGGAAGAAGATAAGGAATACTCTATCTGGAGTTATAACATTATTATTGAAAATCATAGCGATACTACAATTAAAATTCTTAGCAGATATTGGAAAATTATTGATTCAAGCGGTTTAATTCATGAAATTACTGGTGATGGTGTTGTTGGCGAAAATCCTGTAATTTTTCCAGGAGATTTGTTTGAATACACATCTTTTGCAAATCTTCATACCAGTTCTGGATTAATGGTTGGTAAGTATTATGCTGAGAATGTTGATACTGGTCAAAGTTTAGAAATAGATATACCTGCTTTCTCACTTGATAACCCTGAAGAAGAAAG
>CAZEVK010000021.1:7648-17963 GCA_964515755.1 uncultured Rickettsia sp. | reverse complement strand
TTTTTATTTATGAATCTAGTAGATATATATATATATTTATTTATTGATAGTATTTTAGCATCATTGGTTTTTGTTCCAAATGTTGAAATGGCATATATTGTTATGAAAATATTTGGTTATTACAATACACTCTATATGACTTTAATTGCAATAGTTGGTAATGTTATAGGGTCTTGTTTTAGCTACTTTTTTGGGTACGTTGTTAGAGGTATTAAAAATCATATTAAAAATTATGCTGATTCAGAGAAATTACTTAATTTAGCAGTAGTGGCTAATAAATACTTAGTTTATTTAAGTATTTTTTCTTTTCTTTCAATCTGGGGAGTGATTTTGGTATGCGCTGCTGGATTTTTTCGAGTTTCTTTTGGTAAATTTGTATTATGCGTATTATTAGGAAGAATAGGTTATTACTTAATCCCAATACTTTTTAGTTCCACATCGTATACAATTTAAGTGTCAATAAAACCATCTAATCAAGTTATTAAATTTTATTAATATATATTGACAATCATATTAATATATGGTAATAAATTAATTATATTAATATATTATTATTAATACATAGTATAGCGTAAATAATGATTAAATTATAGCATATTATTAGTATGTAGGAGGATCAATGAGTATAGCAAATAATATAAGTAATTTTTGGTCAACTTTTTGGCATTTACATCCAGTTTCTCATATTAATGAAGATGGTAGTGTAAAAACAATGGAACAATATTCTCAAGAATATGAAATAGAAATAAAAGGCAAGCTTTTTTATGAGCATGTAGAGCTTATAGCTAAAAGTAAGCAAGGCTCTTCGTTTGTAAAAATGATGAATAAAGTAGGTAAATTTTTATCTGGAAAATATACTTTTGATAATTTTTCACAAGATTTAGGTGGAAAAGTGCTTATTTCTCCAATTGATCATTATAATAAAAATGGTGTTTTAAAAACTGCTGCTCAATATGAAGCAGACCTTAGAGACGAAAAAGCCAATAGTTGCGTTTATCATCAAACTTTAATTGAATATGATAATTCAAATTATTTTGAATTAAGTTGTAATACATTGGGTGAGATGGTTTCAGACATGTTCAACGGTAAAGTATTTAATGCTTTAGTGAGTGGTACTAGGCTAGCTGGATATAGCACTGGATTTTTGTTACATGATGTGGCTTATAATCAAAGTTATGCATTGATAAAGTCTGGTTTTAATTTAGGAATAGACATAGCTAATACATTAAATCAAGCTATAACTTCTACTAAAGTAAATGATTCGGATAAATTAGAGACATTGCAAGCAGAAGTTGACTTATCGTCCTTACCTATGCAAGATAATGTGTCATTAGAAAGTTACGAAACTCTTTTTGATAACAGCGAAATATCACTAAATGGTGCGCATAGCTTTATGGACTTCGTTGCTATAACAAGCTAATACTGTTAAGTTGAATAATAAGAGTGTGTATAAAAGTAAAAAATGGATTTAGGTATATCCTATATCCATTTTTTGTCTATTTACATAGCATTACTATATAGTCATTTTAGCTTCTTTGCTTTTGACGAGTTGATGATGATGAGGGAGTCCTATCCGGGCTTCCGATTTCTGCATCCATATCAAAAATAGTTTGTAATCTTTTAGCAGCTTTATCTCGATCTGCTATTTCTTGCGGCGTTGATTGTAATCGATATGTAGAATCCTCGCGTTCTTGACGCTTTCTACTTACTTCTTCAAATTTTTCCAGTGCTTCTCTCTGATTTGTATATTTTTCACTATTCTCTTTTGCATCTTTATAAATGATCTTTGCAGCATCTTCCATTAAATCTGCTACAGTTGGATTATCATTTCTAAACCATTTTGCAATTTTATGTAAAAAGCTTTGTATCATTGCTGGAAATATTCCGTCTTTTCTAGTAAAACGTAATGACTGATCAGAATTTTTCTGTTTTTCAAATTCCTCTTTTGCTTTATTTAAAATAGGTTTAAATTGTGCTTGCACTTTACCATATTCATACATGTCTATATCTGGTGCTAATTCACTAATTAGTTCAGAGGTTTGTGTAAATATAACTTGTGCAACTTTATCTATATCAAAGCCATTGCCTTCTGTTCTCCAAGCTTTATCCATTTTTTCTTCAGTTTCTTGGTACCATTTTTTGATAAAGGTATATTTAGAATCTTTGTCTTTATCTCTAGTCATTTTGAACTCCTACAGTTAATATTGATAACACTTATTCATCAGTGTATTTACAGAAGCATAATATATAAAAGTTAAAAATTGATTAATGAAAGAAGCTAAAGTTAAGTCAAATGCTAACTTATCCGTAAATTACATTTTCTAAGTTATAATAAGCTAATTTAATATTATTGATTTTCAATTTTTACCTTACCCCAGAAAACTTTATAAGCAAAAAATGTATAGCCTATAATACAAGGTAATACTATTATAGTACCAATAAATATTATCATCAAAGATGACTCTGCGCTTGCTGCTTGCCATATAGTCATTTTATCCGGGATTATATAAGGATAGAAGCTATAACATAAACCATTAAACGCTAGCATAAAAATTACTACGGACCCAGCAAAGGGAATCCATGGAAAATTTATATTATTATTTTTCATGTTCTTTAAAATAAAATATAATACTATTAAAATTAATCCTGTAAAAAGGGGAATAGGAAGTAAAATTATAAAATTAGGCATACTGAACCATTTATTGAAAATACGAAGGCTTATCCATGGTGTTGAGATTGAGACTAATGCAAGTCCCAGTGCAGTGAACTTTAAACTTATATTAGCCCATAAAACAGCTTTTTTTTGTAATTGGTCTTGAGTTTTCATAATTAACCAGGAAGAACCAATCAAGCAATAACCCGCTGCTAAGCAAATAGCTGACATTATCGAGAAAAGTATATCTTGAAACTGTTGCTTAAAACCTAATATGTACATTCCTAGCATATAGCCTTGCGCCAGTGCTGCTATAAGAGAGCCAATAAAAAAACACTGATTCCACCATTTTTTATGTTTATCTTGGGCTTTTATTCTAAAGTCAAACGCAACGCCTCTTAATATTAAGCCAAATATCATTATGCATACAGGCAAGTATAGCGCTGTTAATATTTCTCCATGCGCTATTGGAAAGGCTACAAGTAAAATTCCCACTCCTAGTACTAGCCATGTTTCATTAGCATCCCAAAAAGGGCCTATAGAAGCAATCATGAGGTCTTTTTCAAAATCATTTGCTTTATTTATTAATATTCCTACTCCCAAATCATATCCATCAAGTATTACATAAGCTAAAATTGCAAGGCCCATAATAGCTGCAAAAGCGACAGGTAGCCAATTTGAATTATTTATAATTTGTTCCATATTATTTTTACCTAATTAGTATTTCGCTTAAATTTTAGGTTTAACTACCGGGGGCTCCATTGTTAAAGGTTGTCCGCCTTCTGTATTTATTTCCCTACGAGTCATATAAAATATGGTGCTAATATAAGAAATTATTAATACAACATATATACTAATATAAATAGCAAGAGTGCTTGCTACCATTTTTTGTGAAACAGAAGATACAGCATCACTAGTTCTAAGAATTCCTTGTACTAAAAAAGGTTGTCTACCTATTTCTGTTACATACCATCCAGCGACTGTAGCTACCCATCCTGAAAAAGTCATTATTACTAATATTTTAGCAAGAAAATCTTTTATTTTATTATGCCTGTACATTTGCCATGAAGCAATCCAAGAGACTGCGAACATTAAAAATCCCACACCTGCCATAATGCGGAAAGCAAAGAATACAGGAGCAACAGGTGGGTAATTTCCGTTGAAAGTATTTAATCCTTTGATCTCACCATTTAAATCATGAGTTAAAAGTAAACTAGCCATTTTAGGTATTTTTAATTCATAACTATTTGTTTTATTTTTACCATCGGGAATAGCAAAAAGTAATAAAGGTACGCTTTTTTCAGTTTTCCAAATTCCTTCAATAGCTGCAATTTTTGCTGGTTGATATTTTAAACTATTTAATCCTAGCGAATCTCCTACAAAAATTTGTATAGGAATTAAAATTGCCGCTAAGTAAAGACCAGTTTTTAATGAAATTATTACACTTTCTGTTTTATCGTTTTTAAGCCATCTATAACAAGATATACCTGCAATTAAAAAAGAAACCGTAAGACCTGAAGCTAACATCATGTGAAACAAACGATAAAACATAGACGGATTAAAAATAATTTCTAACCAATTAGTGGCGTGAGCCACACCATCTACCATTTTATAACCAATTGGTGTATGCATCCATGAGTTTAAAACTATAATCCAAAAAGCAGATAAAGAGGTACCTAATGCTACTAGTATTGTTGCTAAACTATGTACTTTGTTGGATACTTTGCCGTACCCATAGAGCATGATTCCTAAAAATGTTGCTTCTAAAAAAAAGGCAGTTAAAACCTCATACCCCAGAAGTGGTCCCGCTATATTACCAACAGTTTTCATAAATCCAGGCCAGTTAGTACCAAACTGGAATGACATAGTAACTCCGCTTACTACGCCTAAGGCAAATGATAGAGCGAAGATTTTAACCCAAAGCTTATATGCATTCATCCATTTTTTATCACCAGTTTTATTATAACGCTGTTGAAAAAATACAAGTATCCACGCAAGAGCTAGATTTATAGTAGGGAATAATATATGAAAAGTAATATTTGCAGCGAACTGTATACGAGATAAATCGGTTGATCCTATCATAGGTAATAATTCTAATAAATTAATACGCTATAATAACTATACTACAGATTTGTGTCGTTTGCTAGTGTTTTAACTAATGTATTTACTGCGTCTTGATATATTGAATTTTTAATTTTCATAAAATTTCTAGAAAGTTCAATACACATTCTTTGATGATGCGTAATTACTGATTCTACATCTTTATTTATATCTGAATAGAAGTAGTCTATAGGCTTGTTTAGTACTTTAGCAATCAAAGCCAATCTACCGGCTGAGATTCTATTAGTACCTTTTTCATATTTTTGACATTGCTGATGTGTAACACCAATTTGATCTCCAAGTTCCTGTCTCGACATACCCATCGCAAGTCTTAAAGAGTAAATTTTTTGACCAATATGAGTATCAATATGATTTATATCATTGTTTTTTCTAGCCATAGCTATTGTCCTCCTTAAAGTTTATAATTTAAATTTTATATGAAAGTACAATTAACATAAGTTAATATAAAAAGCAAGCATTTTGTTTGAAATAGCTATAATGATTTCTATTTAGAATTGATTTTAGATATTGTTGCAATTTTGATAGGCGGGTGTTAAAATGAGGAAATTAAGGTTTTTTTTAAAATTTTATGTACTACTTTAACTAACTTAATACTTAATTTATGACAAAATATAAAGAGACTAAATATTCATTGTATTCACCTAAGCAACTACACGATTTAGTTATTGATATTGAGAAATATCCTGAATTTTTACCTTGGTGTTCAGCAGCTCGAATTTTAAAACAAGAAGATAGATTTATATATGGAGAGTTAGTTGTTAGCTTTAAATCATTTCATGGTAAATATGTTTCTAAAATAGAGTCTACTATGCCTAATGCTGCTGATGATGATGGATATACTATTAATGTTTCTCTTGTTGAAGGGCCGTTTAAATACTTAACTAATTTATGGCATTTTGAAGATGATAAGCAAATAAATAAAACAAAAATTACATTTGAGATAGACTTTTGTTTTAACTCTACAATTTTACAAAGTCTTGCTGGGGTAGTCTTCGAACGTGCCTTGGTTACAATGATGAGTGCTTTTGAACAAAGAGCTGTCATTGTTTATGGTAATTGATAATTAGTCTTAATCTAATCTGACATTAATCAGCTATCTCTATGTCGTATAATAAAATATGCGATCTTATAGTAATATAGAGTTTTAATACTAAGCGATTTTCGTAATTCTATGTTACTTTCAACTATAAAATTAGTGAAAAGATTGACAGGGTCTAGAAGTACATTTTTGATATAAATATGGCCAGAAAACATAGTGCAAGTTTGGTATACCCTATATGCCAGAATACTTTTATTACTTACATTAATAAAGTGAATGATATCATATAAAAAAAGCTCTAACTAATTATTTTGCAAGAAAAAAAATATAGTATTACTGAAGCTGAACTTATACCTTTGCTTTTAGGAACAGTTAATAAATTTTATTAGAATAAATCTAATTAATGATAATTTAGGGGGCATAATAAAAAATAGATGATAAATGAAGATCTATTTCATTAATTTTTTAGTAAGTTTTGTGATTCATTTTCAATTGTTAAATTTAGTTGCTTCATAAAAATATCTTTATCAAGTCCTGGGTTTATTGGCTTTAGAATCTTTATTGTGATTGATCCAGGTTTCATAGTAAATTTTTTACTAGGCCAAAGTGTGCCGCTATTTAATGCTATAGGTACTACTGGTACATTAGAAGATGAGTAGATTGCTTTAATACCAGGAAAATATTTTTCAGAATAATGTCCTGGGTTTGTCCTGGTCCCTTCAGGAAAAATAATAACTACCATATTTTTATCAAGTGCTTTTTGTGTTTCTATTATTGTGTGTTTTAAGGCTTGTGATTGACTGCTTCTATTAATGTATATCATTTCCAGCCTTATTAAGTACCATCCAAAAAAAGGAATTTTAGTTAATTCTTTTTTCAATACGTATACTGGTGGAAGGAACATTTGCCAAAAGAGAATTGTTTCAAATGCTGACTGATGTTTTGATGCAACGATATAAGGCGGTTTTGGAAGATTGTTTTGGCCTATTACATTATATTTTATATTGCATATTATTCGCAATCCAATTAATAAGCCCTTTGACCATATTCTACAAGAATAAAATAAATATTTATTAGG
Source organism: uncultured Rickettsia sp. (assembly GCA_964515755.1). Taxonomy (GTDB): domain Bacteria; phylum Pseudomonadota; class Alphaproteobacteria; order Rickettsiales; family JABSSG01; genus JAGVLN01. Next base: position 11,072 of record CAZEVK010000021.1, on the reverse strand, counting down.
TTTTATAAGGAATATAGAACATGTGATTGCTATGAATAATGTCCATAGAGTCATGAATAAATAAAATATAATTGAGCGCAAAATCATCATAATAAATTTATTATCCTAAGTATTATATATTTATTATATTCCCTAAATAATAAGAAAGCTGTTCCAGAATTATACCACCAATTTTTCACCTTAACATTATCGGAAATAACTGAATAAGGGACAATTTTTACTTCAGGAATGACTCTTTTGAACTCAAATAAGCTTCTTGGCATATGGTAATTAGCTGTAACTAAAATAATGCTTTTTATATTGTTTTTTACAATCCATATTTTGGTTTCTTGAGCGTTGGTTATTGTATTAAAAGCATCTTTTCCTAAATTGATGTCATATCTGTTATTATGATTTTGCATGTATAAATCTAATAATTCATAGACTTTAACATTATTTGCTACTCCAGAAATAAACATTTTTTTAGCTAATTTTTTATTAAGTAATTTAAAGCCTATGGCGACTCTATTACTGCCGCCAGTTAATACAACTACGGCATCAGCTTTAGTTTTAGGCTCATCAACTTCTGTTTGTATAGAATACACGAAACAGATAAATCCTAATAGCCATATAACTAATACTATTACAATTAGTTGAAAAATTTTTTTCATAAAATTATCAAAAATTAGGTAAATATTTTATTAAAATTTTGCTTTAAAGCTTGATCTAATTCTTCCATTTTAATTTTTTTGTTGAGTTTATACATTGAAGTTATTCCGTAGTCTTTAATCCCGCAAGGTACAATTCCATTAAAATGCTCTAAGGCAGGGTCAACATTAATAGCAATTCCGTGATATGTCACCCATTTTTTAACCCGGATTCCTATTGCTGCAATTTTTTCTTCCATACCATTTTTATCAGTAATCCATATTCCAATTCGATTTCTCTTTCTTTCCCCTTCGATATCAAAATTTTTAAGAGTGTCTATTATTAGTTGTTCAAGATTATATACATATTTTTTTAAATCAGGGTGATTTGGTTGTGCTCTCCTTTTTAAATCAAGCATTAGGTACATAATTCTTTGTTTTGGTCCGTGATAAGTGTATTTACCACCTCGTCCTGTTTGAAATACTGGCAATATATTATCTTGTAAAAGGTCTTTTTTAGTTGCACTAGTTCCAGCTGTGTATAAAGATGGGTGTTCTAAAAGCCAAGCCATCTCAGGTGCTTGATCGTTAATGATTTGAGCTACTCTTTCTTCCATTATTTCTAAAGCTTTTGAGTATTGCACAAAATCCTTAGTTACTTTCCATTCTATAGTCATCACAACATATTTGATTTTTTATTATTTATTATTATAGTAAATGATGAAGATATACTCAAAGTATTTTCTTGCATAAGTGGATCTTGACTTACATGTTTTTGGAATGTAGTGTCAAGTTTAAATAAAAATTGATAATGTTCTAATGAAAAATATTGTAGCAGGAATTTTAAATTTAGTTTTATTTGTAATTTCTAGTAGTGCTTATGCAGATCATCCTCATCCATGGCAAATGCATTTTCAAAAAGCTGCTTCACCAGTTATGCAAAAAATTGAAAGTCTTCATGATTTACTATTAGTAATAATTTTTGCTATTGTAGCTTTAGTTTTTGGGTTGTTGTTATACGTTTGCGTAAGATTTTCTAAGAAAAATAATCCTATTCCGTCGACTACTTCACATAATACTTTTATTGAAATTATTTGGACAGTCGTCCCATTGCTAATTTTAATAATAGTTGCGATTCCTTCGTTTAAAACCTTAAACTATATGGAAAAGATAAAAGATACTGAGCTAACTTTAAAGGTTGTAGGGCATCAATGGTATTGGAATTACCAATACCCTGATAATGGAGACTTTTCATTTGATAGTTATATAATTAGTGATGATCAATTGAAACCTGGTCAAATAAGATTATTAGAAGTAGATAATAGAGTTGTATTACCAGTTGATACTAATGTTCGTGTACTTGTTACTTCGTATGATGTAATTCATAGTTGGGCAATTCCTTCTTTAGGTATTAAAACCGACGCAGTGCCAGGAAGAACTAACGAAACTTGGGTTAGGGTGAATAAACCAGGTGTTTATTATGGTCAATGTTCTGAAATTTGTGGTATTGGTCATGGCTTTATGCCGATTGCAATAGAAGCTGTTTCTAAGGAAGATTTTGCTGTTTGGTTAGAGCAATCTAAGCAAAAATTTGCTAATATTAGTTATATTAAAAATTCACAAGTAGGATAGTAATGATACAAAAACATGATACGCATGCAGATCATCCAACCGGTGTACAAAGATGGTTGTTTTCTACTAATCATAAAGATATAGGGACAATGTATCTGATTTTTGCCGTGATAGCTGGATTAATAGGTGGTTTATTTTCATTATTATTTAGGCTTGAATTGATGGAGCCCGGCAATCAAATTTTTGGTGGTGATCATCAAATTCATAATGTCCTGATTACTGCGCACGCATTGATCATGGTGTTCTTTATGGTTATGCCAGCAATGATTGGTGGTTTTGGTAACTGGTTTGTACCATTAATGATTGGCGCGCCTGATATGGCATTTCCACGCCTTAATAATGTAAGCTTTTGGTTGCTTATACCATCCTTTATTTTATTGCTGAGTTCAGCTTTTATAGAAGGAGGGGCTGGTACTGGTTGGACATTATATCCGCCGCTTAGTGGAGCTGTAGGGCAGCCTGGTGGAGCAGTAGATATGGCTATATTTAGCTTACATTTGGCTGGCGTATCGTCAATTTTGGGCGCAATCAACTTTATAGTAACTATATTTAATATGCGTGCACCTGGCATGACATTACATAAAATGCCTTTGTTTGTTTGGTCGGTTTTAGTAACAGCATTTTTATTACTTCTTGCTTTACCAGTTCTTGGCGGTGCAATCACCATGTTGCTTACTGATCGTAATTTTGGTACGACATTTTTTGATCCAGCTGGTGGTGGTGATCCGGTATTATTTCAGCATTTATTTTGGTTTTTTGGACATCCGGAGGTTTACGTTATTATTCTTCCTGGCTTTGGAATTGTTAGTCAGGTGATTTCAACATTTTCAAAAAAACCTATATTTGGCTATCTTGGTATGGTTTATGCAATGGTAGGTATTGGTGTAGTCGGTTTTGTAGTTTGGGCTCATCACATGTTTACTGTTGGACTTAGTTTAGGGTTCCTTGCATATTTTACTGCAGCAACTATGATTATTGCATTACCTACAGGTATTAAAATTTTTAGCTGGATAGCGACTATGTGGGGTGGTTCTATAGAATTTAAAACTCCAATGCTATTTGCCATTGGTTTTATCTTCTTATTTACGGTTGGAGGGGTTACGGGTATAGTGCTTTCAAATTCCTCTGTAGATAGAGTTTTGCACGATACATATTATGTAGTAGCT
>CAZEVK010000021.1:0-7638 GCA_964515755.1 uncultured Rickettsia sp. | reverse complement strand
TCATTATACTATGTCTTTGGGTGCATTGTTTGCTTTATTTTCTGGTTTTTACTATTGGTTTGGTAAAATTAGTGGTAAACAATATCCTGAAGTTCTAGGTAAAATTCATTTTTGGATTACTTTTATTGGTGTAAATCTTACATTCTTTCCACAGCATTTTTTGGGATTAGCTGGGATGCCGCGACGTATACCTGATTATCCAGATGCTTTTGCAGGATGGAATATGGTGTCTTCTATAGGTTCATGCATTTCAATGTTTGCAGCTTTCTTTTTTGTATTTGTTGTATTTTATACGTTACGTTATGGAAAGCCTTGTCCTGATAATCCATGGGGTAAAGGAGCAAATACATTGGAATGGACTTTGTCATCTCCACCACCATTTCATTGTTTTGAGAAACAGCCAATTATTAAATAAAGTTTGTAATGTCAAAGACAAAAACGATTTTATCCGAGTCTATAGATACTTCAACTGTTCGTGATTATTTCAGCTTGCTTAAACCAAGAGTAATGAGTTTGGTAATTTTTACGGGATTCATTGGTTTATATATTGCTCCAGGATATATTCATCCAATTATTGGTTTTATTGCAATTTTATGCATTGCAATTGGCTCGGGTGCTGCAGGAGCAATTAATATGTGGTATGAGCGTGATATTGATTGTTTAATGGAGCGTACAAAAAACAGACCATTACCTAAACAGGTTATGCCTCCTGAAGAAGCTTTAAACTTTGGAGTTGGCTTATCTTTTGTTTCAACAATAATAATGGGGCTTTTTGTCAATTTAGTAGCTGCTTCTTTATTAGTTGTAGCAATTTTATTTTATGTATTTATTTACACAATATGGCTTAAGCGTGTTACTCCGCAGAATATAGTAATCGGGGGGGCAGCAGGGGCCTTACCACCAATGATTGGATGGGCTGCTGTTACAGGAAATATATCTTTAGAATCATTTTTATTATTTTTAATCATTTTCATGTGGACTCCGCCACATTTCTGGGCGCTATCATTATATAAATGTAATGATTATACTAATGCAGGGGTGCCAATGATGCCAGTTGTAAAAGGAATTAAGCATACCCAGTTACAGATTTTAATATACAGTGCTGTATTATTTTTTGCTACAATTCTTCCTTACTATATAGGAATATTTGGGAAAGTGTATTTATTTGCAGCGTTGATTTTAGGAGTAATATTTATGTATTTGGCATATTTAGTTTACTATGATGAGAATTATAAAGCAGCCCCTAAATTATTTGTCTACTCAATAATATATTTGTTTTTGCTTTATGCTAGTATGCCCTTCGATAAATTATTAATGAGTTAAATTATGCCATTAGAGAAATTACATCAAATTAAAAGGTATAAAAATTGTGCAGTGTCTTTAGTTTTATTAGGCCTAGTAATTCTTATTTTTTTTGCATGCTTAGTAAAATTTAATGTTCTCTAAAATATCCATTACTTAATTAAAAAAGATATTTTACAATAAAGTTAAATTTATATATAATCGTATATGATAAGCATTATATTTTAGTTAATTAATCTATTTAATAGTTTTTATGGAGGAAAGCTATGAAAAAAGCAGATGAAAGATTAAGAGCTATGTGGAAAGAAAGATTAGCAAAGACTCAGCGAGCAGAAGCTGAAGCTAAGGCTAAAATAGCGGCTCAGCAAGAACAAGAGAGGCTAGCAAAGATTCAGCAGGAGGAAGTTGATGCTAAAGCCAAAATAGCGGCTCAGCAAGAGCAAGATAGGTTAGCGCAGATTCAACAAGCTGAAGCTAAGGCTAAAATAGCGGCTCAGCAAGAACAAGATAGGCTAGCAAAGGTTCAGCAAGAGGAAATTGAAACTAAAGCTAAATTAGAGGCTCAGCGAGAACAAGATAAGTTAGCGCAGATTCAACAAGACCAAGCTAAAGAGGTAGTAATTCCGATTAATGTTTTAGCAAAAATTTCTAAAGACGATATAGATATGTCTATTAAAAAAGCATTAAAAGCAGTAATGCATGCTAGTAAAATCTTACAGAGTAAATTAACTTATAGCATGGAAGAGAAAGTTAAAGCTTTGAATGAATTAAAAGAAAAAGAAAATGCTGCAAAAAGTAATATAGAGCTAAAATTAAAAATACAGGGACAGAGTTGTGATGGAGTGCAGCTAAATGCCCTTTTTAAAGAATTTAAGGATTGTAGCCTGCGATACGAAGACAATAAAACTTTGTATGAAAATTTTGATGTTCTAATAAATGATTGTACAGGTAAATGTTTTGTAAATCTGCTTGATAATTTTTAGAATTTACAGAAAGCTTAATTATAGATTATATCTGGCACCAATTAAAAATTCATGAGCTCTAAGTCTTGCGTTTCCTGGTATAGCTTGTGTAGTCTCATTATTACTATATATGATGAGGCCAGGTCCTGTTATTGCTTTACCTCTATCAATAAACTTGTAACCTAAATCTAAATCGATTTTGTTAGTTAATTTTATTGTTGATCCTAAACCAATCTGCCATGCTAGGTTATTGGTAGATTTTTTTCCCAGGGTTGAGGTATATGACTCGCCATTATAATAGTTAGTGGCTGTTAGTTTTTCTGCTTTATTTCTTGCAACTCCAACACCCGTAGACAAATATGGGGTAAATATGCCAATTGTTGTTATATCGTAATAACCATTAATCATTAATGCTAAGGATTGTATTTTTTGATTTATATTTGTATTATTTAATTTATAATTTTGTATAGATGTTGATATATCAGCTCTTAAGTTTTTCGAAAAATACTTACCAGCTCCTAAGCTGTATACATTTGCTCTTTTAACTTTAATTTTATTATAATAAGTATCCTCATCCTTGAGTTTTAATGCTGATGAAGTTCCTAAATCAGCCCTCAAATAGTAACCGTTTTTTTCAGTAGTTTTCGAATGAGCATTGGGAATTACTATTGATGTGATTAATGTCGAGATAGTTAATATGTGCAAAGTTTTTTTCATAATAATTACCTGAATTTATTTTCTATTATTAAACGTGCATTAATTATAATTATACTACTTGAATTATATTATGTCAAAGAGTTTATTAATAATATGTTAATTTTTAATTCGGTAACCTGTTTTTATCATGAAGTATAAGCAGGTGTAGCAAAATAGAACGCTTATGCTCAAAAATATAGTAGAAAAATATATTGAACTATCACTTACTCCAGTCATACTATATCTGAAGCTATCAATCATGTAAAAGAATGGATTAAAATGATTTATAACTTCTAATGAATGAGGAAGGTTCTTTACTGAGTAAAATGTACCTGACAGAAATGATAGGGGAGTTACTACATATGTAGTAATTGCAGTTAGCTGATCAAAGCTATTAGCTATTATGCCACTTATTGTTCCAAGTATTGATAATAGTAAAGTTGAAAGTAATGAAAAAAGAATTAGATAAAAATAGCTATATACATGCATATTAATAAAGCATGCTATAGCTAAAGCAACTATGATCCCTACAGCAATTCCTCTGGTAACGCCACCAAGAACGTATGCAATTATAAAACTGTTAGTCGATATAGGAGGAATTATATAGTCTATAATTGTACCAGTGATTTTACTCATTAGTAGACTTGAAGATGGGTTAGCAAAAGCATTTTGTGTTATAGACATAATGATTAAGCCAGATGCTAGAAATTCATTAAATGGTATATTTTGTATTTTATGAACATGATCTCCTACAGAAAGTGCAAAAATAAATAGTAAGGTTAAAGCCGATATAACGGGAGACAGGAGTGTTTGATGATAAACTTTTAAAAAGCGATGAACCTCTTTTTTATATAAGGTCCAAGTAGAAATTAATACTAATGAATCCATGATTTTGTCTATGTATAATATTTTATTTAGTAAATCATAGGTTAGATGGTTATTAAGTCAAATATTTGATTGCGGTTAATGCTAACTTATTGTATTTATATTAACTAATGTCCAATTTATTTTAACCGCAGCAAATTTAAAGAGAGAATGTCAAAAGTTTATAATCATGGTGAATTAACCCCAATTAGTATCGAAGAAGAAATGAAAAAATCGTATCTCGATTATGCAATGAGCGTGATCGTGAGCCGAGCTATTCCAGATGTGCGTGATGGTTTGAAGCCTGTACATAGACGAATTCTTTTTGCTATGAATGAATCTGGATGTGATTATAACAAGCCATATCGTAAATCAGCAAGAATTGTTGGTGAGGTTATGGGTAAATATCACCCACATGGCGATGGAGCGATTTACGACTCATTAGTACGTATGGCGCAGGATTTTTCTATGCGTTTGCCATTAATTGATGGACAAGGTAACTTTGGTTCTATGGATGGTGACAGTGCCGCTGCTATGCGTTATACAGAATCAAGATTGGCAAAAGTTTCACATACTATGCTGGTAGATATTGATAGGGGCACTGTTGATTTCAGAGATAACTATGATGGTTCAGAACAAGAACCAAAAGTCTTACCTGCTAAATTTCCTAATTTATTAGTTAATGGTTCTGGGGGTATTGCAGTTGGTATGGCTACGAATATTCCTCCTCATAATTTGGGCGAGATTTTGGATGCATGTTGTCTTTATTTAAAAAATCATGACATAACTTGTGAAGACTTACTTGATGTGGTTAAAGGTCCTGATTTTCCGACCGCTGGTATTATTTTAGGGACTACTGGAATTAGATCAGCTATTACTACTGGCCGTGGGTCTGTAATCATGCGTGGCCGTGCAGAAGTTGAAGATATTAGTGAGAAAAAACAAGCAATCATAATTACTGAAATTCCATACATGGTTAATAAAGCCAGGATGGTAGAAAAGATTGCAGAAATGGTTCGTGATAAGAAAATAGAAGGTATTTCTGATATTCGTGATGAATCTGATAAATCAGGCGTTAGAGTTGTAGTAGAAATTCGTAGAGATGCTATAGCAGAGGTTGTTCTTAACCAATTATATAGTTATACACCATTACAAACTTCGTTTGGTGTCAATATGTTGGCGTTAAATGATGATAAACCTCAGGTTATGAATGTACTTGATGTAATTAAAGCATTTGTTAACTTTAGAGAAGAAGTAGTTACCAGACGTACAGTGCATCTTCTTAATAAAGCTAGAAACAAGGCTCATATTTTAATTGGTTTATTTATTGCTGTATCTAACATTGACGAAGTAATTGCAATTATCAAATCATCTTCTGATCCTTCAGTTGCTAAAGAAAGACTAATGGAAAAACTGTGGAATGCAGATACTGTTTATAGCTTAATTAAACTGGTAGATGATAAACATAATATTATTATTGACGGTAAATGTAAGTTTACTGAAGAACAGGCCAAAGCGATTCTTGAGATGCGTTTGCAACGTTTGACAGGTATTGAGCATAATAAAATTTCTGATGAGTTAAAAGAATTAGCTGTAGAAATAGTTGAGTATCTTTCTATTCTTGGTTCTCGGGAAAAATTATTACAGATTCTTGAGCAAGAGTTTTTGGAAATTAAAGCAGAGTTTGCTACTCCAAGGCGCACACAGATCGAATTTAATGAATTTGAACAAGATATAGAAGGTTTAATTAAAAAAGAAGATATGGTAGTTACGGTTACTCATGGAGGATATATTAAGCGTGTGCCTCTATCTACTTATAGATCTCAGAAAAGAGGTGGTAAAGGTCGCTCTGGTCTTAGTATGCATGATGAAGACTTTACTACAGAGTTATTTGTGGCCAATACACATATGCCTATTTTATTTTTCTCTAATATAGGAAAAGTATATAAACTTAAAGTCTATAAGCTGCCATTATGTAATGCACAGTCTAAGGGTAGGGCTTTGGTTAACATCTTCCCACTAGCTATAAATGAAAAAATTACAAAAATCATGGCATTACCTGAAGATCAACAGGAATGGAATGATATGTTCATTATGTTTGCTACTGCTAAGGGTAATATTAGACGTAATGATTTGACAGATTTTCATAGTATTCAATCTAATGGTAAAATTGCAATTAGGCTAGATGAAGGTGATAAATTAATAGGCATAAATATCTGCAAGGAAAATAGCCATATATTATTAGCTTCTAAAAATGGTAAGTGTATTAGGTTTCCGTTAAGTGCAGTACGTGTTTTCAAAAGCCGCACTTCTGATGGTGTTAGAGGTATGAAACTTGCATCTGGTGACGAAGTTATTTCAATGTCAGTTTTGCAAGGTGCAGATATTGATATTTTAGTACGAGAGATATACTTAAAAATTCCATTAGAAACTAGATTAAAAATAGCTTACTCAAAAGAAGAAGATGTACCAAATTTTGTTAATAAAGTTAAGAGTGATTTGCCAAAAGACGAACTTACTAAGTTAATTTTAGGAGAAGAATTTGTTTTAACTATTACTGAAAATGGTTACGGTAAGCGTACTTCTGCTTATGAGTATCGAGTTACTAATCGCGGCGGTCAAGGTATTATGAATATTATTACTTCAGCACGAAATGGTAATGTTATATCTAGTTTTCCAGTTCTTACAACCGATCAGATTATGTTAATCACTAAAAAAGGCACTTTAATTAGATGTCCTGTAGAAGGTATTAGGGTAACTGGGAGAAATACTCAAGGTGTAACCTTGTTTAGAACTTCAGATGGTGAACGTATAGTATCTGCTGCACTTATTTCTGAACGTGAAAACAATGAAGATAGTCCCATAGACGATCAATCTAGCGAAGAATTTAATGCTGTAATAGATAACGATTTGCCTGAAACTGAAAATTAAGAGTAGTTAGAATGCGCGAAGCTTTAGTAGGGGTTTATCCTGGAACATTTGACCCAATTACTAATGGTCATATGGATATTATTGCTAAAGCAATTGATGTTGTCGACATACTTATCGTTGCGGTAGCTACTAATACTCTTAAAATCCCAATGTTCTCTATTGATGATCGCATTAAAATGATTGAACATGATTTGCTCTCTCTTAGAAATGGATTGCCGTCTCATAAAAAAGTAACTGCTATATCATTAGATGGATTACTTGTTGATTTTGTTCGTAAACAAAAGTCTAATCTTATTGTTAGAGGCTTACGTGCTGTTTCCGATTTTGAATATGAATTTCAATTGTCAGCAATGAATTCAAAGTTAGCGCCAGATATTCAAACTATTTTTTTACCTGCTACAGAAAAAACCCAGTTTATTGCATCAAGTATAGTTAAAGAAGTATGTAGGCTAAATGGTAATATTTCCGATTTTGTCTCGGCATTTGTTGAATCTAAGATTGTCGAGTATTATAAAAATCGCTCTTAGGTTATAGAGTATGTCTGAAGCAAATATAAAAAAATTATTTGAAAGCACATCAGACTTACCGTTAGTATCAGAAAAAACTTTTTTAGCGTTAAATCGCTTGAGTTGTGGGCGCATTATTGACCTACTATTACATTTTCCCTGTGATATTATTAGAAGAAATTTTTATCCTGATTTATCACATCTAGAGCCAAAATCTTTAATTGTTATTAAGTTAGAAATACAAGACATAGTTCAATCTTTTACGCGTAATCGTAAGAAAATAACTAAGATTTTAGGTTTATACGGAAAAAGCCACGTTACATTAACTTATTTTAATTATGCTCCATATTATATTATTAATAAATTGGTTATTGGTA
>CAZEVK010000020.1:0-28693 GCA_964515755.1 uncultured Rickettsia sp. | reverse complement strand
CGGAAGTGATGTCTAGTGATTTAATACTTTTTTGCTCAATTAAGCGAACAGCTTTTCTAGCCAGTTTTGCAATTTCACGCTCAAGATTACGTACTCCGGATTCCCGTGTATAGTACCTTATAACATCTCTTATTGCATCATTAGTAATAGAGAATTCTTTTTTCGAGAGTTGATGCTCTTTAGAAATTTTCTTTACTAAATATTGTATTGCAATCTGAGTTTTTTCTTCTTCTGTGTAACCAGACAACCTTATGACTTCCATTCTGTCTAACAGTGGCCTAGGAAGGTTTAAAGAATTTGCAGTTGCAATGAATAATACTTTCGATAGGTCGAATTCTACTTCTATATAATGGTCTACAAATTTATTATTTTGTTCTGGGTCTAAAACTTCTAATAATGCTGAAGCTGGATCTCCACGAAAATCAGAGCTCATTTTATCAATTTCATCCAAAAGAATTAAGGAATTTGCTGATTCTGCTTTTTTAACTAAGCTTAATATTTTTCCTGGCATTGCTCCGACATATGTTCTTCTGTGACCTCTAATTTCTGCTTCATCTCGTACTCCTCCAAGAGAGAATCTTATATAATTTCTACCAGTAGCTTTTGCGATTGATTTTGCTAATGAGGTTTTACCAACTCCAGGAGGGCCAACTAAGCACAAAATAGGCCCTTTATTAGATGAAGTGCGTTTTTGTACTGTTAAATACTCAATAATTCTTTCTTTAACCTTATCTAATCCATAGTGATCATGATCCAGAATTTCTTGGGCAGCAGAAATATCATGTTTTACTTTTGTATATTTATTCCATGGTAATGAAACTAAATACTCAAGATAATTACGAATTACGCCAGCTTCTGCCGACATTGCATTCATCATTTTGAGTTTACGAAGCTCAGAAGTAGCTTTTTTGAAAGCCTCTTTACTCATTTTAACTTTATTAATTTTCTTTTCAAGCTCTGCTAATTCGCTTTTGCCATCATCTCCTTCATTAAGCTCTTTATGTATAGCTTTTAATTGCTCATTTAAAAAGAATTCTTTATGAGTCTTATCCATTTGTTTTTTAACATTAGTACGAATATTTTGTTCTGTTGTGAGAATACTAATTTCAGTTACTATTAATTCTAGGATTTTTTCTAGTCTTTTTTTAATATTGGACATTTCCAATATTTCTTGTTTATCTTCGATTTTTATTAGCAAATTTGTAGTGATTATATCAGCGAAATGACTCGGATTAGTGATTTTCTCTAGTACTTGTATTACTTCAGAGTTGGTCTTCGTATTTAGCTTTGCGTATTCATGAAATTGCTTGATTACTGAACGCATAAGAGCAGTGATTTTGATATTATCGCCAGTTTTTTCTTCGAAATGAGAAACAATTGCTTCTAAATGATTTTTAGTACTAATTATGTTTTCTATTTTTATTCGTTCAGTTGCTTCTACTAATACTTTTAACGTGCCGTCTTGCAGTTTTAATAGTTGCAACACTTTTGCAATCACACCAACTTTATATAACTCTTCTGGTTTAGGATCGGTAATTGTTGCACTTTTTTGAGTAACAAATAATATTGGCGAATTACTTGCACTAACTTTCTCAATAGCTTTAATTGACTTAGTTCTTCCAACTATTAAAGGAGAAACCATTTTTGGGAATAATACTATATCTCTTAGTGGAACTAGGGGGTAAAGGTTGAGTTGTTTATTCTTCATAATATGCACCATTCTACAATATATATATATATTTAATATAGGTAGTAATTTTATTATTACAAGATGTGAGGACAAACTGTGTAGTATTAATATTATTGATCTTTACTTCCGCACTCCCACATATCATTAATTTCTATTTTGCCTAAATATTCTAAAATTCTAGCTGTGGTATCAGGAGTAGTGTCTTTTGGTAAATCTTTAAGTTTACACCATTTCTTTTGGGCAATTTCTATAGGGCAGATATAATCTTTTTCTTCGAAGTCTTTGCAGATATAAAAAGTAATATAATGTTGTTGGCTTTTTTTCTTATCAAGGTAAAGATAGATATTGAATAATTTAGGGGGAGTTAGACAAGTGATTCCTGCTTCCTCTTGGAGTTCGCGAATCACAGCTTGTAAAGGAGTTTCTTCTATGTCAACTTCACCACCAATATGATACCAACCAGGCATATAAGTATGTTTAACTAATAGAAATTTGTCTTTTTTAACAACTACTACATCTTATTGCAAAAATATTTTTGATAGTTAAAGAATCTATAAAATTTTTAATTTGGAAAGCAATTTTTATAATGAAATTTTTAAGTCTCATAATTTATTGAATGGAATATTTAAGAGCTTTTCTTCTTTTTAGTGTTTTCATAAACAAATAATGGATAAGTGCTATTTACTACTGCATTTTTATCAACGATAATTTTTTTTATTAAAGATTGACTTGGCACCTCAAACATTGGCTCTAGTAAGATATCTTCCATGATCGCACGTAATCCTCTAGCTCCAGTTTTGCGTTGTAAAGTTTTCTTTGCTATTTCGTGCAATGATTCATCAGTAAATTCCAATTCAACATTTTCAATTTGGAAAAGTTTTTGATATTGTTTGACTAGAGCATTTTTTGGTTTTACCAGAATTTCAACCAGTGCTTGCTCATCTAAGTTAGTCAAAGCTGCAATATTTGGTAATCTACCTATAAATTCAGGAATTAAACCAAATTTTATTAAATCATCTGGCTCAACTTTTTGTAGTAACAAATCTGTATTGGCATCTGATTCACCTTTAACTTTTGCCCCAAACCCAATTGCATGACTACCTTTGCTACGATTTGAAATGATTTTCTCTAATCCGGTAAATGCACCTCCGCATATAAACAATATATTTGTAGTGTCTATTTGAATAAATTCTTGTTGCGGATGTTTACGCCCACCTTGCGGTGGTACTGATGCAACAGTTCCTTCCATAATTTTGAGCAGTGCTTGCTGAACTCCTTCACCAGATACATCGCGAGTAATAGACGGATTTTCTGACTTGCGTGAAATTTTATCAATTTCATCAATGTAAATTATGCCTTTTTGTGCTTTTTCAACATTATAATTACATGACTGTAACAGTCTTAATAAAATATTTTCTACATCTTCTCCAACGTAGCCAGCTTCAGTAAGTGATGTGGCGTCTGCCATAGTGAATGGCACATCTATGATTTTTGCCAACGTTTGTGCTAACAAAGTTTTACCCGATCCAGTTGGACCTATTAACAATATATTAGATTTAGATATTTCTACATCTGAATAGCCGTTTTCGAATTTAAGTCTTTTATAGTGATTATGAACCGCTACAGATAATATTTTTTTTGCACGATTTTGTCCAATGACGTGTTCATTAAGAATTTTACATATTTCACTAGGTTTTGCAACGTCAGCGGAATCTTTTTTCTTAAAGTTATTACCAGACTCTTCTTTAATTATATCTTGGCATAAATCAACGCATTCATTGCATATATATACAGATGGACCGGCAACAAGTTTTTTAACTTCATGCTGACTCTTATTGCAAAATGAGCATTTTAAAACAGTTTTTGGCGGAGTGTTTTTTGTTTTATCCATTTAGATTAACTCTTTTTTTAGTCTTTTTTATCGTGTTTAGGTGTTTCTTCTCTTTTACTAGTAACTTGATCAATTAATCCAAATTTTAATGCCACTTCTGGATTCATAAAATTATCGCGCTCCATACTTTGTTCAATGATCTCTAATTTTTGACCAGTATGAAAGGCATATATTTTATTTAATCTAGCTCTTGTATCTAGCATGTCTTTAGCGTGAATTTCTATATCAGTTGCTTGTCCTCTAAGGCCAGTAAGGTGTGGCTGATGTATCATTATTTTAGAATTCGGCAAAGAAGAACGCATTCCTTTAGTGCCAGCAGTAAGTAATAGCGAAGCACCAGAAGCAGCCATGCCTACGCATAAGGTAGCAATTTTTGGCTTTATATATTGTATTGTATCATACATGGCTAATGCAGCAGTTACAGAACCTCCAGGAGAGTTGATGTATAAAGAAATATCTTTATCTGGATTTTCGGCTTCTAAGAAAAGTAATTGAGCAACCACTAAACTAGACATTACATCGTCGATAGGGCCGATTGCAAATATGATTCGTTCTTTGAGTAAGCGTGAAAAAATATCGTAAGATCTTTCACCACGGTTAGTTTGTTCAACAACCATTGGAACAAGACTTATATCCGTATTAGAGTTAATTTTATAATTCATCTATAATCTCAAATATTTAAAAATTAATTGTACAATGATTATAGTAGTATGTAACTTTATTTTACACAATAGCATTATCTTCTTCGCTCTTTTTTACAAGGTCGATTAATTTTTCTACTGATAAATGTTTTTGGTTGTTTGTAATTTTTGACAAAATAAATTTCACTGCTTTATCTTCAATTATTGGGCCATTAAGGTTTTCAACTGCTTGCGGATTTTTAGTAAAATATTCTATAATCATCTGTTCTTGGCCAGGCATAGATTGAGCATAATTGATTATTGCGCTTTTAATATCATCTTGTGTAATAGATAATTTATTTATTTTTGCAGTTTCAGAAAGCACCAAGCCTAATTTCACACGTCTTTCAGCAATTTTTTTAAATTTTACTTTTAGCTTATCATCTACTTCATCGCCTTCTTTATGATTTGGATCTGTAAGTTGTTTTATCAAGCTTTTCAACTCATTCTCTACCATAGTTCTGGGCATATCACAGCTTATTTCTTTATCCAATACATCAAGTAATTCTTTTTTAGTTAAACCATATGTTAGATTAGAATATCTTTTTTCCAAATCAGCTTTTATAGCTTTTTTTAACTCATCTAATGTTTGAACGCCAAATAATTTTGCAAATTCGTCATTTAATTCTGGTAATACCGTATGCATTACTTCTTTAATCATTACATTAAAGACAACTTTTTTGTCTGCATAATCCTTAGAGCCATAGTCTTTTGGAAATTTTAAATTTAATTTCACTTCTTCTTTAGCTTTAGAGCCGACTAATCCTGATTCAAATCCTGGAATGAAATGACCTGCACCAAGCTCAAGCTTATAATCATCAGCTTTTCCACCTGGAAATTCTTTATCATCAATATATCCAACAAAATTTATTAAAACAGTATCACCTTCTTTTGCAATAGTTTCATTTGTTGTTGGTTTTAGTTCTTTTTTATTTTTACGAAGATCGTTAAGTGTTTTTGTAACTTCTTCTTCTGTAATATCACAAATAAACTCTGTTACTCCTAATTTATCATATTCTATCTCAGGAATTTCAGGATATAGTTCGAATGTTGCTTTGTACTCTAAATCTTTGCCTTCAACAAAAGAGGAGATTTCAATATTTGGACGAGTTGCTAATGTTAGCTTATTATCCTCAATGATTTTTTTAGATGTTTGATTAATAAAAGAATCTAAAGTTTCACTAAGAATATTTTCTTTATATCGTTTTTTAATTATAGATATAGGAACTTTACCAGCTCTAAAACCATCAATTTTTGCTTCTTTTGCAATCTCTAAAGCCTTAGACTCAATAGCAGTCTCAATTTCTTTAGCTGGAATGGTTATAGAATATTCTTTTTCTGATTTACTGCTTGATAATTCTTTAACTTGCATAATCTTAAGACCTTTATAATTTTATTAACTGGTGCGGATGGAGGGACTTGAACCCCCACAACTTGCGTTACAAGAACCTAAATCTTGCGCGTCTACCAGTTCCGCCACACCCGCTTTTCATATTTTCTATAGCATATGGGCAAATTTAAAAATTACAATATGAATATTAAATTTACAAATCAGATCAAAGATTTATAATTATATGTGTTTTATATTTCAAGAGTTAACAATGCATAATACCGAATTACAAAATAAAAGGTTAACTGATCGAATAATTAGGATTAATCATGCTGGAGAGTATGCTGCTAAAAGAATTTATGAAGGTCAGCTATCTGTACTAAAAGGTAAAGAAGCAGTAATAGTACAAGAAATGCTCGATTCAGAGCTTGAACATCTGGAATTTTTTGAGAGGCAAATTAAAATTAGAAAAGTTCGCCCAACTTTACTTTTGCCTTTAGTAAATGTCGCAGCTTATGGGTTAGGTATAATTACGGCTAAGTTAGGTAAAGAATCTGCTATGGCATGCACTATTGCTGTTGAAGAAGTAATATCCGATCATTATCAAGAACAATTGCAACAATTAGGTAATGAGGATGAACCTTTAAGTAAACAAATCAATAAATTTCAAGAAGATGAAATTAGTCACTTAAATATTGCTAAAGATAATGATGGTGCAAAAGCTTTAGGATATTCTTTCTTAACTGGTTCTATTAAAAAAGGTTGTCAAGTGGCAATAAAATTAGTGAAATATTTATAGTTTAATTTTATCTATTAATAATTATTACAAAAGTTCAATTCCATAATCTGTAATGGAGCCAGCTATTGCTAAACGAATTCTTTTAGTAACAACTTCTTCAATTACACCACGTACGCTAAATGTTACAGGTACAGTGAAAAGCAGATCTTAATTTTAAATATGAATGGTACTTAATTGCTTGCAAAAAGTTTTTTTTGTATTATTATCCACCCCTAGTTGGTAATGCGGGTGTAGCTCAGGGGTAGAGCGTTACCTTGCCAAGGTAAATGTCGTGAGTTCGAATCTCATCACCCGCTCCATTTCTACTTTTTACTTATTTGCTACTACATAAGAACCTAAATTAAAAGTTAAAGTGTTTAACTGTCAATATCCAACTTAGTTTATGTGAATATGCTAATACTCCAAAATCTAGGCGGTAAATTTGAATGGTATTAGCAATTTAAAAATGATAGATACTCTGAAAGTTGCTTAAAATGTATTTTTCTTGAATTGCTTTGATTTAAAGTAAATTACTTAGCGTAAAATATAAATAATTTCAATGTTCTAAATTTACATTAAATATTTAAGCCAATTGAGATTTCGACTAATAATAACCTTATCAAAGTATTAAGTAACATATAAGCAAAAATTATTATTAACAGAGAAAATTAAGCTCTTTAAGTATGATTATATAAGCCTCTTATACAAGCTTATTGTCTATTAGGAGTTCAAACTTAAACTAATACTTATGCTATTTTCTTTTATACGATAAAATTGTCCTTGTATTGAATTGCCATTATAATATTCAAGAAGTAATTGCAATTCTCTACCTCTTATAAATTTATCTCTAAACTCTAGGCCTCCTTTAATAGATAAACTTGGACGCCAATTAAAGTTATGAGAAGTATGTGAATATACACCAAATATTGGTTTAGCGTAGCCATCTAAATAATATCCTGGATATCTGTAATCAAAACCTGCTGTGACTTGTAAGGTTTTATAGTTAGTTGGCTCGGCATGGAAAATGTATCCAACTCCAGCAAAAGGTCTTATGCCATTAGAGAAGTTATAAGCTACAAACTGCTCCACACCCTCATAACTTAAGTTAATTCTTTTTATTTTTCTTCCATCCTTGCTAAGTAAGAATTCGTCACCTAAATGTGTGCTTGTATGAGAAATTCGTGATAGATAATCCCATTGTCCATTTTTAATAGCAAAAACAGGACCAACAAAATAGTCAGTATTAAGCAATCTAGTTGGCGATGATTGAATGTCCATGGTAGCAAATAAAGCGGCATGAAGACCGATTTCATATTTTAATTCATTTGCTCCTTTCCACCTTACTAAAGGTAGAGCGGCTCCAAAAATAGGGGCAAATACGTGGCCTTTAAACGCTCCTTTAGTATAATATTGATACGCTAATGAAAATCGAGGCCATTTAGGGTCTGCAAGTAACGGCTTAAAAATTGAAGTAGCCGGAAATAACTCCATATTTCTATCTTTGCTATAAGTTTCAACGTTATCAGCATAGGATGTAGCATTTATCAACAATAAAAATGTTATAAATAAGTATTGGAGCCTTTTTATTGACTGTATCATCATCATTAGATTTTTCATGGGTTATATTCTCTGAACATTAAACAAGAGCTTAGTACTTATAGTGATATGAAAGGGGTTGTCAAGTATTACTTCGATTGCATAGATGGCAACTTTTAATAGGTAAGTTTGCTAAACAAAAGGAAACTAGGTCAGGAGGTTAAGATATGGCTAAAATAAAGAAATTATTTTAATTTTAGTAGAAATATAAGGTAATTAATTAAGCTAGTTTAAAATAAAAGTAGATTGTTTCAAATACAAAAAATGTAATTACTAACAACTTAACTATATATTTTGCGTTGTATTAAGTTCTGCGTTAACTTTTTATTAATTCTTTCTTGCTAAGCTACATTGCTGCAAATTAATTTATATGTAAAAAGCTATGTCAAAAGCAAAAATTTCAGTTACAAAAAAACAAAGAAGTGAAAATGTTTTAAAACCTATCAACCTTTCAGATAGAGAACATATTGCTACACTTAATTCTATTAGAGTTGTAAATTCTACAGTAATTCCAATGACCTCGCAAGTTAGTAGTTCAGTTCCTATAATTATGACTCATAAAATAAATGCTCGTGTAAAACTTCGTAAACCAATATTATCGCCTGATGAGACATTTATAGCTTATGAAAATTCTTCTAAGATGGGATTAGTCAGTAATTATGAATATCAAATACAGCAACTGCATAAACTTAAGAGAGAACTGAATAGCTTAGAAAAAGATAACCCTAATTTTTCTAGAAAACATTTAGAATTTACTAAAAAGCAATTTGAAGTTACTAAAGCTGAAAACTTTCTAAGAAAAGGGAGAGAAACTGGCAGTGATTACAGAGCGCGCCAACTTGCAGTTTTAGATGCAGAAGCAGCAGATTCAGAAGAAGATAAAAAACGTAAAGCAGCAGAATATCGTATTATATTTGCAAATACTAGAATTGATCAGCTTATCATTTCTTTAGGAGATTTTGTTGATAAAATTAAATCAGAAACTGAAATTGATGATAAAACCCTAGCAAAATATAAATCTACTGTATTGCATATATTAGAAGAAGAAAAGCATAAGGCTAAAGGTATTCAAGATTATCTGGCAGTAAATAACAGCACAAGTTTAATAAACGAAAAAGTAATTAAAAATCAAAAAGAGGCAAGTGAGACATTAATTAAACATCTTCAAGAAGCAGCAGTATTAAAAAAAGATAATTTTTTTAAGTTTGAGGAAGAACGTAAAAATTTATCTTCTAGGGAGACTATTTTGAGATATGAACTAGGAAAGTCTATTGCTCAAATAGAAGGTAATTTATCAACTTCTATATATCATGAAAAGAAAAAAACAGAAACATCAACTATAGCACAACAAGAATCATCTCCTTTTGAAATTTGGCTATATAAAGAAGCTAAAAAAGAATATAAGCATACCACAGGAAAGAAATTTGATGAGTTAGATAAAGATCAGAAACATAGATATAATAAACAATATGTTTATGCTAACAGATCCGCAAAAATTAATGAATACGAACAAACTCTACCTGAAGCAGGAAAGGTTAAAGGTTATCTAGATGGAAACGGTAAAACGTTTGCATTAACTGGAGCAAAAATAAAATTTGAATCAGACTCTGATGGTCTTTTAATACCTATTGTTGAAGGAGAAGATATCAGCAAATTAAATGCTGTGGTACATGTTCAACGTAAAAGAAGTGATGGTAATTTGTCACTTGTCAGAGATATGATTGAATTTAAAGACGGAAAAATAGTTGGATTTCATCTTAATACCGAACAAGATACAACAGGCCTTAGAACTACGTCTCAATTAAATGTAGGCGCAATAAAAGCAATGGCAAAGAAATTAAATGGAGAAGCTTTAGAACCTGCTATTGCTAAAGGTCCTGAAGATTTAAATTTTAAAAAACCGCACATATCAGCTACTGCAAATAATTTAAATCAAACCGTTCAAACGGTAAGGATACCTGAAGCTGAGCAATTAGCACGTTCACATTTTCCGAATGTACAAACTATAAAGTTGCAGCCTGATGTAGAATTTAGAGCTCATTTAACAGAACAATCAGGTACAAATGGAAAAATTCTAGAAAGCCAAAAGAAAACTAATTTAGAAAGTATAGTAGAAGCATTATCTCTTTTATTTGAAGAAGACGATAAGCAATTTATGCAGCAAGAAGAAAAAACAAAGTTACATAAAAAATTACAGGGTCAGCAAATTTTGATCAATTCTTTAAAAAATAAAGCCTTAGACATTGAACGCCTTTTAAAAGAACAATTGTCATGGCTTAAAGATGATCCAAACCATCAAAAGCAAGTGCAGATTGAGGCACAATTAGCTACGCTACAGAGTTTAGTCGAAAAACGGAAAATATTACAAAATGAAAAAGATGAATTATGGAAAGAAGCTTTTAAACAGTCTGAGAGCTATGACAGTTATACGGAAGACTCATTACTTAAGAAAATTGACTCTTTGAATAAAAAAATACAACTATTAACAGAGAATCACGACCAACAGCTTGATAGCATAATAGCTGTAGGAGATAAAGTAGTACAAGTCGGGTTGAGAGACTTAGAAATAAAGCCAGATTATTTTTTTGATTATTCTCAAACAATTCAATCTGATTACTCTAGAATATCTCAACAACCAATACAGCAATCGGAGGTTTATAATTTAGATCAATTAATACCAACAGTAAATATACCTAAGAACGAACAAAAGGAGCAAGTTATAAAGCTACAACCTTATATGGAATGGAGCGCTCGTTTGCCTGATTCATTAAATGCGGAAAAAGCAAAAAAATCAGGACAAAATATTGAACAGAATATTCAGAGAAAATTAGAAGAGAGAGCATACAAATTTACCGATGCTGTAACTCTTTTAAAAAAGAGAATGGACTCTATTGAGACTGCACTTATGAATGAGAATTCGTACTTAAACGATCAGCATATTGCTTTAAAACAGAAAGTAGCTGAGTACCAAGAAAATAGTAGTAATTGGATGAAAGAGTATGAAGGTAATGTGTGGCAAATATTTAACTCAGGTCAGCCTCAAGAGCAACAACAATTACAATATCAACAAGTGTTATATAAAAGATTACAAGAAATAAACAAAGAGCAAACTACTGCCATAAATCTTTTGTTAGATGAATCATTATTACAATTAGAGCTATCAAAGCAGCCTGATCAATTAAATTTGGAATCATTACTGAGAACTCAATCAATAATTAATGCACGTTCTAAGCTAGAAGAGCAGGAGGAATTACAAGAATTGCGAGAAGAAATAGAGATTAGACTAAATAATATAGTAAAGTTACAGCATTCGGAAAATTTGCAAGGATTTTTAATAGAACTAAAACAATCACAAAATAAATTACTAGAGACTGAATCTTCAATTAAATCATGGGATGATGATATTATAGAATTACGTACCAATATTGCCAAAAACATAGATTTAGCAAATAAAGCAAAATCTGAAGAACAGCTACAATACTTACAATCAGTTCATAAGTTGCAAAAAGATCTTTATAAAAGTGAGCAAATTCAAGAGGACAATTTGTTAAATTATTGGCACCAGTTACAACTCTTACAAAGCGGTATTCAGCTATTGCAGCAGGATGCTCAACTTGTCCAGCTAGAGTCAATACCAGAGTTGCCAGACCGGTTAAAAGAAATTTATAAAACATATGAAATTAAATATCACGAGATTATTGCTCATGATAAGGATATTGTTGAACAAATGGTGAATTGGAAACAGTTAGAGGCTAGACAAGAAAAGTTATATCTTCTGCAAGTAGAGATTGATGAACAACAAAAATATTTAGATTCTCAAGGTTTATCACCCTTAATTGAGGAGAGAGAAGGAGAGAAAAAAGGAGAAGAAGATACATCAATAACTTTGAGCTTAGATCCAGAAAATATGAAAAAAATGGAACAGTGGCAACAACAAAAAGCTTCTTTTGATAGATCGATTGAGCCTGTTCATTCTCAACTTAGTAACACTAACATAGTGGCAGAAAACTTAGTAATGTCAGAGCTAGATAAGGAAGATGCAGATATTGTGAAGAGGGTAAAAGAATTACATTTAGCGACTGAACCTCAATTTCATGATAGTGCTCAACCTGATGAGCATATAATAGCTTTTTCTACAATTGAGCCTGATGATAATAGTGTAAAAGGAAAGATCGCAAAATTTGAAGCTATCAGCAGTGCCGGAGCTTTAGCTGCTGGTAAGGCAATAATAAATGTAACCACTAGTGAACCTAAAATGAAAACAAAAAAAGTACACAAGGCAAAAAAAACAAAAATGCCTTATTAAAAGATAGAAAATTGATAAAAACAACTAAGTAAAATATACTATAAGTTGCTTCGATTATCTGAATTTTAATTTTTAATACGGTCTTTTTAATATTTTCTCTATTTTAGATTATTCGTCATTAAATAAATAATTATTTGTAATAAAGCGCTATTCATTTTTTTTATCAACTGGTAAAGCATCAGATTGGACCATTTTTGCAATAGCATCTCTTATGTTTTCTTTGGAATATGGTTTGCATATATAGCCGATTGCCCCTAATTCTTGTGCTTTTTTTACATCACTGTCATTGATAAGACCAGTTTGCACAACAACTGGAATAGGGATACATGAATCACGGATAAAAGCTAATACGTCAAACCCATTTACTCCAAACATCATTAAATCTAAAAATATACAATCAATTTGTGAGCTTGGGTTCTTTATAATGTCAATTGCCTCTTCTCCAGAACTAGCAAGTAATACTTTGTGCCCTAAGCTTTTTATGAGCATATCACCTACAATTAAATTAATATGATCATTATCCACAAACAATATTCTTTTTTCGCTATTATTCATTTTGTATATAATATTTTTAAATTTTAATTTAGTTACTCTAGGTTTTATCTTTATATATATTTACTATTTACTGCTAACAGTAAGCTTAGCCGTTTTATATTTTTATTAACTAATAATGAATTATTAATAGATATCTACTATACCTCTTTACTAGTAAATATTGATAGAAGCATAATACCTTAAGTTATAATTATTGCGATTAACTGAACAAATTTATTTAATAATATCCTTTAAATAATGTCAATCACTAGGTTAATATCTTCTGAAATCTATAAGTATTCTTATTACAGCTGAGCTGTATAGTGCATTATGTTAGCTTATTTAGATAATAATTTTGCCTCTGATAGAGCACGATAGCAATTGAATTTAATATATATTTCAAAATAATATGCAGCATTTGATTATAATTAAAACGAAGGTGAATGCAAATCTCGTTTAGCGTTCAATTTTAAAAAAGTTATATTTAAACACTGGTAGTTATTTGTAACGAGAGAAAATTTAAGATTTATATTTAATTGAAAGCCTTGATTTATATGGTCGGGGCAGAGAGATTCGAACTCCCGACCCTCTGGTCCCAAACCAGATGCGCTACCAGACTGCGCTATGCCCCGAAACATGAGATTTCATATATTATTCTTTTACGCAGAATAATCAATAAGTTTTTTGCATTTAGATACTAAACCAAAATAAAACTAAATTGTATTTTTATTAGTATTTTCTACCCTTAGTTTAAAGTTAATAATAAAAATACACTATTTCTGAATTTTTATACAATTTTATTGCATTTATTGCTTGAATACATCATTATTCCCATGTAATACCATTTAATCCCATGTTAACCCATTATTAACCATTTTGGTGTTATAATGTAAATTTAAAATGAAGCTAGATTAAAGTTAAAGATGTTATTTTTATCTACTTATATAAACAAAATTGATACTAAAGGCAGAATTTCTGTGCCATCTAGCTTCAGAACGTTATTGACGCAGCATGATTTTTCTGGAGTAATAACTTATCAGTCTATTGGAAATCAGTGCATAGAAGGATGCAGTTATGATCGAATTATGCATATAAGCTCTAGCATTGATAGCCTTGATCCATACTCCGATGAACATGATGCATTTGCTACAATTATTCTAGGGGGAAGTGTAAAGTTACCTTTCGATAGTGAAGGAAGAATTATATTACCAGAATCACTTATTGAATTTGCTATGTTAGAAGATAAAGCATGCTTTGTTGGTAAAGGTCAAACTTTTGAAATCTGGAAGCCTGAACAATTTAAAGATCACTATGAAAAATCAAAAATTATTGCAGAAGAAAAAAGACTATTGTTGCGTTTAACTAAAAAAGAAAATACTGGAATGTAAAATGATTGATTTTTATAATACATCTCATGTTCCGGTTATGCTAAAAGAAGTTCTTGAACAATTACAAGTAAAATCTGGAGAAGTATATGTAGATGGAACTTTTGGTGCTGGCGGTTATAGTAAAGCAATTTTGAACTCTGCTAATTGTATATTATACAGCATAGATCAAGATCCTGCGGTAGAAGAATTTGCAAGTAAATTGAAAAAAGAATATGGCAACAGATTTAAATTTATTGCTGGCAATTTTTCTGAGCTTAATGAATTAATACGTGCTCAAAATATTCTGAGAGTTGATGGTATTGTCCTGGATCTTGGCGTTTCCTCAATGCAACTTGAAACTCCTGATAGGGGCTTTTCGTTTATGTATAATGGACGCTTGGATATGAGAATGAGTAAAACCGGTTCAGATGCTTATAATTTTATCAACAATAGTACAGAAGAAGAAATAGCCAATGTCATTTATAATTATGGTGGTGAAACAAAATCTCGTAGAATAGCAAAAAAAATTATTGAAAAGCGCAAGATATCTCCTATCGAAACTACATTAGAACTGGCAGCTATAATTCGTTCTGTTGTTAGAAAAGGAAAAAATAAAATTGATCCTGCTACTAAAACCTTTCAAGCAATTAGAATTTTTGTTAATGATGAATTAGCTAGCTTAAAATCGGCCTTACTTGCTTCTGAACGCCTCTTAAATAATAATGGTAGATTAATTGTCGTATCATTTCATTCGCTTGAAGATTCAATAGTAAAAGAATTTATTAATGAAAGAGCTAAACCGCAACAATCAGGCTCGAGACATTTACCTTTTATTGCAAATACAGAATTTAAACCAACTTTTAAATGGAAGGTTAGTAAACCTATTGCGGCTTCTGAAAAAGAAATCAATTCAAATCCAAGGTCGCGTTCTGCAAAATTACGCGTAGCGATGCGCATAAATCAAGAGGAGAATTATGCTTAATCGCGTTACAATGATTTATCTTACGGTAATTTTTATTAGTTTTTGTTCATTAGTAACAGTTAAATACTACACCCATAATTTGAAAGATGAAGTATCTAATCTTAATAAAGTTAAATCAGAAGAGCGTAATCAAATTAAGGTGCTTAAAGCCGAATGGGCATACTTAAATCAAGCAGATAGATTAAAGTATCTTGCCACAAAATATTTAGCTTTAAACGAAGCAAAAACTTCAAGAATTGTAGTGTTAGGACAAAAATCTGCAAGCGATTTGCACCTAGCTACAAGCGAAAATAAACCAATAGAAGCCGTCTTTCAGCGTAAAGCTAACTGGCGCTATAAATCTCGTGATAAAATTTTGATTAGAAATAAAAGCAAGCATATAAAAATAAATCAAGAAAATGCAGAGCGAAAAACTGAGGCTAGATAATTTAAAATGCCATATTATTATTTGAAGAAATTTTATTTTTTATATGAGCCTATAAAAAAATTGCTCAAAAATATTTCTATAAATATCAGTAAAGATAGGTCATTTAGTAATACTGAAATTGATATAAATCGAATATTAGTATTAATTATATCCTTTGCATTATGTTATGGAATCATAGCTTTGAGAGTCTTTGATCTAACTATACTTAGTAGTATAGAACATATTAAAAAAGCTCCAGTTGAAATACATGCTAACTCAAAGCGGGCAGAAATCATTGATAGACATGGCAATTTGCTTGCTGTTAATCTTATCACTTCATCAATTTATGCAAATCCTAAAGTAATTTTAAACTCTAAAGATGCTGCTCAAAAAATAAAATCTGTTATGCAAGATCTTAATTTAGAAGAATTGGAAAAAAAATTAAGCTCTAAGAAATCTTTTGTTTGGATTAAACGTAATATTACTCCTAAAGAACATCAATTAGTAAATGATCTTGGTATACCAGGATTATACTTTGAAACTAGTGAAAAAAGGGCATATCCCAATGGCGAGTTATTTGCGCATGTTTTGGGATATGTAGGGCTCGACGGTAATGGGTTAGCCGGGGTTGAAAAACAGTATGACAGTTATCTGAAATATTATGTTGATAATCACCCTAAACCATTACAATTATCTCTAGATGTTGGAGTACAAAATATCGTTAGAGACGAACTTTTAAAAACAATCAAAGAATTTAATGCAAAAGGAGCAGTTGGCATAGTACAAGATACTAAAACCGGTGAAATACTAGCGATGGTGAGTTTGCCAGATTTTAATCCGCATAACCCTGGTATAGCTACAGATGAGCAATTGTTTAATAAATGTACTCTTGGTACATATGAAATGGGATCTATGTTTAAAGCTTTTACTATGGCGATGGCGTTAGAAAATAAAAGTACTAGCGTAAGTGATGTTTACGATGTTAGCAGTTCTATTAAATATGCAAAGTTTAATATTAATGATTATCGTGGAAAAGGTGGTTGGTTATCAGTCCCTGAAATTTTAATGTATTCTTCAAATATTGGCACTGCACAAGTAGCTTTAGAGCTTGGTAAAGAGAATCAATATAAATTTCTAAACTCTTTTGGACTATTATCTCCTTTAAGCATTGAGTTACCAGAAAAAGCAAAACCTATTTTTCCTAAGATTGCAAATTGGACAGATCTTAATACCATTACTATTTCTTATGGTCATGGTATTTCTGTTTCACCTATGCATGTAGTAGGTGTGATGAGCTCTATAGTTAATGGAGGTATGTTACATTCTACCACTATTATAAAACAACAAAATCTTGAACAAATTAGTTCGAGACAAGTATTAAAAGAGTCAACATCTGAAAAAATGAGAAAATTATTGAGATTAGTAGTAACAGAGGGTAGCGGTAAAAAAGCTGATGTAAAAGGGCTATTTCCAGGCGGAAAAACTGCAACCGCAAACAAAATAGTTAATGGCAAATATCATGATAAATTACGCTTATCTTCCTTTTTATCTGCATTTCCGATTAATGAACCTAAATATACAATTTTAGTTATGATTGATGAGCCTAAGGGAACTAAGGAAACTTTTGGTTTTGCGACTGGAGGATGGACATCAGCTCCAACTACTTCAAGAATCATAATGCGGCTGGCAAATTTATACGGTATAATGCCGTATGCTAATAAAGATGAGATAGATAATCAATTATATCTAGAACATAGTACTAAAAATGATTCTTTATAATGATCAATATAAATATAGAAAATATAAATCATATAACATCTGATTCACGAAAAGTTACCGCTAATAGTATTTTTGTTGCTATTTCCGGGCTAAAAGATGATGGTCATAAGTATATAGAAGATGCGATTGCTAAAGGCTGCAAAATTATTATTTGCTCAAAAATATTAACTTCTCACGCTGGTGTTAATTTTATTCAAGTTGATGAACCAAGAATTGCTTTAAGTGAACTTGCTTCAAAAATCTATTCCCCTCAACCTGAATATATCGTTGGAATTACTGGAACTAATGGCAAAACTTCTGTAGCGTATTATTTTAAGCAAATTATCGAATTACTAGGAGAAAAATCCGCATCTATTGGAACTTTAGGAATACTTGCTGATGGCTTTGCTGAACAGAGCACTCTAACCACTCCAGGCACTGAAATTCTACATCAAATACTACAAAAATTATCACAAAAAAATATAAATTATGTTGCAATAGAGGCTTCCAGTCACGGGTTAGATCAACATCGACTTGATAATGTAAAACTAAAGGCAGCGGCAATCACTAATTTCTCGCGCGAACATTTAGATTATCATAGTACTATGGAAAAATATTTTGCTGCAAAGATGAGGTTATTTAGTAACATACTTTCTAAAAATAGCACTGCAGTTTTAAATGCAGATATGGAAGAATATCCAAATATTGTTAAACTTTGCAAACAGCGTGAACAAAAAATCATTTCATTTGGCAAAAATAGTGACGATTTAAAATTGATTTCAGTAGAGCAAAATCAAGATTTTCTATTAGTTGAGATTAAAGCATATGGTACTAGTCATAAAATCAAATTTAAATATATAGTAGGCGACTTTCAAGCATATAATATTTTATGTGCTATGAGTCTAGTAATTAGTTGTGGCTTTCAATTAAAGAAAATTTTGCCGGTAGTAAGTAATCTTTATTCAGCACCAGGCAGGATGCAAAAAATTGGTAATGCTAATGTTTTTATAGACTATGCGCATAAACCTGAAGCTTTAGAAAAAGCATTACAAGTACTACGCAAAAGCTTCTCAGGCAAAATGATTTTAGTGTTTGGATGCGGAGGTGATCGTGATCAAGGTAAAAGGCCAATTATGGGTGAAATTGCAAAAAAATACAGTGATGTTGTTGTAGTTACTGATGACAATCCGCGTAGTGAAGATCCAAAATTGATAAGAAAAGCGATATTAGAAGCGTGTGATACTGCGATTGAGATTGGCGACAGGGAACAAGCGATAAAATACGCAATTGAATCAATTTCTTCTTCCAATGATGCAATATTAATCGCTGGTAAAGGTCATGAAAATTACCAAATTGTTGGATCTAAAACTTTTGAATTTGATGATCTCAAGGTAGCAGAGAAATACTTAAAATAATTAAAACACAACACTCACTTAACCTTAATTCTTTAAGTACATAAACTAAAAAGATTTGGGAGATATTTAATTATTAATTTTAGTATTTATTTATAGAAAGATATTTGAATTTAGTTCAACTAAGAAAAAATTTACCATACACAAAAAAATCTCTTGACCCTATAGTTACCATATATCGTACATTCAAAAATTAGGAGTATGATGATGACTAAATGGTATGTAAAAGATTTAAGTAAATTAACCGGTGTATCAGTGCAAACAATGCATCATTACGATCGGATTGATTTTGCTTAAACCATCTATAAGGCTTACTAATGGATATCGTTTGTACTCCGAAAAGGATTTATTGAAACTACAACGGGTCATTGCTTTAAAATTTTTTGGTTTTAAACTTTTACAAATAAAAGCATTTCTAGCTGGCGATGTTAATATGTCCGATCATTTTTCAATATAAGTTCAGTTTTTAGAAAAAAAAGCTAAAACCTTGCTTGAGGCTAGCCAAACATTGAAAAGCATTGTTGCTGAATATAGTTATGATAAGTCCATTTCTTGGAAAACTATTATTAATTTAATTGAGGTATATCGTATGACACAACAGTTGGAAAAAACCTGGGCTGGAAAAGTGTTAACCCCAGTAGAACTAAAACAATACGCAAACTTTGAAGCTGGTTTAAAAACCAGATTTACTGAAGACGAAAAGAAATCTTTTGAAAATTCATGGACAAACTTGGTTAATAAAATCAATACCAATCTTGACCAAGATCCAAAAAGCGAGTTTGGCAAGAATATTGCAAAACAAGTTATGGATTTAATTAATGGTTTGTATTGCAAAGAACATGCTAATCTTAAACATTCTATTTGGAATAAGGGGTTTAAAAAGGATAAAATGGATAAAGAACATTCTTTAAATCTTAAAAGCGTAGCCTGGCTTGATAAAGCTATAGATACTTATTATAGATGCCGTCTTTTTAGGATCTTAGATCAAGTTGATCCAAATGTTCCATCTAAATTTTCTAAAGAATGGAATGAATTAATGGAAGAAATGTACGGTAACTCACAAGACTTAAAGCAAAGTTTGATTGATATTGCCATAACTGATAATCAAGTGAGCGTAGCTGCCAAAAAATGGCTACAACAATTCTCTAAATAATGATTTTTATGTTGGTTTAGAAATAATATTTTTGAACCAACATAACTATAAACTAATAACATCACAAACGGCACAAATTCCGATGAAATGCTGAATTAAAATAAAAAATTTTGTTGCAATTTTGCTTTGCTAATTATATAGTAAAATAATGATAAAAAAAGCAATTGCCATAAATTTTGATTATATAATATCTCTGGGTTTAACAGAGGTACTTCTTTGTTTTGCATTAATTACTGCAATTGTCATGCAAACATTTGTTGTGACCGGCTAGGTCACAGAAAATTTTCCCCAGAGCAATATATTTTATTTTAACCAATTAATTTAGAGTTAATTGCATGCAACAACATAAATATACTTTAACTTATGGCTTTGCTATTTTTGCAATGTTTTTTGGATCAGGGAATTTAGTATTCCCTATCCAAGTTGGTCAATTATCTGGTCAATACTGGTTTGCTGGGTTTTTAGGATTATGTGTAACCGGAATAATTTTACCATTTTTAGGATTGTATGTTATTAAGCTATATAATGGTAGCTATAAGCTTTTCTTTGGGGAAGCTGGTAAATACGCCAAAATATTTTTACCTTTTTTTACTCTATCATTATTAGGATCATTTGGCGTAGTGCCGCGTTGCATAAATGTTGCTTATGGAGGTATTATTTATATTTTTCCAAATTTATCATTACTGACTTTTAGCTTAATATTTTGTACGTCTTGCTTTTTTCTCTGCCTTAAAGACCACTTTATGGTTGCGATTATTGGTAAATGGTTGGCACCAATTAAGCTTATCTCTCTAGCAATATTAATTCTTCTTGGTATTATAAACGCTCCCCCTTTAACTCAAATCAATAGTACTGAAACTAAAGTATTTGTTAACGGTTTTACAATCGGCTATCAAACTATGGATTTATTTGCTGCATTTTTTTTCTCATCATTAATTTTTAATCAAATTCAAGAAAAATTACCTGCAGGTACTAAATTAAATGTTATTATCAAAGCAGCAATTAAGCCAAGTTTTATTGGTATTAGCTTACTAGCAATAATTTATATGGGTTTAGTGTTATTAGGTTCTTATTATTACGCCATTACAGCTAACACTTCGCCAGAGCTATTTTTACCAAGTATTGCAATGCATATTCTAGGTGAGAAAGCAACATTTTTAATTAGTGTTATTATGATGTTTTCATGCTTAACCACTGCTGTAGCATTAAATAACGTTTATGCAAGATATTTATACACAAGTATAAAAATTGCTAATAATAAATTTAATATAGTATTGCTATTAACGACTTTAACTTCCTTTATAATTTCTTTATTAGACTTTAAGGGTATTGCTAGACTCTTATCTCCTTTGCTTGAGGTTTCATATCCTGGAATCATCGCACTAACCTTAACTTGTATTTTTGCACCAAGAAGTAAGAGCTTAAAAATAGGCAGTTTTTATGGAATGCTAGTTTTAGGGATACTTAAGAATGTTTGGTAAAATGCTTTGATGCAGATTGTTTGTTTTATTTATTCATGTTAATAATATGTTATAAACAAATAAAATTCACTTTATGTTTAAAATAATATCTGTATATAGATCTTATCTAATTTGTGTAATCTTATGCTTAATTATAGAGTTTTTATCAGCTTCTGTAACAAAAAACTCAGTTATAGAATGGTATCCATCAATAATTAAACCAAGTTTTACTCCACCTAATTGGATTTTTGCACCAGTATGGAGTATTTTATATATTATGATGGGGATCTCATGGGGCCATGTTAATAAAATCCGTAAGTCAGCTAAATTATTCACAAAACAAAATATTGCATTTATTACTCAACTTTTACTAAATGGCGCGTGGTCATATATATTTTTTGGTTTACACGAAATTGGTTATGCATGGCTTGATCTTAATTTAATCCTAATAAGTTTAACAGTTACTATTTATTACTTCTTTAAAATATCTAAATTTGCTGGCTGGCTTTTAATTCCTTACTTAGTCTGGAGAGTATATATGCAAACATACTTAACCTCACCATATGGTATCTAAATGCAAGTAATTAAATATTTATTAATATGCCTGGTATTATTTTTAACTTTTTATAAGCTATTTCCAACTGTATACTATAAAGGTCCTGTTTCTGATCATTTCGATGGTAAGCGTTTTTATAATTCTATTAAAGGTGATAAAAGTTTTTTTAGTATATTAAAATGGCAATTAACAAGGCATAAGCCTGTTTGGCCAAAATTACAATTACCGCAGCAATATGATTATCCGCCTAAAATAGTTGATGATAATAGTGTTAGAGTAAGCGCAATTGGACATTCCACTTTATTAATCCAAACTCATGGAGTTAGTATTCTAACAGATCCAATATGGTCGGAAGTAACAGGTCCATTTTCTTTACTAGGAGCTAAACGCTCTGTTATGCCAGGAGTAGAATTCAAAGATTTACCTAAAATTGATATTGTACTCATAAGCCATAATCATTATGACCATATGGATCAAGATACTATAGTAAGACTTTATAAAGATCATAATCCGCTTTTTATAACTCCTCTAGGAAATGATACTATTCTAAAAAAAATGGTACCAAATATAAAAGTTCAGACATTAGATTGGTTTGAAAATGCATGTTTTAATAAAATTAAAATATGGACATATCCTGCTCAACACTGGTCAAGTAGATGGATAATCGACTGTGATCTTGCTTTGTGGGGTGCTTTTATTATTGAAACTCCTACTGACAATCTTTATTTTGTTGGTGATACTGGTTACGGTAATGGAAATCATTTTAAAGAAGCGCAAAAAAAGTTTAAAAAATTTAAAATAGCATTTTTACCAATTGGCGCTTTTAAGCCAGAATGGTTTATGGAATACGCGCACATAAATCCTTCTGAAGCTGTACAAGCAATGATAGATTTAAATGCGGAACACGCTGTTGCTATTCATTTTGGAACATTTCTATTAGCAGATGATCGATATGAAGAGCCAATTAGATGCTTGAAGGATTCGCTTAAGAATTTTCCGCATTTAGACTTCAAAGTGCTTGAGCCAGGGAGAAGTAGTGTTTTTAAATAATGATAAAAACGAGTAATTCTTTAGGTATAAATTAAACTTTCTTTATTTTACATAACTAACTATAATCAATTAATTTTGGTAAAGACAATCAAATAAATGTTTGTTACTATCACTTTAGCTAAATTTTGTATTTTTTCTTTAAAAAAGCTGAGTGATTAATGAATAATAAATATAAAAACCTTTCATTATCCAGAGAATATTTTTATTTTGCTTCTATTGTTTCTATTATTATAGTTTGTTCTTTATTATGGCTATTGTGGTTTTCTTATAGGAACTTAGAAGCGGAAACAAATCGTCAATATGCTTTAGAAGCGGAGAGAATACAGGAAGTACTGGAAGATTCTTTTGTCTACACTTCAAACTTTATAAAATTTATTGGGAACAAGATAATAGAGTCTGGCAAATACGATGCTGAGTCTACTGCACTAATATTGCAGAATAGAGTTGACGTAAATAAAATCAAAGATGATCTTTTCCCCTGGACTATGCTTGAGTTTGTTAACTCTGATAATTGTGCTATTTCCTCTACAGCAGGCGTTATTTCTCCAGTCAAAGTTGATAGTCAAAGAAGGCCGTGGGTAATAACAGCGCGTACTAAACCTTGGGCTCTGCACCTTACTGATCCTGATTTAGGTATTGTTAGTGGTGAATATATTATTCCTGGTGGTTATGGTATTACAGATAAAAATAATAAATTTATTGGTATTATATCAATTGGATTTAGTATAGCAAAGCTTAGGCAAAAAATTGAACGTTCTTTGCGATCAGATAGCAGTGAATTTATTCTTTTAACAGAAGATCTACAGTTAATTACAAGCTCAACGCATGCTATACATTCTTTAAGTAATTTTACTAAATTATTAAAAGATAGTAATTTTATAAAAAGTAATAAGCAAGGTAAGCTAGATGCAGAAATAACAAGTAATAATATTGTCTATAAATATTATAAAGTTATGCATCCCTATAAATATATTATTTTAATAGGGCAAAGCAAAAAATTCATTCAGGAAGAATTTAAGAATTTAGTTTTACCTCAAATGGTTAGAACTTTAATTACGGGTATCTCTTTCTTAATTCTTTTATATTTTTTCCGCATAAAAATAGTTAATCCATTGATATTGCTTTCAGAGAGCGCGCGTTTGCTCTCACGCGGTAATTTGAATATTAAAATGCCTACTGTTAACAGTAGTGAAGCTGCATACCTTGTAGAAGCTTTAGAAATGGTAAAAGCTGCTTTTCAAAGAGAAAATTTGGTTCGAAAACAACTTTTTGAAGCAAACAATAAAATTAAATTAAGTAATGCTGATCTTGAGCAAAAAGTAGCCATGCGTACTAAAGATTTACAACGTGCTCTTGCAACTAAAACAGAATTTTTAAATAATATGAGCCATGAAATACGAACTCCGATTCAAGGGTTGACAGGGCTTTCGCAAAGTCTTGTTGAACATTGGAAAGTGCTTACAGAAGATAAAAGATTTGAGATTTCAATACATTTGGCAAACAATAGTAAAAGATTATTGTCTCTGATTGGGAATTTATTAGATTTATCAAAATTTGCTGCAGGAAAAATGTTATTAACTTTCCAAAAAACAGATTTTAACTTACTTGTAGAAGATATGATCGAAGAATGTAAAATTCTCTATGTAAATAAAAGAAAGATTAAATTTGAATTTAAAAATAATGGTTCAATTTTTGCTTATATTGATTATGAAAGAATTAATCAAGTGTTACGTAATCTCTTTGTTAATGCTATTAAGTTTAGCCGAGATAATAGTGTTATTAGTATTAGCAGTAATATAATTAATAATACTAATGATAAAGGAGACATAATTAAGGCAATACAATTTTCTATTTCTAATGAAGGTGTTAATATCCCTGAAGATGAGATCAAACTAATATTTGATCCATTTACGCAAAGTACAAATACTAAAACAAAAGCAGGTGGTACAGGCCTTGGTCTTGCTATCTGTCGAGAGATTATTATAGGTCATTATGGTAAAATATGGGCTGAAAATAATGCTTCAGGTGGTGCAAATTTTAATTTTGTTATTCCAATTGATCAACATAATAAATTTAGTGCTTCTAATAATCATAAAAACCAAGATAAGAAAATTATTACTAGACCAGCAAATATACTTATAATTGATGATGAAAATAGTAGCTTGTTAAATATGGAGTTGTTTTTATATAAAACTCCATATACCCTAGTAAAGGCTTCTGGTGGTGCAGCAGGATTGCAGTATCTGAGAGAACATGGGCAGTCTATAGACCTTGTCTTACTTGATCTTATGATGCCTGATATACATGGTTTAGATGTTTTAGAATATATTAGAAAAAGCTCGTACTTAGCTCACTTAAAAGTTATATTGCAAAGTGGGGTTGCTGATGAAAAAGATATAAGTAAAGCGCAAAGTATTGGTATCGATGGATATATCAAAAAACCATATCAAAAAAGTATTGTATTATCTGAAATCTCTTCAGTTTTATCGTCAACGTCATAATTATTTATAATTTTTTGTTGAGTTATAAGATTATATATTCTAATTAAGATTATTCTAACTAGTTTTAGTTTAAGAATTTGATTTAAGATAAGAGGAATAGAAATTATGAATTCTTTTTTAAAATATTTTTCTGAGAAGTTGTTTACGTATCAAATTTTAGTTCCACAAATTGCTGAAGTCTATATTGCTTGTTATAAAAATTCAGAATTTTCTGATCCTAAAAATACGCTTGTTTCTTCAAGCGAAGATTTAAAGGATGTTGATCCTAAACAAATTACATTTGCGCTAAAAAGTAATTTTGCTTATGGAGGAAGTAGGTTAGCTAAATATTTAGAAAATAAAGAAGAAGGAAGAGATAGGGCAATTAAATCTGTAAATTTCTTGGCTTTAGCGGAAAGTCATATGAAGCATGCAGTTATCAATAAAGCTATTGAAGAGGGCGCTTTAGATTCACTAGTTAATCCTTTAACTCGTACTTTACTGAAGTCTTTAAAGGCACAAAATGCTTTACAAACAGATATAGATGCAGGCTATGTTTTACCAAAAAGCTATTTGGGTCTTAAAATCAGAGGCGGAAGGTGTATTATATTGCCTCAGACAATGGAAGTCGAAGAAATATTAAAAGATCCAAAACATCCCAGGTTTTATGAAATTGCAGATATTATTTTTAAAAAAATCGGTAATTTTTTAAATGGTGTAGATTCTGCAAATTTAATTGATATGCATGGAAATATATTAGATCAAGTTAAAATCAATAGAGGTGAAATTAATTTGACTCCTGACTTTGGTCGTTTTGCTGAAATTGCTGATATACTAAATAAATTTACTCCTCAAGTACTATGTATTAATGCAAACGCTGGTGGTTCAAGTGGTAAAGTGGCATATACTGTAACTGGTATTTTAGCTGGATGGAAATCTTGCATTGATAATAATTTATCTGATTTTCTTCCTGAAGAAACTGATATAACTTTTATTGGTTCAGCTGGGGCTTTGGGTGAGCATATAGTGGAATATCTTAGAGAACATAATTTTAAAAAAATTAGGTTATGTGATTTGCAATACCAGTTAAATGATTTAATTGAAATAAATTCGGAAGAAGATTTAGCTAAGCTGAGAATCAAAAAATACACAAAGAAAGACGATAAATCATTTATCGTAACTACTATGACAGATAAATCTCTTATGGTGAATTTGAAAGACAAATTAATAGGATTAGCTGACGGTGGTTATCAGGTGATGCTTGGTAGTTGGAAGGTTATACATGCAATTGAAGGCATGTACACAGACGAGGCTTTAAAAGAGAGTGGGGGAGTTATTCTATCAACTGCTGTCGGCAGAGAGATAGAAAATTCTAATTATCACCTAATTCCATCTGGTACATTATTTTTAGCTGCACATAACATAGCAATACACTTAGGGGAAAAAGGACTAAAAGTTGTAAAAGATTTAGAAGAACAGGGTGTTATATTTATTCCTGGACAAGTACTAACTCTTGGGGGTGCATTAACTTCTAGATTAGAAGCTTGCTATCGTGCTGAGCATAAAATTATTAAGGCTAATGAAGGAAAAAATACAACGATGTTCGCTAAAAGATTAGGGCATGAAATCGTGCATGATATTATTTATCATATTACTTCAAATATTATTAATAAAGATGATGTTACGCCGTGGGAGGCTTTATTAGAATATGCAAATCTTACTGATTTATTAAGTTTAAATGATGGTGATAAAATTGTTAAAGAAGAAGTAGTTAAAGAGAAATTTATACCCTATGATATCAGATATTGATTATTTGTTTTACTAAGTTCAATTGAAAAGTTGGCACCATGGACTTAATTTTATGTTAAATGTTATAAGTTTAGCCTCAGATTTAATTAGAATTCCTTCTGTTTCTCCTGCTGGAGAACAATCATCATTGTTTTTAGCTTCTGTTTTAGAAAAAATGAGCTTTCAAAACCATGTTTTGCCGTTTGGGGATACGTTTAATTTATTTTCTATCAGAGGGGAAGGAGGACGTCATTTTTGTTTTGCTGGACATTTTGATGTGGTACCAGCAGGTGATGGCTGGTCACATAATCCTTTCGATCCTCAAGTAAAAGATGGTATTCTTTATGGTCGCGGAGTGGTTGATATGAAAGGAGCAATTGCTGCTTTTATTATTGCACTCTCAATGATTGATCTAAATAAAATAAATGGGACAATTTCTATGCTTATTAGCGGTAATGAAGAGGAAGATGCTACCAATGGCACTCCCAAATTATTGGAATGGCTTAAAGAAAAAGAAATTAAAATAGATGATTGTTTAGTTGGAGAGCCAACTAATCCATCTTTTGTTGGAGAGATGGCAAAAATCGGTAGACGTGGTTCTATTAATTTTTCCCTTGAAGTAAAAGGTTTACAAGGTCATGTTGCTTATAACGAAATTGCTCTAAACCCAATTACAATTTTAATAAAAATTCTTTCTGACTTAAAATCACTCAGCCTAGATGATGGTAATAAAAATTTTCCTAAGTCTAATTTAGAAGTGACTAATATCGAAGTTAATAATAAATCAACTAATGTTATTCCCGGGGAAGCAAAAGCTAGCTTTAATATTAGATTTAATAATATACATACTTCTACTTCTCTTGAGCGTATAATTGACGAAATATGTAAAAAACATGCTAAAAATTATATTCTAATGATTATTTCTTCTTCGGAATCGTTTTTATCTAATGTTCCGCAGTTGCAAAAATTAGTGATAGATGCGGTAAAAAAAGTTACTGGGACTGAACCTGTACTAAG
Organism: uncultured Rickettsia sp.; assembly: GCA_964515755.1. Lineage (GTDB taxonomy): Bacteria > Pseudomonadota > Alphaproteobacteria > Rickettsiales > JABSSG01 > JAGVLN01. Next base: position 459 of record CAZEVK010000020.1, on the reverse strand, counting down.
TACAACTGGTGGTACCTCTGATGCTAGATTTATTCATCACTATGCCAATATTATAGAATTTGGATTGATCAATGAAAGTGCGCATAAAATTGATGAACATGTACCTATTAAAGAGTTAGAAAAATTGGTATTAATCTATAAAGAAATAATTCTTTCATATTTTAATGTGTAATATTTTATGATTTTTGGACCAGAGATAAAATCTAAAACAAAAACCCCATCTTCGATTGTGGTGCTATTACATGGTTATGGCGCTGACGGAGAGAATCTTATTAGCTTAGCAGCAGAATTAAGTAAGTCTTTTCCTGATACACATTTCTTTTCTCCAAACGGCATGTTACCATGTGAAAATGCACCCTTTGGGTATCCAGGGTGTGGTTTAAATGATCGTTCTGAGCAATCTCTGTTCCAAGGCCTTCAAAATGCTGCTCCATCGATTAATCCGTTTAGTGATTATCA
>CAZEVK010000019.1:0-29437 GCA_964515755.1 uncultured Rickettsia sp. | reverse complement strand
GATAATTACCATTATCACTAACCTAAAACTGGATCATATATTGGGGGCTTGACATAAAACGTATTGATAAGCATTTAATATATGAGCCTATAAAAAGCGATAATGTTGCGTGTTTAGAGCTAATGTAAAATTATGAATTAAATCTGAAATTTTATTATGAGGAACTTTATTCTTATGAGGAAGAGAATCCACTTCATTTTGCAATACAGAGAAAGTCATTAAATTACGCCAGGTTTCTTTTAAATCATTACAAAAATTATGAAAGATTTTTAAAGAGAGGAGCAAGTTTTAGCTATCTAAAAGCATCTCTTAGTTCAGGAAGCAAAGAATTGATAGATTTTGTAGTTGACAATAATCTTGTCAAAAGAAAAATAGCAAAAATAACTATGAAAAAGTATTTCACACATGATTTTAAACGCACCTTTGAAAATCTATCTGTAGATGTTTTTAAACATTTGCTTATTAAATATCCTGAATTTATTAACTACAGAAAATCTATTTTATTAGCAGAAACTATTATTGATGCTGAAAATTATGATCTATTTGAGTATATTGCAGAAAATTACCTATCAGCTGTTGATTTAAATAATTGCTTTAAAGCTGCTTGTTCATATTCATATCGGTTTTATGGTAAATACCAAAATATTATGAGAATATTACAATATTGCCTTAAACGAATCGAAGTTAATGAAAAAGATACATGGGGACAAACGCCTTTGTACTCAGTTTTAAATTACAAAGATGTTCCATTAGAAGTATTGAAAAATCTAATAGAGCGAAGCGTTGATGTTAATAGCAGAGATAATAAAGGAAATACCCCCCTATTATGTTGTATAAGTAGTTTAGGAGAAAAAACAGATTACCTGTTAAAACATACAAAAGTAGATTTAACTGCTGTCAACAATGAAGGTAATAGTCTTTTACATTTAACAGCCAGAACTTTTGATCAGAATAAATCTTCATCAGCATTATTTAAAAAAACGCTTAATTCAGGTGTTGATATTAATCTAAAAAACAAAACTGGCCAAACTGCTATTTTCTTTGTAGCTGAAAGTTCTTTGAACACTAATAATGTAAAGTATTTACATAAATTAGGAGCTAATCTAAATGTTATAGACAATGATGGTAACTCACTATTAAATATAGCACTTACCATTGAAACAATTGAGTACGTATTAAAGCATTCAAATATTTCTTTAAAACACCAAAATAAATTAGGAAATGTAGGATTTTTTAAATATATTAATCCTGAATTTATAAACCTAATAACTTTAGGAGATTATGTAGATAATGTAATAGATAACACTGTAACAGAAGCTTTTATTCATTAAAAAATAAACTACTAATCCGATTTCAGATCGCGTACTCCAAAAATGCTTATTATCGCATAGCAATGTACAAAATAAGTAAAATATTAAATTTTATGGTGACTTAAATAAACATTAAATCAGATTTATTTTTTTGAATAAAAGGATTAGCCTGGTGCACCCTGAGCGACTCGAACGCCCGACCTTTTGATTCGAAGTCAAATGCTCTATCCAGCTGAGCTAAGGGTGCAATTATTCATTCAAAGGTAAGTTAGTGTATCGTTTAATCATTTACAAGTGATTTTTCTGCCAATAATCACTATACTATCTCTTTATTCTTTATTTAAAATGGATTTAGATTTTCTAATACTTTCAGAACGTAATTGTCCACAGGCAGCTAGTATATCTCGCCCTCTCGGAGTACGTATTGGACATGGAAATCCAGCTTTATTTACTATACGTACAAACTCATTAATTCTACTTTGGTCAGAGCATTTATAAATTGTACCAGGCCAAGGATTAAATGGTATAATATTCACTATTGCTGGAATGCCTTCTATTAATTTCACCAACTCCTTAGCATCACTCAAAGAGTCATTAACATCCTTAAGCATAACATATTCGAAAGTCATTCTTCTAGAGTTACTTACTGCAGGATAATTTCTACAAGCCTCAAGCAATTTTTCGATTGGATACTTTTTATTCAGAGGTACAATCTGATTACGTAATTCATTATTAACTGCATGTAATGAAATTGCCAGATTAACGCCTAATTCCTGACCACATTGTTCTATTTGTGGCACCACCCCAGAAGTAGAGACAGTAATACGGCGACGCGATAAAGCAATCCCTTCCTTATCCATAATAATTTTAAGAGCTTTAGAAACATTATCATAATTATATAATGGCTCACCCATTCCCATAAATACAATATTGGAAATAAGTCTAATTTCTCTAGTCGAAGGCCATTCATTTAGAGCATCACGTGCAACCATAACTTGCTGTACAATCTCTCTTGGCTCAAGATTACGCACTAATTTTTGAGTACCTGTATGACAAAAAGTACAACTAAGAGTACATCCTACTTGAGAAGATATGCATAAAGTTCCTCGATCTGCTTCCGGAATATAAACGACCTCAGCTTCATTACCATCGTTAAATTTTACCAACCATTTCCTAGTTCCATCAAATGAGATATGATCTCGGCTAATAGCCGGTCTATCAATTATAAAATTTTCTGCAAATTTTTGCCTAGTAGACTTAGAGATATTGGTCATTTCTTCAAAATCAACCACACCACGATTATAAATCCATGACCATAATTGCTTAGCACGAAAAGGTTTTTCGCCTAATTGCTCCACCAAGTCGATTAGCTCATTTTGAGACAAGCCAACAACTCTAACTGGCAATTGAAATATGGACATGGTTTTAATATTGTGTGGGGTTAACCCTGACGCGCTTTAAATCTAGGATTAGCTTTATTAATAACGTAGACACGACCTTTGCGACGTACAACACGGCAATTCTTATCACGCTTTTTTGCTGATTTTAATGAACTTAAAATTTTCATTTTATTTGCCTATTAACTTTTAAAAAAAATAAATTAACACAATATTACTACTTATGTCAATAAACTTTTCACTGTTTTTGAAGCAATTTAAAATATAATAGATAACGATATTGTCCTGTAAAAAAAAGCAAAACACAAATCTTTGACTTTTTTTATACTACCATATTTTATACTAATTTAAATTACTTCACTATATATCACGATATAAAATACTATCTATCCAATCAAAAACCTGCTGCTCAAAATATGCTGCTGCACCTATTTCACAGTGAAGCCCTGCTCCTAATTGCGATTCGAAAATAAAGTAAGATTTATCTTTTTTTATAGAATGATACAAAGCATTACCTCGAGCAGCAATCGTATCAGTTGGGTTATCACATATCAAAACTGGACATGTAATATTATCAACAATATGAGTTAACTTGAAGTTTTTCATCTCATTTAAATACTCAAAAACTGTTGATAATCCATGTACTTGCATCCTACTTTCAAAGAAAAATTTTAATGCTTTATTAGCCTTAAACACTTTAGCAAAGTATTGATTTAAACTAACCTTATCCTGATTTTGCCACATTTCATAAACATTTGATGGCATTATACGACTTATGGGAGCACTTAAATCTATTTGACCTGGGTCACACACAACACAAGCTATTCTATGTTCTTTACATACAGCTCTTGGAGCCAAATACCCTCCAAAACTACGACCAATCATGGCTATTTTAGTTTTATCTACTTTAGGATGTTGTATAAGCCAGTCCACCACAGGAGTAATAACATTCTCGAAATCATATTTCATGTAAAGATGCTGCTTTACAAGTGCAGCTCCTTGTCCGGGTCCTACAAAAGCTAAACAATTATATCCTCTATCAATTGCTGCCTTAACACCTTGCTGATATAGCTCTTCTAAAGTAGAATCATACCCTCCTACGACAATAATAGTGGCTTTTAAAACATCTGCTTCCTTTGAATTGTAAAAATACCCTGGAAGAGTGGTGTTATTATATGGTATGTTAACTGCCTCTACATCTTGTTCAAACAAGTGCACAGCTTTCCTAAAACAAGTTTCAGAAGCGTTATACGCCTCTAAAAGCTTTTTATTCTCTAAATTATCACGTAAAAAAAAACAACTTTGACGATAGTATTCACTACTACGTAAATAAGCGCTCTTTGCACTAATAAAATGACCATTATTAAAGCTATGTAACGCCATAGATTCTATGCGTTTAGCCAACTTTGTCCATTCATCATACCAGCTTTCATAATTACCATCTTTTATATTAGCCGCCGTAGCTAAACATTCGCCTATATCAGCGCACCCATGGTAAGTATAGCCTAAAGTTCTAAATAACTGTATTCTAAAATCTGGACTAATAAATGGTACATTAAGCATTTGTAGAAGATCAAGAGATTTAGTCATAATGGTTTCCTTATATAAATTCAAAGTTTGGCTTTATCACTACGTAATGCTTCTTTAATAACTTTAAGGTTTTGCCAACTTTTTTAGTTAAAGTAGTAATCTATTTTAGATGCTATCTGCCATTAATTAATTGTCAATAAATTCAAATTGATCATTTTATAGTAACGTAGAATAATTAATATTCTGAAACAGTATGAATTAATGTATTACAACTAACTAGTCTATGAATAAAGAATAATTTTGCGAGTAGAAAATTAAGCGTTAGAAATGTAAATATTGCTAAAGATAAATTATTACAATTATTAAACATGCATTTTGAAGGTTTGGATAATTAGATTAATAGAATAATAGAAAAAATATATCGCTATCTATTTTTTGTAAATTAAGAAGGCAATATTATTTACTAGACTTAATCAAATACTAAAAGAGCTTTTTCAACCTAGATGAGATGATGTATTTTACTTTTCTATCCATCAATGGGATGTCATTAACTTTTGCTATATTTTATTTTGATACCTTTACTTTACACCAGTAGAGCCAAATCCTTTAACTCCACGTTCTGAATTTTCTAAAAAATCAACCAACTTTAATTTAGCTTGAGTAAATGGAGTAATAATCATTTGTGCAATACGCATACCACGTTCAACCTGAAAATCATGATCTGATAAATTAATCAACACAACCATAATTTCACCACGATAATCAGCATCAATAGTACCAGGTGTATTTAAAACAGTAATACCATTTTTAATTGCTAACCCAGATCTTGGGCGTATTTGCGCTTCATAACCAGAAGGAAGCTGTATAGCAAGGCCCGTAGGTATAAGCTTACGCTCACCTTTTGCTAATAAAACCGGCTCAATAATATTAGCCATTAAATCCATACCAGCACTTTCCGCAGTAGCATATTCTGGTAAAGGTAAATCATGAGCTGATTGTTGTTTAGTTATTTTTACTTCCATATTATTTATCATTATTGATAAAATCATTGAGCAACTGATCTAAACGACTTTGTAATTTTTTATCAACTAAACTACCGTCTTGATCAAAAGCTTTAAAAGCATCGGCTAAAGAAAACATTTCTGGATAAACAAAAGATCCACACGCTTCAAGCGGCACTCTGGTATGCCATAAGCCACGATTACCACCTACCATAGACGGAGAAGCAGACATCAATAAAATCTTCACACCTTTCCACGGCATAGGCTGAATGCGAGATACCCAGTCAATTAAGTTTTTAAGAACTCCGGATATTGAAAAATTATATTCAGGACAAGATATTATTATTTTTTGAGCTTTCGTTACTCTTTTTGCAAAATCATTTATAGTTGCTGGAATACCAGAGGTAGTTTGTATATCCATATTATATAAAGGTGCGTCAAACTCTTCAATATTAGGATAATCAATCTTATGATTAGCAGAAAGAATTTTATTACATAAATCAGTAAGTTTTTTATTAACAGAATCCTTACGCAATGATGCAGCCATTAAAAAAATATTCATGTCTTAATTCTCCAAACCTTACTGTTAATAAAAGCCTAACTATTTATTTATAGCAAATTCATGCAAAATAAAAGCATATTTTTTAGCAATTTCTTTGAGACGATCAAACCTACCTGACTTCCCACGATGACCAGCTTCCATTTCTGTTTCCAATAATAAAGTATTATTATCAGTTTTAGTAGCTCTAAGTTTAGCTACAAACTTAGCTGGTTCCCAATATGTAACTCTAGGATCATTTAGTCCAGCCAAGACATATAATGTAGGATAGTTTTGCTGCCTAATATTATCATAAGGAGAATAAGATTTAATGTAATCAAAATACTCTTTTTCTTTAGGGTTCCCCCATTCTTTAAACTCTCCAGGAGTAAGAGGCAAAGTATCATCTAACATGGTATTTAAAACATCAGTAAAGGGCACATCAGCAATAACAATTTTAAACAATTCTGGTCGTTCGTTCATAGCCACACCCACTAACATACCACCGGCACTACCACCCATAATTGCAATCTCGTCTTGCTTAGTATATAGGTTTTCGATTAAATAATCTGCAACAGATATAAAATCTTCAAATGTTCTTTTTTTGTTTAAAAACTTTGCAGACTCATACCATTTAAAACCTAGATCATCACCCCCTCTTACGTGGGCAATTGAATAAATAAAACCTTCATTTAAAAGAGAAATCACATTCGTATTAAACGCAGGAGATATAGCAATACCATAAGAGCCATATCCGTATAAAAACAAAGGATTTGATCCATCTTTTTTAAATAAACTTTTTTTATAAACTAAAGATATAGGTATATTTACTCCATCCTTAGAAATTGCAAATAACCTCTCAGACTGATATAAATCTTTGTCATAGCCGGTAGGTATTTCTTGAGTTTTTATTGATACTAAATCTTTAAGTGCAAATATGTACTTAAAAACAGTATTAGGAGCATTTAATGAGCTATAACTAATCAGTATACCACTATCTGATACACAAGAATAAATAACACTAGCTGTATATGACGGATCAGAAAATGAAATTACTTTTTTGTCACTTAAGTCATAATTTAATATTGCAATTTTTGGCAATCCTAATTCTTTAGTCACTATTACTAATTTCTCTGCATAAAGATAAAAATCAGTCAAATATATATCATCTGAATGCGGAACTAATTCTATAAAATCATGAGTTAAATACTTATCTACAGCTATTTTTACTAAACGAAAATTTTTACCCTTATCATTTGTATAAATATAAAAATTTCCATTAATGTGGTCAACTTCATATAAATGATCTTCTCTCCTTTGAATTATAACACAAGCATCATCAGACAAATTCTCTGCCTTAATGAAGCTAATTTCTGTACTTGTACTACTACTAGAAGTAATAAAAATATATTCTTCACTTGACGATTTACTAATATCCAAACTAAAAACCGGATCTAACTCTTCTAGTATTAATTGCTCTAGTTCTTGCGTATCACCAAGCCTATGAAAATAAACTTTATTTGCACGCCACTTATCATCAAGTTTTGTATAATAGAATCCTGAACCTATTTTATTCCATACTATATCACCAATTACATTAGTTATAGATTCGCTTAATAACTTATTCTCTGATAAGTTCTTAACTAAAATTGTAAAATGTTCGTCACCACTTATATCCTGAGAAAAAGCTAAAAGTTTGCCACTAGGGCTAACTGAGATAGAGCCAATATTAAAGAAATTATACCCTTCAGCCTCTTTATTCTGATCTAAAATTATTTCATCTGATCCATCTTTAATTTGACGAGCGTAAATTGGATAAGATAATTTTTCCTCTGTAATTGTGAAATAATAATAACCATCGCTATGCTTTATTGGCACAGACCTATCAGAAAGTTTAATCCTACCAAGCATTTCATTATATATCTTATCTATTAAGTTATTAAGAGGTTTAAAATAACTTTCGGTATAATTATTCTCTATTTTAAGGTATTCTAAAATTCTCTGATTTTTAATATCAGGCCAATTTTGATCACGTAACCAATGATATTGGTCAACTAATTCTTGACCGTGAACAAAAGTTTTATGAGTAATCCTCTGAGCAATAGGAATTTCAGTGTTTTTCATACAGAACTCTGTGAGATAGATTTGGTAAAAAAGAAAATAATAATAAGCGTAATATTCACTTAAAGCTATTAAAAAAGCTATACTACTATTAATTAAGTGGCGGGAGTGATGGGACTTGAACCCACGGCCTCCTGCGTGACAGGCAGGCGCTCTAACCAACTGAGCTACACCCCCTTAATTTTAAGCTTTGTAGCAGAACATATTTTTTATATTATTTCTCAATATAAGTAAAGTTCAATATGTAAACCACTTTAAAAATTTACTCACTACTGACTAAAGCAAGTATTAATCTATACTAATTACAGGCTAATCTACTAACTAAATCTACAGTTTTTTGTTTATTTATTGAATCACGACTAGGATATTCTATTTCTAGCTTATTTAAAATAGCGCAAGCTTTTGTTACTTTATTAAGCTTAGAGAGTGCATTTGCTAAATCCAATAAACTATCTGCTGCCTTAGAATTATTTGGATAATTTTTATAACCCTTAAGGTAATTAATAGCAGCCTTATCATAAAGCTTCTGTTTTGAATATGCAGTGCCTATTAGATAATACGCTTCGCCTATTAGATTATTTTTGCTATTACTGACGTAGCTTTCTAAAGCAATAACTGCCTTACTGTACTGACCATTGTTGATCATCTCTTGATATTTACTAAGAGAGTTATCATTTTGTGGATTATTTTCAGCTTGCAATGAACTTATGGAAGAATTAGTCGTGGCCTGTGACTTATTATTTGTACGACCTTGTTCCAATTGCCTAAAACGATAATCAATATCCGCAGACAATTTACGCATCCGTTCTAGGACTTGTTGGAAAGTATGATCTGAATATTCAAATTTCCCATTAAGCTCTCGCATCTTCTCCTCAAGAGCAAGTAATCTGGAATGTAAAGATGCATTATTAGATGCGGAACTAATCTGATCTATTTGCTCACGCTTTAAATCTACAACCTTTTTTTCTAATAATAAAATTTGATTTTCAAGTCTATCTATCTTGTCTAACAAACGTTCATTACCTGTTGTCGCATAAGCACTAAAACCAAAGAGTAATACACATAAAACCATGCATCTTTTTATCATGTTTAAACCTTAGTTATAAAAATTAATCTACAACTGTACTTGCTCTACGATTTTCTTTCCAAGCATATTCATCGCTACCCATAACTATTGGGCGTTCTTTACCATATGAAATAGTTTTAATACGAGAAGGGCTAATGCCTGAAGAAATCAAAAACTGCTTTGCTGAATTAGCTCTTCTTTCACCAAGCGCTAAGTTATACTCACGAGTACCTCTTTCATCGCAACGACCTTCAATAATCACATTAACAAAAGAATATTTTTTTAGCCAATCAACTTGTTTTGCAAGAGTTTCATTAGCTTCATATTCAAGTGAAGAACTATCAAATGAGAATAAAACATAATCTCCGACGTTAGCTTCTAGATCGGATTGAGTACCTGGCTCTACTTTCCCATGACGCGTACTAGAACATGCAGCTGCTGAAAGCATTATGAAAACTACACATATTAATTTTTTGAACATTTTAGACCTCTTAATTTTAAAGTTATAAACTACTTTCCTAAAACGAAAAGTAGTTTCTAGAGAATTATAAATCGCAATTTTTAAAAAGCAAAATATTAATTTAATAAAGGTGACCACGAAGCATCAGTTGCTTCCAACGGTGTATTAATTTTTCGCTCATTATAACCAGTAATATCTATAGCATATAATTTTGTATGGCTTGAATCCTTACCTTTAGGCCTCTCTCCTTTTTCAAACATAATCACACGACCATTAGGTGACCAGGTAGGACCTTCAACTATCCAACCTCTTGCAATAATTCTTTCACCAGATCCATCCGGCTTCATTAAGCCTATATAAAAACCTCTTCCCGGAACAGCTTTGGTAAATGCTATCAAATCTCCACGGGGAGACCAAACAGGACTAGTGTAATGACCTGTCCCAAAACTTATACGCTTAATCCCGCTTCCATCAGCATTCATTACATAAAGATGACGTCCGCCACCCATGTCTGAGTTAAAAACTATCTTACTATTATCTGGTGAAGGTGATGGTGATGTACAAATAGAATTACAGAATGTTAATTGAGTTTGCTTTAATGTATGTAGATCAAGGAAATAAATATTGCTTACACCATTGACCGCAGCGGAAAGTAATGCATCCTTACCGTCGCTAGTATAGCGTGGTGCAAAAGACATACCTGGAAATGAGCCAAGTGAATGAGTACGTTGTGTATCCAAATCCATTACTCTTACTCTTGGCTTTCTAGGGTCTTCGTAAGACAAATACATGAAATGTCGAGCATCAGGTGAAAATCTAGGTGTAAGAACTAAATGTTTCCCATCACTTAAATAATGATGATTAGCTCCATCTTGATCCATTACTGCTAAACGCTTTACTCTTTTATTGGCAGGACCATTGACTGAAACATACACTACTTTAGAATCAAAGTAACCATCTTCTCCAGTCAATCTTTTATAGATCTCATCAGAAATTTTATGAGCAGCACGACGCCAAGAATCAGTTTTGACTTCAAAAACTGCGCCACCAATTTGCTTTTCAGAAAATGGATCCCATATCCTAAATGATACCTTTAACTTTCCATGATTAGCATCAACAGAGCCATTGATTAAAGAAGCAGCATTAATTTGCCTCCATGCAGAAAACTTTGGTATAGAGTCCACACCAATTATATTCTCTATGTATGCTTTTTTATTTATGACTCTAAATAAACCAGAATTTTGTAAATCTTGAGTAATAACTTCAATAATATTTTCACTAAGTTTTTTGCCCTGATTACTTGATGCACGAAAATCAGTGATGGCTATAGGAACTGGCTCAATATTCCCTCGAGTTATATCAATGTGAGTCAAAGCAAAAGCATTTACAGAAGCAAATATTAAAACTATAAACTTAGAAAATATTTTAATCATTATACTGATCTCCAGAATTTATGACTTTATGTCAACATTATAATATTCATTAAGACAAGCTATCGCAAGCCTTTTTTATTCTAGTCATAGCTTCTTTAATCGCAGCTTCTGAAGTAGCATATGAGATTCTAAAGAAACCATCTAAACCAAAAGCACTCCCTGGAACCAAAGCAACTAAAGCATCAGTCAATAAGTACTCACAGAAATCATTATCATTATTTATTACGAATCCTTTAGAAGTTTTTTTACCAATAAAGTTTTGACAGTTTGCAAATAAATAGAATGCACCACCAGGTACATTAAATTTAACACCATCAATCATATTCAACATAGATACTACAATATCACGCTTATACTTAAAAAGATCTCTATTGATTTTAATAAAATTTTGAGGACCATTTATTGCTTCTAATGCTGCATATTGACTTATACTACAGGGATTAGATGTACTTTGCGATTGTATAACAGCTATTGCTTTAATAAGACTTTCTATACCAGCACCGTACCCTATACGCCATCCTGTCATTGCATAAGACTTTGAAACACCATTTACAGTAAAAATTCTATCTCTAATGTCTGGTGCAACTTCGGCAATTGTAAAAAACTTTTGATCATAAGTAATATGCTCGTAAATATCATCAGACAAAATATTAACTTGGGGATATTTTCTTAAAACCTCTGCAAGTCTTTTCAATTCTTCTTCGCTATACACCTCACCAGTCGGATTGCTTGGAGAGTTAAAAATCAACCATTTGGTTTTATTAGTAATCACACTTTCAAGTATTTCTGGAGTCAACTTAAAATTCATATCTTCTCCACAGGATACGATTATCGGCATTCCTTCAGAAATTGTTACTATCTCTGGATATGAAACCCAATATGGGGCAGGAACTATAACCTCGTCACCAGGATTTAATGTTGCCATCATACAATTATAAATAACTTGCTTTCCACCATTGCCAATAGTAATCTGTGAAGTGGTAAAATCTAGATTATTCTCACGTTTAAATTTTTTACAAATAGCTTCTTTTAATTCAGTAATACCATCAACAGCTGTATACTTTGTTTTACCTTGTTCAATAGCCTTGGTAGCTGCATTCTTAATATTAGCTGGCGTATCAAAATCGGGCTCCCCTACAGTCATATTTAATACATCAATACCTTTGTTTTTCAGCTCACTTGCTTTCGCAGATAATAACAAAGTGGGTGAAGGTTTAATATTAGATAGACGTTTAGCGATTAGAGACATTGACAACTCCTTATTTTCAATATTCAATTAGTTATCTAATCTGCTATAATCAATATAGATAACTTATGTAAAGATAATTTTAAAAAATATTGGCTTTTTATGGAAATATCAATGACAAAGAAATTAAAACAGCACTTTAATAAATTTGTGGAAAATATTCATGATAAAATTAACAAATTAAAAAATTTAGCTGAAACTAACTATCTTCTGGGATTACATCATGTAAGATTAAATAATATGAGCGATGCCGAGTTGCGTTTTAGAATAGTATTGTTTTTAAACCCACAACATACAGATGCTTTATATCAACTTGCAAAATGCTTATTTATTAGAGATCAAAAAGAAAAAGCCTTGTTAACTTTAAAAAAAGCACTCGCACTAAAACCTGATTTTCCCGAAGCTGAATACTTATTATCTATAATCACAAATAAAACCAACATAAAACTTATTCCAACATCAATTATTGAAGACTATTTTAATATCGCTGCTTCTAGATATGACAGTGAATTTAATTTAGAAACCGGATACACTGCAGCAAACGACTTAATCAATCAAATTTCAAATCATCTAGATCAAAAAAGAATCTATTCTATTCTTGATCTTGGCTGTGGCACAGGGCAATGTGGAAAGCTAATTGCAAAGAATTTCTCTACTAATAACTTATATGGCGTAGATCTTTCAGAAAATATGTTAAATATAGCTTCTAAAATTCAAAAATTAAATAAACCAATCTATAAAAAACTAATTCATCAGAATTATTATTCGTTTTTAACAAAGACTAAAAATAAATTTGACCTAATTATCGCAGGCCTTTCTATACACTTTGAAAGTTCGCTTTTCTCTACTTTAAAAGAAATAAAAAATATTCTAAATAATCATGGATTCGTAGCATTTACTGTAGAAAAATCTTTAAAAGAAAATTCAGAAGTAAATTTAAATAAAAACTTTGAAAATTTCTGTTATACTGAAAGTTTCATAAAACAGGAAATAAAAAAGGCTGGATTAAAATGTATAAGTATAACACAAACTACAATCAAAAATGAAGTAGGAGCATTTGTATGTATTTGTACAAAATAATTCAATTAATGTTTATTACTATTATCTTATGTATAGGATCAGCTTATGCACAAGCTAGAAACTCGGAAAATAATGGTCAATGCTATGAAGTAGTAGATTCGTACGAAAAATTCAATCGTGCGATGTTTCAAATAGATTTAACTCTTGATCACACAATTTTAAAACCAGTATCAACTCTGTATAAAAAAACAGTTCCTAGCTGGGGAAGAGATCGGGTAAGGAACTTCATTAGAAATCTGAAATCGCCTTTAACACTATTAAACAACGTCGTTCAAGGAGATTCAAAATCTGCATTTAGAACATTTTGGAGATTCGCTATAAACTCAACATTTGGAGTAGGTGGATTATTAGATTTTGCTAGCGGCTTTGGTTTAACGGAAAATTCTCAAACATTTGGCGATACATTTGCCTCTTATGGCGCTGATTATGGCTCATACTTAGTATTGCCAATTATTGGTCCATCATCAATTAGAGATGCTGCAGGAAAAGTTTATGACATAGTCCTAGATCCATTAAATCTAGTCCTTAATTACCCTGAGCAAACTGGGATTTTTGTGGCATCAACTATCAGCAATCGCGCTGATTATCTAGATTTATCAAACTCGCTCGAAGAATCATCTCTTGATTATTATGCTCAGGTAAGAAGTATGTACTTACAATACAGAGCAAAGAAAAACATAGCTTGTAAGAATAAGCAAATAGATTATAATGTAGACTATAACATGTACAATGAGGAAATAAAGTAATGAACCAGATACTTAATAAAATAAAAAAACTTCTTTTAGTAGTCACACTATTAATTAATACCAACGCTGCTTTTGCCGATCAAACGCAGGACGTTAAAAATTATATAAATACATTAGCAAATCAAGTTATTGCGATAGTAAAAAATAAATCTAATGGACAGCAAGCCAAAACAGATCAGCTATTTTCACTCTTAAAAACCAATTTTAACTTAGATTGGATGGCAAAATTTGTGATTGCTCAAAATTATCGTCAATTAAACCCTAATCAACAAGTAGATTACCAAAATACTTATGCAAAATATTTTCTTTATAGCTATTTGCCGAATCTAATGAAATATACCGATGAATCATTTAAAATTAATAAAGTATTAGAACAAACGCCTGGAAATTTCACGGTTGAAACTCAAATATTAAGAACTAATGGTCAACCTCCTATATCTATTAACTACCAAGTAAAGCCTAAAGCTCTTAGCGCAGGAGGATATCAAGTAATTGATGTTGTTGTTGAAGGTGTAAGCGCTATTATGTCACAACGCTCTGAATTCTCTTCAATTGTGCAACAAACAGGGCCTGAGGGTTTTATTACAAAATTAAAAACAAAAGTAAGCCAGCTCGAAACAAAATCTAATGACGCTTAATTTGAAAAAAGTTTTTCAATAATTTAGAAGATTCTTTTTGCAAAATCCCACCGTAGACCTCTGGTAAGTGATGGCAAGTTTTTGATTCAAAAAATCTCACGCCATTTTCAATTGCACCACTTTTTATATCGTAGGCACCAAAATATACACGTCTAAGTTTAGCATGAGAAATAGCAGATGCACACATTGCACACGGCTCTAAAGTAACAAATAAATCACAAAATTCTAATCTAGTGGTTCGTAATATTTTACAAGCCTGCTGAATTGCTAAAATTTCAGCATGTGCTATAGGATTAAAACTAGCTTCTACTTGATTGAAACTTCGACTAATGATTTGATTATTACGGCTATCCACAATTATCGCACCAACAGGAACTTCTTCTTTTTCTATTGCAGCTTCTGCAAGAGTTATCGCCTCTAACATATGGTGCTGCTGCATAGAAATCATATAGTATTAAATTCCCTTTTTTCATTAACACTCTCAGGGTCTTGATGAATAATAACTTCTGCATTCTTAAATTTCTGTTTAATCAAAATCTCTACGGCTTCAGCAATGGTATGAGCTTCATAAAGAGATACTTTACCATCCATTTCTAAGTGAAATTGGATAATTGGTTTACTACCAGAGTGACGAGTTTTTAAATCATGAAAACCTTTCACATCTTTATGAGAAGTAATAATCTGTTGTAATAATTTTTTATCTGTTTCTGTAAATTCATGATCCATTAAATTACGGAAAGCTTCTTTGAAAAGTTTAAATGCCTCGTATAGCATATAAATTGCTATCATTATTGCAAAAATTGGATCAACAATTTTACTTTTAAGAAAAATAGATAAAAATAAAGAAACTATTACAGCTCCATTAGTAAAGAAATCCGTAAAATAATGCAACCTATCAGCTTTAATTATATTTGAAGAAGTACTTTTAATTACGTATGTTTGATAGATCATCAATAAAGCTGAAATCGCTAAAGAAAATATTACCAACCAAACCCCTAATTCACTATTATCAAGCTCTTGAGGAGTTATTATTTTTTTAACTGCAATAATTGTAACAAAAATACCGGAAATAATAAAAAACGATGATTGAACTAAAACAGCTAAGTCCTCTGCTTTACCATGTCCAAAGCGATGCTCGCTATCAGGGGGTTGCATTGCATAACGAGCTGCGAGAAAATTAATAAAAGAAGAAATAATATCTAATAAAGAATCTATAAGTGATGCCAATACAGAAGATGAATCCGTGCTAGCCCAAGCTATAGTTTTTGCAATTATAATAATTGCTGCCGTAGCCATAGAGGCTACAGTTGCTCTAATTACTAGTCTGCTTCTATGGTCTGTATGTTTCATGTTGTCATTAAATCATCATTATGATATACTATTATAATATAGCAATTTGTATTGTAGGACATAAAAAAATGAAAAAAACTTTATTCTTATTATTATTTTTACCATTATTCATATTTGGTTGTGCTGGTCAAGGCGGAGTAAATAAACAAGGAGCTGGTACAATTCTAGGTGGAGTAGCTGGTGCAGCACTTGGTTCTCAATTTGGTAAAGGTAGTGGACAAATGCTTGGTATTGGTCTTGGAGCAATTACTGGCGCTTTAGTTGGTAATCAAGTTGGTAGTTATATGGATGAACAAGATAAATACCGAATGGAAAAAACCGCAAACAATTCTTTAGAAAACACACCTTCTGGGCAAACATCTACTTGGAAAAATCCAGATAGTGGTCATAGCGGGTCATTCACACCTATCAGAACATATCAGCAACAAGGTCAGTATTGTCGAGAATTTACCAATGAAATAAATGTTGGCAACAAAAAACAGCAAGGTTATGGAACCGCTTGTAGACAACCTGATGGTAGCTGGAAAATAGTTCAGTAAGTGTTAATTACTATCTTTGCAAACTCTTTGCTAAGATATCAAACTGCAGAAGGGTTTTAAGCAAATCTTCTAAATTTGAAAGCTTAACCATATTAGGACCGTCACTTGGCGCATTATCTGGATCCTGATGTGTTTCCATAAAAACAGCAGCTACTCCAACAGCCACTGCTGCTCTTGCTAATGAGTTTACAAATCTTCTTTCTCCTCCAGTAGAGTCTCCTTTACCTCCAGGCTGCTGAACTGAATGAGTGGCATCAAAAACTACAGGAACTCCCATATCTGCCATAATTTCTAAACCACGCATATCATTTACTAAAGTGTTATAACCAAAACATACCCCTCGTTCAGTAATTAATAAATTTGGATTCGAAAAAGCATCAAACTTATCAATAATATTTTTTACATCCCAAGGAGCAAGAAATTGACCTTTTTTTACATTAATAGTTTTATTAGTTTTTGCTGCAGCTTCTAATAAATCAGTCTGTCTACATAGGAAAGCTGGTATTTGCAAGACATCTACATATTTAGCTACAACAGAACATTGCTCAGCCGTATGAACATCAGTTTGAATAGAACAACCAAATGTTTTTTTTATCTTTTCAAACACCTGTAATGATTTCTCTAAGCCAAGCCCTCTAGCTCCTTTAAGGCTACTACGGTTAGCTTTGTCATATGATGATTTATAAATAAACCCTATACCTAGTTTATCAGTCATTTTAACTAAAGCATCTGCCATAAATAAAGAATGATCCATAGATTCAATTTGACAAGGACCAGCTATTAAAACAAAAGGCAACTTATTACCAATTTTTACATTACCAACTTCTACTACTTTTTGATTAATTTTCATGCTTTTTACTCAAATGATAATCTTTAGCTGCATTGATAAATGAACAAAATAAAGGATGAGGCCTAAATGGTTTTGATTTAAATTCAGGGTGGAATTGTACACCTATAAACCATGGATGATTTTTTAATTCAATTATTTCCATTAGATTTCTATCTGGTGATTTGCCTGCAAATACTATGCCCTGCTTTTCCATAAGATCATGATAATTCATATTAAATTCGTAACGATGCCTATGACGTTCATAAATTTTTTTACTATTATAAATTTTTGCACTTTTTGTGTTATCCGTTAAATCACATTCATACACCCCCAGGCGCATTGTACCACCGAGGTCACTTTTTTCAGATCGTTTTTCAATACCGTCTTTTTGGTACCATTCTTTCATCAAAGCAATCACAGGATTTGATGTAGGTCCAAATTCTGTTGAAAGTGCATCTGGCAAATTACAAATATTACGGGCAAACTCTATAACTGCCATTTGCATACCAAGGCAAATACCAAAGAATGGAATATTATTCTCTCTAGCATATTTTATTGCCATAATTTTACCCTCAATTCCATCGTCACCAAAGCCACCTGGAACTAAAATTGCATCAACATCAATAAATTTTTGCTCTATACCTTCTTGTTTTAATCTACGCGCGTTAATCCATTTGAGATTAAGTTTTATACAATCACTAATAGCAGCATGATTTAGTGCTTCTACGAGTGATAAATAAGCATCATTACTATTATACTTATAAATAATTGCTATTGTTAACTCATCAGAAGATTTACTCATTTTATCAATGATATCTCTCCATCTACTTAAATCTGGCTCCTGAACATGATCTAGACCAAATGCTTGTAGCACCTGAGTATCAAGGCCAGCTGTATGATAAGTTATAGGAGCTTCATATATCGTTTTTACATCCAATCCTTCAATAACATTTTCTGGGCGAACATTACAAAATAAAGCAATTTTTCTTTTATCACTTTCTGGTATTTCTTTAGAACTACGACAAAGTAATAAATCAGGCTGAATACCGATTGCTCTAAGTTCTTTTACTGAATGTTGAGTCGGCTTAGTCTTTAATTCTTTAGCTGTAGAAATATATGGCAGCAAAGTTAGATGTATAAACTTAACAGTGTTTTGTGGCAGTTCATTACTAATTTGTCTAATTGCTTCCAAAAAAGGTAAAGCTTCTATATCACCAACAGTTCCACCAATTTCACATAGAACAAAGTCAAATTTTTTAGTATCACAAAAAATGAATTCCTTAATTAAATCTGTCACATGCGGAATCACTTGTACTGTTGCACCCAAGTAGTCTCCACGACGTTCTTTCAGTAATAGAGTAGAATAAATTTGCCCAGTAGTTATATTATCAGATTTAGTCGTGTTTAGCCCTGTGAATCGCTCATAATGACCTAAGTCCAAATCAGTTTCAGCTCCATCTTCTGTTACATAAACTTCACCATGCTGTGTTGGGCTCATTGTGCCTGGATCAACATTTAAATATGGATCTAGCTTACGCATACACACTTTATAACCTCGAGCTTGTAATAAAGCACTTAAGCTTGCAGAAGCAAGTCCCTTACCCAATGAAGAAACTACGCCACCTGTAATAAAAATAAATCTTGTCATAAATTATTGTGCTGTTGGAATTTGTATTCCGTCTTGATCTTGTTTATCTCTCTGCTCTTCGCTAGAAAGCGGTTGTTCTATAGTAATTTTTGATATTATGCTTTGACTGGATTGTTTTAAAGAAAGATTGGCCAAAACCAAACAATTTATTATAAATAAAGTAGCTAATATCATAGTAATACGTGAAAATAAATTAGCGGATGAGCGCACAGACATTATTCCACTAAATCCAGATCCTCCACTTAGTCCTCCTAAACTATCTTCACTAGTGCGCTGCAAAAGAATTACACCCACAAGCAACACTGCTATAATTAAATGAACTACCATTAAAACTGTTTGCATATAATACCTTTATGCTTTAATTAAGATGTTATAAAAATCTTCACTCACTAGACTTGCTCCTCCAACTAACAAGCCATTTACATTAGCTATACTTAATATTTCTTTACAATTATTTGGATTAACTGATCCACCATAGACGATTTTAACATCTTTTTCAAGCAAAAGACCGTGAAGCTTTGTAAAATCTTTTACAAAATCTTTAATATGAGCATGTACCTTATTAATTTCTCTAACAGATGGATTTTTACCCGTTCCAATGGCCCAAACTGGCTCATATGCAATAATAATATTCTCCTCTGATAGAGATAATGGTAGAGAATTTTTTAACTGATCTTCAATAACAGTAAAGGTTTGTCCTTTTTCTTTCTCTAAAGACGTTTCGCCTACACAAATAATGGTAGTTAAACCGTATAAATGAGCTTTTTCTGCTTTTTGCTTTATTACAGGTGATGTTTCATTATGATATATCCTACGTTCCGAGTGGCCTAAAATAACATAATCACATCCACTATCCTTTAACATAGAAGCACTAACATCACCAGTGTAAGCTCCAGATTCTTTGAAACTACAGTCCTGGGCTCCAAGCTTTATTAAACCATCACTAATAATTTTTGAGACCACATAGAGATAAGGAAAAGAAGGACAAAGTACAACCTGACAGTTCACAGCTTTTTTATTGATAAGATTATGTAGATCAGCAGCAAAATCCAAACTGCCTTCAAGCCCCTTATTCATTTTCCAATTTGCAATTATTACTGTCATAATAATGACTCACGCAACTAATAATTATAATTAGTGACTTTTATTTGACGAAGAACGTCCTTCTTTATTTAAATTAGTCATGAGATCGTCTAACGCAGTTTGTGTGCATAAACCAAGTAAAACAGGGTCTTTTGGTCTAAGGTTAGCCATATTCCAATGCGCTTTATTACGTATAGCAGTAATTGTAGAGTGAGTGGTACCAATAAGCTTTATTATTTGCGAGTCAGAAATATTTATACAATTCTTTAACAACCAAAATATAGCATCTGGTTTATCTTGTCTTCGTGCTATAGGGGTATAACGTGCAGCTTTTTTCTTATTTGTCCCCTTAATAATAAACTGATCAATAAGGTTTAATCTAGCTTTTGAATCTTTTTCACATCTTTGTATTTCTTCACGAGTGACTTGACCGTTAATTACAGGATCTTGAGCAATAATGCCAACCGCTACCTCTCCGTCAGCAATACCTTGCACTTCTAGTAAATGCATACCACAAAATTCTGCTATCTGTTCAAAAGTCAGCGCTGTATTATTTATAAGCCATACTGCTGTAGCCTTTGGCATCAATGGAAGTTTCATATAATTTCAATTATTTTATTTTAAGTTTATTAAGTTAAAGACCTAGTAAAGCACATTACAGCACAAACCATATAGTTGTCAATTCTGATAAATAGATTCTATTTAATTCCTTCTTTAATCCAATTTAAAAAATTTTGATGTCCGTCTACGATTGATAAAGCAACAATACAAGGACATTTATACGGGTGTAATGTTAAAATAAATTTTTCTACCTCGGTAAACTTAACAGCTAAAGTTTTAATTATCATAATATATTCGTAGCTTTCTTCTATTTTTCCTTCCCACATATAAAATGCCTGGCTTTTTGACATTATATTTGCACATGTAGCAATTTTTTTCTCTATTAAACCTTTGCAAATTTTTTTGGCTACTATTTCATCTGGAATAGTAACATAAATAAAAATATACTCATTGCTCATATAGCTCCTTTTAATAATTTTTATTACTAAATTTTCCTAAAAAAATTTTAGAATATCAATTTCATATAATGAATTTAGCAAAGTAAAATAAAAACTGCGACTAAAAAGTCACACTATTTTATATAGCACAAAATAAATTCAATTTTATTGATTATTTTAACTTTTAATTAACTTGAGTATTTCATACTCCCTAACTTAATAATAAATTTTCATATGTAGGAATGTTATGACAACACTTGAGAAAAATTTTATACTAATAAATGAAGAAAATGAATTAGCTGAATTAGAACTTCATTCCGCAATAATTACAGGTGACAAAATAAAGGCTATAAAGTTTTTAGAACAAAATAATTCCGTAATAGATAAAGCAGACAGACAAGGTAACACTCCTTTACATCTTGCAGCATTAAATAACTATCCTGAAATTATTTCGGCACTTATTAACTCCTATGCTTCTACTATTATTCGTAATTCAGAAGGTAAAACAGCATTGCAAATTGCTCAACAATTAGATCATGAAAAATGTATTGAATTACTATTAGAGAATGAATCTATTTTCTCAAATAAAATTTCTGTACAACCCAAAGAAGTGAATCTACATGAACAAGCTAAAGAATTAGTCAAACAATTAGAAGAATTAGTAAATGACTCAATTTCTAAAAAAATTTCTAAGAAAGAATTTTTTAAAATTACTTATACAATGATGAGTACAAAATTTAATCTTGGTAAAATTAATTTTGATGATCCAAAATTATTAGAAATCATGAATAAAAATTTTGGACTTATGAAAATATTAAGTGCTGAACAAAATTTAATTACAAAACATCATAAAATTTTAGGCATAGTAAGAAAAACTATTGCTGGTATTTGTGAGTTTTGTATGAAAAACTTACAAAAAAATCACACATCAGAAATTTATTTTATAAGTAAAGCAGAGTCTCTTATAGAAGAAGAAATTGTGCGTGCAAAAACTATTCAATCAGCTAAATTAAATAACTTACTAAAATTACAAACAAAAAATATAGAAATTACAAAACCAAAGCTAGATTTACATATAAAAAATAAAAGTGATAGCTTTGATGAGCTCAAAACTAAAGACCAGCACGATGGTAATAATTCTATAGTTTGTCTTTCAAATTTAAAAATCCTAAAAGAAAAAGTTTTATGTAAACTTTCTAATAACAAAACATATTTTTTAGATTCAGTTAAAGTTATACCACTTAGTATAGTATCCAAAGTAGAAGCACAAAAAATGTTTGATCTGTCAAGTAAAAGACTTGAATTTGAGAAAATAACAAATAAAGTTAAATTATTATTATCTGCTAGAATTTTATCATCCAGTGACTTAAAAACATTGGATCATTTAATGCGTCCTGGAAAAGCTGAAGAAATTCATATTATTAACTTCATACCCACGACAACAACTTATGAAACCCACTGGATAGATATAACAGAACAAGCATTTATTACCGGTGCAGTTATTCATAATTTTAATTATAATGGATTTAAAGATAACGATGGTTCAATAAGTAGAAATGATTTGATTTATAATGGTATAGCTATGGTAAATACACTATTAGATGATCAAATACATCCAGATAAAATTATTTTACAAGGACATGGCTCAGGAACAGAGATAGCTACTGAAGTTGTGAAACAATTTTTAATCACGGATGATATAGAGCTTACTCATTTTAGTTACAACTCTAACAACTCATTACAAGATAAAAATAATAATTTTACCAAGAAAACAAAAAAAGAATTATCAAAAATCGCTATTTTTGATTCAAAATTAGCTAACATTTTTGAACGAATTGGTCCGAGAAGATTACATGCACATAATGATGAAAAAAATAAAAAAACATATAGCCTATCTAATAAAAAAAGAATAAAAAGTAATCTTGATGATTGTCCAGAAGCGTTTATAGAAGTTAGAAATTTTTTAGAAAAAGAAGCTTCTGGACTTCGCTTAGCGCCTCATATTAAACATAAGGCAGCTTCTGATTGGCAATTAAAAGACATAGAAACAACTTCTGGCATATCTTATTTCCAATTGCTTAACTATTTTATTAGCAATTCACAAAAGTTATTTGCTGAATTCCCAGAATTTAAAAATCCAAGTGTCCAAAAAAAACGTGTAGAACATATACATAATGATATGTCCTTAGCAAACGTTATGAAAAGTAAGTTAGAGAAACAAGATAGCAGTTGTGTTTGTTAGAGAATTTGCTATACATATTATTACTTTATAGAGGATTATTATGAGTAAAGATAAACGTTTTGCTACACTAAAATTCGATAATAAAACTATAGAATTGCCAATATTATCAGGATCAGAAGGCCCTGATGTTATAGATGTTACAAAGCTATATGCTGAAGCTGGTATTTTCACCTACGATCCTGGATTCATGTCAACAGCATCTTGTTCTTCAAGCATTACTTATATAGATGGAAATGCAGGCATTCTAAAATACCGAGGCTACCACATTGAAGAATTAGCAGAAAAAAGCAACTTTCCTGAAGTGGCTTATCTATTACTAAATAATCGTTTACCTAGTAAAGCAGAACAAGATAAATTCATTAAAAATATAACCTACCATTCGATGGTTCATGAACAATTACAATTTTTATTACGCGGCTTTCAGCGAAGCTCACACCCAATGGCTGTGATGGTTGGAGCTGTAGCTTCATTGTCTTCGTTCTATCATGACTCGTTAGATATTAATGATCATACTCAACGTGAAATTTCTGCATATAGACTAATTGCTAAAATGCCAACTCTTGCTGCTTTAGCTTATAAAAACAGTATTGGTCAACCATTTATGTATCCAAAGAACAATTTAGGGTACACAGAAAATTTTTTACAAATGATGTTTGGTACTCCTTGTGAAGAATATGTTGCGAATCCAATAGTAGTAGATGCATTAGATAAAATTTTTATTTTACATGCTGACCATGAACAAAATGCTTCTACATCAACTGTAAGGTTAGCTAGCTCGTCTGGAGCTAATCCTTTCGCATGCATTGGCGCAGGCATAGCTTCTTTATGGGGCCCTGCACATGGAGGTGCTAACGAAGCTGTAATCAAAATGTTAGAGCAAATAAAATCTAAAGAAAATATCCCAGCATATATAGAGCGTGCTAAAGATAAGAATGATCCATTCATGCTTATGGGATTCGGACATAGAGTATATAAAAATTATGACCCAAGGGCTGCAGTACTTCGCAAATGTTGCCATGATGTTTTACAGAGCCTTGGTGTTACTGATCCATTACTTGATATAGCAATAGAACTAGAAAAAATTGCGTTAAATGATGAATATTTCGTAGAACGTAAATTATACCCAAATGTTGATTTTTATTCGGGCTTAATTTACAAAGCATTAAAAATTCCTACAGCAATGTTTACCGTTTTATTTGCCGTTGCAAGAACTGTAGGTTGGGTTGCCCAATGGCAAGAAATGCTTTCTGATCCTGCGTTTAAAATAGGCAGACCAAGACAATTATATATAGGCGAAACAGAAAGACATTTTGTAGAAATGAGCAAAAGATAGTAGTCACCTTTTATTAGAGTAGCATTTCTGCTCTATCAACAAATTAAAGTTAGTATCATTTTTTCCATAATCATAAGATTTAAATGTCGTAATTTTGTATTTAGCAAATGTTTCTAAATCTTGCTTGATATTCCCATTTAAATTTGATTTACCATGAAAAAAACTCAACACTTCAAAAGGACCGTATAAATGCATTACTGCTATTAAACTAGAGGGAGTCACTAATATATGATCTATATATTTATTTAATTCATAATAATAAATATTTTTATAATAGATGGTAGATAGCTCTTTCATAATATGATCTTGAATCAATGGCATAAATAAAAAGTCATCTCTAGACTTAATACCATTTTTACCAGACCATAACCCAAGTAAGTTATTATGACATGGAAATTCTTCTGAAATAAAGTAACCTGTTTTGACTAGATCATTTTCACATAAATTATAACGTCCTAAACATTGATTTTTATCAAAGAGTTTAGCCCTACGATCACCTATTTGATTATAAAAATTGTTTTCATCGTCAGTAATAAATTGCTCTGTAATTTGAAAGCGTTCTGACAATAATTCATCTGGAAAATTAATGTAATATATTGCTAGGCTTATCAAGATAGAACCTAGAATTATTTTAATAACTAAAAAATTAGAACGTGCAATTTTACTCAAGATCTATTCCTTTATTATTAGTTTTAGTAATTCTAAATTCTAGAATTTCATAAGTAGCAAGTTTTGCAATATTAAATGGCTCACTTTTAAGCATATCGTTCACAATACTCTTAGAAGCAGCTTTAACTAAAATTATTCCACCTGTCCTTGGAACTTTCCTGCCAGATGCAACAAAATCACCTGAAAGATAATGCTTATCTAACCATACGTTATGAGCAAGCTAAATGCTGCTCTATCTTTTCTATTGGCTTTACATAAGTAATATTAACAAGAAACATACATGACCATTAGATTAATTTATAACGATATCTTTAATTATGAAATCTAATTGTTTTGAAAAGTTTAGCATACTAAAATCTTTAACTCTATCATTTCCTGATTTGATTAATTTATTGGCAATTTTTTGACTCTTTAGAATAAAAAATATTTTGTCTGCAAGATCAACCGGATTAGATATTTCTACTAATAACCCATTTTTTCCATTTATAATTATTTCAGAAGGACCATCGGTTTTTGTAGATATAACAACTTTATTATTTGCAAATGCTTCTAATATTACTATGCCAAAAGATTCATTAAGTGAAGGTAAAACCAAAACATCTATGCTATTATAAAAAGCTTTTTTATCTTCTACCCAAGATACAAATTTAACTATTTTTTCTAAACCTAGCATTTCACTTAATTTAATTAAATTCTCTTTCTCAGGACCTTCTCCACCTACAATTACTTTTAAGCTTAAACCTTTATTAGCAACCAAGTAAACGGCACGGAATAAATCATCAATTCTTTTTTCTTTATCTAATCGCCCTAAGAAACCAATAACCGGAGTTTTGTGATAACTGAAACTTTTTGTAGGCTTTATTTTTTGAGAGACAGTGTTATAAAGCCTATAACAAGACTCTTCAGGATATCCTGATTTTATTATATCTTTACGCATTTTATCAGTAATTGCTATAACAGC
The DNA here is from genome assembly GCA_964515755.1 of uncultured Rickettsia sp. Taxonomy (GTDB): domain Bacteria; phylum Pseudomonadota; class Alphaproteobacteria; order Rickettsiales; family JABSSG01; genus JAGVLN01. Next base: position 3,219 of record CAZEVK010000019.1, on the reverse strand, counting down.
GGAGCAATTTAATATTTTTTTAAAATTACTATTATGAGAAACTGATATAACCGGCACTGCTAAATTTAATAATTGTACAATTCTTGCTGCTTTTCCACCATGAGCAATAACAAGATCTACATTATTTTTTTTGATAAAATATTTAATTTTAAAAGCAGCAATATAATCATAATAAGATCGAACACGTAAGCAATGATAATCAAATCCTTTTTTTACAATATGTTTTATAACTGGAGATAAAGGCTGTACAATGGATATAACTTGATATTGATTAATAATTAACGCTTGGCTGTAATCTAAAAAAGACTGCTCAATACCCCCTAAAGCATTAGTAAGCATTATATTAAGGATCTTCATATTCTCATCATTATTTTATTAATAATAAATAAAAGAATACAGAAATTTTTAATATTTGCCCACATGTTATTATGTAAGCAAAAGCTTTAATTAATAATTTATATTAATTATAAAATAATCTATTTATTAAATGAAGATGTGAGCATCACAGTACCTATAAGTTGCTATTACTTACATTGTCATTTTTTTTTACAAAAAAACCATATTCACTATTTCAAGATATGACATACAATTAATTCTTACAAAGTTTAGAATTTCTTAAAATACTAGCAATCTGCTACCATTTATTTTTAATAGAATTGATAAAAATTTAACTGAACTAAGATAACTATTAGGATTATTTATACATATTTATGCTACTAGAAGTTGACAAATAATAGAAATTAGTTATATAAATTTAATTATTATTTCTAAATAAAACTTTTTATTTACGTAATTTTAGCAACTTTTAGTTTAATCATAAAGGAGTTACTCTATGCCAAAACATTTTAAAAACCAAGAAAGTAAATGGGAATTCTTTTTAAACGCTATACTAAAAGAAGGAAAAGTTGAAGTATCATCTTTACAAGGTAAGAATTTAGTAATTAAGTCAGATTTGGCAGGGTTTAATGAGCTAAGAGCTGTGTTATCATTGCCAGACATATTAAGATCAAAAGTCCCTCATCTTAATGAAAAAGTAAAGAGAGATACAGTAAAAAAGTCATACCTAGATGCAAAAGTTGAGGAATTGACTCAGCTAGAAGGAAAGGAAATTTTAGTAAGATTATTAGATGGCGAAGCAATTAGTACATTTAATCGTCTATTTGAAAACTCCAGTAATGATAATACCAAAAACTTAATAAGTACTTTTAAACACACTATTTCATCTTTTAATTTGAAATCTGCAGAAGTAAATTTTTTAACGTCAACTATATCTCAATACTCAGATTTAAAAATAGCAAGGACTGTGCTTGGATTAGATAACGAAAAAGTTGACGATAACGGTATCGATTTCAAAGCCACAACAATAGATACATCAGAAATTTTTTCTAGCAAAGTATTTAATGGTAATACTGTGGTCAAATTTAATTATGGACTTTTGGTTAAAAGACTATACGAAATGTTAAGAGAAAAAAATCTTATTAATATTGTTGAGAGACCAATTTTTTCATCTATACAAGATCAGGCAATATATGAACTAAGTATAAATACAGATGATCTACTTCAATATCTTTATTCATCTTTTAATAGCGGAGTAATTTTTAAAGAAGAAGGTTTAGAGAAGTTAATTCCTATGCTATTTGTTCCTACGCAAAAAAATACAGATTCGATAAATGGGCACATTCATTTAATATTAGATGTAAGCGGAAGCATGCATAAAGTGTCTACCGAATACAAAGCAAAAGTTAAAGATCTAATAAAGATAATAGAAAAAAATATCAAAACATTAACTTTAACAACATTTGACGAAAAAATTACTAGTAATTTTTATAATTTAGATAAATTTAATGACAGAGCACGTCTTTACAAACAAATTGAAAACTTGAAAATGGACAATGGCACTAACTTGCATGGTGCGCTAAAGAATGCTCTAGAAACTCAAACTATAAATCCTCACTCATTAACGATTTTGATTACTGATGGAGATCATACACATGGAAATACTTCACTAGATGAAGTAACCAAATTGAGTTCTCAAGTAAGTTCTCATGCAGAATTATTACTACTAGGTTTCGGTGGGTATAATAAAAAATTATTTGAAAACATAGCACAAAAAACTGGGTTCATTCATCATTATTTAGACTCTTTACAAGAAATTACAGAAATGGAACAATATATGTCTCAACTTGGTGATAAAAAAGTTGCTTATGAATTTCTTCTAGAATCAGTAAGAGTATTTATCGAGAGAGTCCCTGAAGGCAGTATATCTATATCTGATAATTCAATTGATAGAACTTATTTAGCTCGAGCAATCGGAGATAGTGCAGATCCTTACAGTATAGTTGCTGCAAATTTAGAAGAAAATAGTAACCTAGTAACTGATTTAACAAGTCACTTTAACATAATAAATCTAACACAAAATGCCTATCCTGAATATTTAAATAGTGATGAATTAAATAATCAAATTCCAGAAGAATTGAGATCAAGTGGATCTATTTTTGAATGGCATAATGGAACCAATGATAATTCTTTTGCTGATAACACTGTTCAATTAGTAAATAATATTATTAATCACATTAATGATCATCAAGCTTATTGGAATTTATTAATAGGATATAGCCATATTGTACCAGTTATTATTCATCAAGGTTCAGCTTATATTATTGAAGGCATACCGTCAGGACACATGCTTAGTAATAATCTCCAAAGTATTTTCGAACTTTTTGAGATGCGCTCTGTTATTATCAATACAGGTGTACAAGACAATAATCATATTAATGAATGTGGCCACATTGCTATTAATGCATTAAGCACCACCTTAAATATTCTCAATGAGAACACTCAAGTTAATACAGAAGATTTAAGAGCACAAATTATCTATCGCTTTAATGTACTTTATAACAGTGCTGACACTCAGTTTTCCAATAATATAGAGAATCATGCGCTCAAAAACAATAATGTTGAAACGGAGCTTTCTGGTCATACGCTTCTTGATCAAGCCGATTTATAAAAGTATGTAGTTCATCTAATATTTGAAACTCATCTTTCTTATAGATATTGCGCTACCTAATATAAGCTCATTGTACAAGTTACAGAAAAAATTGTATATTCTTGTGTCTTAGGAAGCAACTAACAAAAGCACAAAAACATAATGGATTTTGAAAACTGGCGGAGGGAGAGGGAGGCGAACCCACGGGCCACCTATCGCCGTCCGCCGGGTGA
>CAZEVK010000018.1:0-32197 GCA_964515755.1 uncultured Rickettsia sp. | reverse complement strand
AAACATAAAAATACCACTATTCCATTTAGCATGTTTTTTAATTAAATCTTCAGCTATTTTTACAGTTGGTTTTTCCGTAAATGTTTCTACCTTATAACAATTTTCATTAATTGAGTTGCCAGGTACTATATAACCATAAGCTGTTGATGGATAGGTTGGATTAATGCCGAAAGTGATCAAGCTATTATTAGCACAATCTTCTTTAGCAGCTAACGCTAACTTACAAAATTGATCTGATTGTTTTATCATATGATCAGCAGGTACAACAAGCATGGTTTGTGAATTTGAATGATGTTCTTTTATGTAATGTGCGGCAAGAGCAATTGCAGGCGCTGTATTTTTAGAAATAGGCTCTAGAATTATCGCTAAAGGCTCTATGCCTAACTTCTCTAATTGCCCAGCAATTTTGAATTTATGTTGCTCGCTACAAACTATTATTGGTTTGTTAAAAATTTTTGAATCTGATATTCTTTTCGCAGTAACCTGAAATAGCGATAAATTGCCTTCAATAGCAAGAAATTGCTTAGGATTTGTTTCGCGTGAAATTGGCCATAATCTTGTTCCTACTCCGCCGCACAAAATAACTGGTGTGATCATAATTTTACTCTAATAAAGATTTATATAAGTTAGTAAATTTTTCTTTCATATCTTTTGCTGTAAATAATTTTTTATATCTTTCTAAAGCAGCTTTGCCCATTTTTTCTGCTAACTTGGGATTTTCCACTAATTCTGACATTGCTTTCTTTAGAGAAGCTGGATCATTAGGAGGAACAACAAATCCTGTTTTCTTATGTTGATTTATATAATCTGTTCCAGTACCAATAGCACATGAAATTAACGGTTTGCCATACATTGCGCCTTCAACTAAAGCTATACCGAAAGCTTCTGATTTAAGATGTGATGGCAATACTAAACATAAACAGCTATTAAGCAAATCAACTTTCTGCTTATCATCTATTTGCCCTAAAAAATGAGCGTTATCAAGCTTTTTTTCTTGAGCTTGTTTTTTTAAATTTCTATATTCTGCTCCCCTGCCAGCAATTACTAACTGATGATTAGTTCCAATTATTGATTCTAATAAAATATGTAACCCTTTATAATAGCGTAACTGACCTATAAAAAGAAAAAATTTATCACCAAATTTCTTCTTTATCTCCTTACAATTATTTATATTAAGTTTTGGGTAATTGTTTTTCTCTATTCCAATAGGAATTATTGTAACTTTTGATTTGTATTTAATAAGATTCGGGCTTGTAATAGTATAATTTGGCGAAGTAGCTATTATTTTATCAACTTTAGATAGAAACCATTGTTCAAGTGGATAATACAAACAACGTAGAATTTTCTGCTTTACTATATCGGAATGGTAAGTCACAACTGATTTTTTTTTATCGGCAAACAAAGATAAAATATCGCAAAATGGCCAAGGATAATGATAATGAATAATATCTGCCCAAGTAGACTCTTTTTTGAAGTTTAATAGAGCTTGTATTGAAATAGGGCATGAAGCATAACTTAAAGTTTGTGGATAACGAGTAACTTTTATACCTTCATATTTTTTTATGGTCTTTTCACTTTTCTTAGTCAGGCATAGCACCCTGGATTCAATATTTGTATTTTCACATAATTGAAAAATAACTTGCTCCCCTCCTCCTATTGTTTCGGGAAAAAACGTTTTATAAACATGTAAAACTTTAATGGACATTTGTTTGATATTGTGTTCTATAAAATTGATAATCTAGTATAATTACTATTTGAAGTAAAGATTTTTAGGTCCAAAGTTGAAATGAGATTATTATCGAAGCTTTTTAGCTTAGCAATGAAGTCCTCACCAAAGGTTTTACGTAAGCTTGGAAATGCAGTACTTATTTTTATTTTGCCAAAGCCTACTAAACTAATCAAGTCTGGTCCAATCACAATGGTTGGCATGTTAAAAGCCTCTTCTGGGTTAGGACAAGCTGCGAGATTAACATTAAATGCTTTTATAGAGCAAGGATATAAAGTTAAGTCGTTTGATATTAGTAGTCTGTTTACAAAAAACTTTTTAAATGTTCAATTACCTGCTCAAATGTCTATTAGACAAAAAGGTGGTGTAATTGTTATCCAAAATAATCCTGTTCATATTCCTTTAATTTTATTTTTACTTGGTAGAAAGCGGTTAAAAAATAAAAAAATTATTGCTTGTTGTCTTTGGGAAACCGAATCTATCTCAAGCCATTGGGTAAAACCATGTAATCTGGTTCATGAAATTTGGACAGCTTCAGATTTCTCGGCTCAGGCTTTTAGGAATAAAATTAAAGACATACCTATAAAAGTTGTACCTCTTCCTTTGCGTATACCGCAAACTATTTATTTTAATAAAGAATATTTTAAATTGCCGAAAGGCTTAATAATATTAAACATATCTGATTTAGGCTCTGGATTTAAGCGTAAAAATATAGTTGGTGCTATAGAAGCATTTAGAAAAATTTCTAATAATGTAAAGAATGTAACAATGATACTCAAGCTATCAGGTACAAAAAGATTTGCAAAAGAAAAAGAAGAAATAGATAAATTAATTTCTGACCTACCTAATATTATTATAATTGATAAGTTTTTAACTATAGAGGAAATGCAAGGCCTTCTAAATCTTTCTGATATAGTTGTGTCTTTACATCGTAGTGAGGGTTTTGGATTACTTATGGCTGAAGCAATGTGGCATAGTAAAGCAATACTTGCTACTCCATGGTCTGCTAATATGACTTTTTTACCTAAAAATTGTGCTTGTTATGTTAAATACAAATTGGTTGAAATTAATGATTCACAGAATATCTATAAAGATAAAGGTGTTTGGGCAGAACCTAATATAGACGATGCTGCTGCAAAATTATTAAAGCTTATTAGTGATAAAAAATTACGTGATACACTTGGTGAAAATGCTAAAAAACATGCGATGAAGTTCTTTACCAAAGAAGCCTTTGCTAAACAAACAGATGAAAGTCTTAAGAAATATGCTGAAAAATTTTAATTTACTAAACGAAACAAAAACCAAAATAAAAACAAAGTTGCTAATATTAATGACGCTATAGAATAATTTATAGAAAACAAGCTGAGTATTCCTAAAATCAAGTTACAACAAATAATTCTTTTAGTAACTTGTGAGTGTGAGCTGCCCTTACGTACAGCAAGTTGATAATAATGTTCTGAATGTGCATGCCAAATCTTTTTCTTTTGGATTAGACGTTTTAGTATAGTAGTAATACCATCAGCTAGATAATAGCCTGGAATAATTATTGCAGCAGCAATATAGCCATGTATTGCTATGTTTAGCAATAGCCATCCGCATATTAATCCAAGAGTTACACTGCCAACATCACCCATAAATATCTTGGCAGGATGCCAGTTATATATCAAAAATCCTAAACATGAACCAATTATGCTTAAGCACAGATAGGAGATTGAAGAGTCTATTTGAGGATCAATTATAGAGAATATTAGTACTATTGTTGCTATATATATAGTTTGTGACCCTGCAAGGCCATCTATTCCATCCATGAAATTATAAATATTAATAAACCCTAATAAGGCTATAGCTATTAATGTTTTCTCAATTGTTAGAGATAAATGTGGTAAGAGATTAGTATTATAGCCATACAATGAGTTAATAGTTAAATATACTGATAAAATTTGGAAATACATTCTTAGTGGTATAGAGATAGTAAAAGCATCATCTAAGAGCGATATTGCTGCACAAATAGAAATTGCAATTATCAAATAAATCGAGTAATAAGTAGTATGAGACTGTAGTTCAATTGTTTCAAAGCATATGAGTATGCAGATTAGTATTGCTATTCCACCTCCTCTAGGTGTAGGGATTTTATGGTTTTTGCGTTGATTTGGCATATCAACCATTTGCTTTTCTTTTAGAAAAGCTATAAGTGGCTTAGTTATAATTATAGAAAGTAAGAGTGGAATAATAAAATATATAATATACATAAACATTTTTAAAGACAATTTATTACGTGTTTTTCTAAATATTGAAGAAGATAGTCTAATAACATACAAATAATATGACTCTAGCACAAATAAAATTACAAAATGTTTATGTTAATGGTATTGATACCCATGCTAGAGCCGGGACTTTGCGTCAGTGGTTGTTGTTAAATAAGACAATCAAAGCTAAGACTATACCAATACTCCGTAATGTGTCTCTTGAGGCTAAACCTGGTGATAAAATAGGTATTATTGGTAGGAATGGTAGTGGTAAGTCTTCCGTTTTAAAAGTAATTTCTGCTAATTATCCTATAGCTAAAGGACATAGGTTAGTACATGGAACTATAGCGCCACTTATTGAAATGGGGGCTGGATTTGATCATGAGCAAACAGGGATTAAAAATATCAAATTAAGTTTTGCTTACAGAGGAAGATTAAAGGATTATTCTAGCGAATTAGAACAAAAAATCATAGAATTCTCAGAATTAGGTGATAAAATTTACCTTCCTCTTAAAACTTATTCCTCGGGAATGATCTCTCGTTTAGCTTTTTCTTCAGCTGTTTTTCAGGATCCTGATATTATGCTTTTAGACGAAGTATTAGCTGCTGGAGATGCAGGGTTTATTAGTAAATCTAGAAGTGTTCTTAGAAAAAAACTTGATGCGGCTTCAATTGCTATCATTGTATCGCATGCTACAGATGATATACAGGAAATATGTAATAGATTTATTTTAATGGATCAAGGTTCTATTATTATGGAAGGTTCAGCTAAAGAAGTTTCATCAAAATATAAAAAAGATATATTAAAGATAAAATAAGTAATAAACATGCGATTCGTTAAAGATTTTTTCCATGACTTATTAAGTAAATGTGATAAATATTATTTTCTTACTATTATTTTGATATCTCAAAATACTTTGTCTAGGCAGTATCGTGATTCGGTATTAGGAATATTATGGACTCTAATTCAGCCAACAACGCAAGTCATTATTTATTCCATAATTATGCCGCATATTATGCGGTTTCCTGTAGAAAATTACACAACATTTCTAATTACATCTATATTCACTTGGAGCTTTATATCACAGACTTTAGTAACTACACCAAATTCATTAATAAATAATGCCGAGATTATAAAAAGATGTATAATTTCTAAGACAATTTTTCCGCTTTCTGATGTCTCTAGGTTATTTTATAATTATATAATATCATTTTTATGCATGTATGTTTTGTTAGTTTTATTGTCAATAACCAAATTTGATACGGTAGTTTTATTATTGCCTTTATATTTGATACTAATTTTTATTACGCTTGCAGCTATTTCTATTGCGTTAGCTTTTTCAGCTCCCTATTTAAAAGATTTAAATGAAATAATGACTGTACTTGTGAGTGTGTCCTTTTGGTTAACGCCTATCGTATATCCTATTACGATTATTCCAGAGCACTTGCGTTATTTATTTGAGTTCAACCCCTTTTATATTATGATTAAGCCTATTTCTATGATAGTACATCAGCATGTTATCCCAAATTTTTTGGATTCTTTATATTTAATCTTATTAACTGTATTTAGTTCACTAATTAGCTATATGATTTATAGAGTATGCAGAAAAAACTTTGTATTTTATTTATAGTTAGATGTGACTACTTATTTACAAAATAAGAATAAATAATTAAAAACAAAATGACGTAAATCTAAGTTTTTAAATCTTATATGACTAAAATACAGTTTTTTAGACTTTAAAACATTCCAGCTGTTTGTAATTCAGTGATAATAACTTTTGGTCTAAATTTATTATAATCAATAGCCATAAGAATCTTTAGCCTCTTCTTTGTAAAAAATATAAGTATTACTGCTAGATATTGGACCAGCTGATCCTAGATCAAGATATTTAACTTCGGAAAAACTCAAGCTAAGTTGTAAAAATATTACTTTTTATACAATATATTCTCCAAATGGAGAATATTGCTCAGAAAATGGAATTCCTATCTAGCTTTATCACTGTGTTTTAAGTATTGATGTATTGATTTATAATAATTTCTTCAGCCAGAGACGAAAAAGCATGAGCTAACCATGTAACAGAAAATAAAATTTTGTATATATTTTTTAGTATAATTATAAACTTATTCTTTTTAAATCTGCTTCAACCATCATTGTTGCTAAATCTTCTAAAGAAGTTTTTGCTTTCCAGTTTAATTTTTTTTCAGCTTTAGTTGCATTACCTAACAATAAATCTACTTCTGCAGGACGATAGAATTGTGAATCTATCTCAAAAATAACCTTTCCTGAATTTTTATCAATTCCTTTTTCTTCAAGTCCTTTACCTTGCCATACTATATTAAAGCCAGCTGTCTTGGAAGCAATTTCAATAAAATAACGTATTGTTGATGTTTTGCCAGTGGCTAAAACATAATCATCTCCCTTATCTTGCTGAAGCATTAACCACATTCCTTCTACATAATCTTTTGCATAGCCCCAATCGCGTCTAGCGTCTAAGTTTCCTAATTTTATTGGACCTGCATTTTTTGATAAGATGTTAGCCAACCCTAAGGTAATTTTTCTAGTTACAAATTCTTCACCTCTTAAAGGTGACTCATGGTTAAATAAAATTCCAGATGAAGTATGAATGTTGTAAGACTCTCTATAATTTACAGCAATCCAGTGACCATATAGTTTTGCAACTCCATATGGGCTACGTGGATAAAATGGTGTATCTTCGCTTTGAATTGTTGCTTGAACTTTACCAAACATTTCTGATGTAGATGCTTGATAAAATTTAATTTTAGGATTTAAAATCCTAATTGCTTCAAGAATTCTTGTTACGCCTAATCCATCAACTTCCCCCGTATAAATAGGTTGCTCAAAAGATGCTGCTACAAAACTTTGTGCCCCAAGATTATATATCTCATCAACTTTAGTTTTTTCAAGAGCCATCATAATATTAGAAAATTCATTTAACTCGAAAGAAATAAATTTTACTTGATCTGCAATATTTAACTCTTTTAACCTCCATAAATTATTTTGAGAAGACCTTCTTGTTCCTCCATATACTGTATAGCCTTTTGATAGTAATAATTGAGCTAAGTAAGCTCCATCTTGTCCAGTTATACCAGTTATAAGTGCTGTTTTTTTCATAAATTCCTATTGTTTTTTTGTTAATTTTAATACAGTAGTTGGAATATTTTCTAAGCTATGATTCCATAGTAATTTTTTGTATTTTTCTCCAGTTCTGTCTGAAGAAAAAGTATAAGAAAAATCTTTTCTCAAACATTTTTTTATAGCACTTTTGAAATCATCTGGCGTATTCGCTATTATAATGTAAGGCTCATCTTTAAATTCTTCATATCCTCGCAAGGCAATACTTGTAGCGATAACAATCTTACCAGATAATATTGCTTCTGCAGTTTTCAAGTTTGAACCGCCAGTTTCAACAATAGGCAATAAAACTATTGTTGACAAGCTAAGTATTGCTGTTAAATCTTCATTTTTTACGATTCCATAATTTTCAATATGTTCTAAATTCAAGGATTTAAAAATTCCGTGATCATAATTATATATAGAATCTCCGGCACCCCCACATAGTATAATTTTTTGATCTGGAGCTAAAAAACCGAATGCTGGGCCTAATAAACCCATAAATCCTTTAGTATTAGGAGGATGTCCGCTGCCAACAAAAATCATAAAAGTATCTTGATTTATCTTTTCTTTCCAATAAGCTATCTTTTTTTTACTTGGAGATTGTGGTATTGAGTAGGCATTAGGGGATACGATTACTTTACTAGCACCCATTTCTTTTAGTTGAATTGCTTCGTGCTCAGTAACGGCAATAACTAGACTTGCTCTCTTACACACATCATGTTCTAGATCTTTAATCTCTTTTATTATGGATGAATAATTTGTATAATGCTCTTTTAATATATTTTCTTTGAGTTTATATTCTATATTTTGAGAAGAATAAATTAATCTAATTTTTGGGTATTTCGTAGAAAATTTCTGATAATATGGGAATAGCCACGGTTGTTCTAATTGAATAAAATCAGGATCTTCATCCAAAACTAGTTGGGTTAATTTATTGAATAAATTATCATCTGAAGCTGCTTGCTGACCTGTGACTAAGTCACCTATTAAACCTAAAGACATATTGCTTTTGTGCGCTAAGAGGTGTATGCCTATATCGGTTTGGCTTGATTCTAGTGGATTTATTGAGTCTTTGTTAAATATTGCTATATATTTAGCATTTATATTATGATCTATATATTTTTTTATAATTTCAGTGACTCTAATTTGACCACCATGAAAGGGGTTTTTAATATTATATGTGCCTAGCATCAATATTTTAACCATTTTAATTTTTTCCTACGTTAAATTCTGTCTTTATAAAATTAAGGAAATTAATGGCCATGCTATTTAGAGTTATAGGTTTGTAATTCTTTTTTATATTGTTTTCTAATAATTTTAACTTTGAACGATTCTCTAGCAAGTCTTTTATTGCACTGTACCATGAATAAAAATCTAAAGGATCAACCATTTCTATCAAATTTTGAGAAACTTCAGGGAAAGAGCTGGTGTTAGATGATATACAATATTTTCCGTGATAAAGACTCTCAGCTACAGGCATTCCCCAACCTTCATAAAAAGAAGGAAATACAGTGAATAAACAGTTTTTATAAAGCCATTCAAGTACAAAATCATTTGCGTTATTTATTACAATAATGTGTTTATTTATATAGCAGTCTTGCTTTATTATAGATTGCAAATCATTACACAACCAACCATTACGTCCTACTATAACTAATAAAGGGCAGTTTTTGCTATCATATTCATAAAGTTTTTTCCATACATTATAAAGAATTATATGATTTTTACGTGGCTCAATTGTACTTACTGTTAGTATAAAATCTTTGTTATTAATTAATGATTTTTCATTAAATTCAATTTTTTTAGTTGTTGTTTTAAATAAATCACAACCTATGTTTATTACCTTCAAGTTTGGTAGGGGCCCACTGGTAGCTTTTGCGTATTCTATAAGATCTTTTTTTGAACTTTCAGATATGCATATAACATAATTGGCGCACCATAATAATTCATTAAAGTAATGAGAGATTTTAACTGAATATTCTGGTGCGCAAAATTGAGGAAATTTGTACGGTATTAAGTCGTAACAAAACAGTACAGTTTTTATACCTATGTCCCTTACTATTTTATATAATTCTTTAAGATTTCCTTTATCCCAATCAAGCCCAAGAGAGATATACACATCATTATGACTGAAAATTAAGCTACTTATTTGTGTCTGTTTTTTATTAATTTTCTTTGAAAAGATTTCTCCTCTAATACATTTTATAGAATAAATAAAATGCTTTAATGCTTCATAGAAACTTTTACAAGCTAAATGGTAATGTATTGGTATTGTTTTTTTCGATATATTTTTAAAAATTTTCTTCGAAATAATATTTAGTATAATATCCTCAATAGGAGGTGGTGCATTTTTTATAATATCTTGATTTACTTCAGGTAAATTTTTGCTTTTTACTAACTCAGCTATATTATCGTGAGATAAAATAGTAAAATTTTTATTTGTTTTAGAAAATAAGCAAAAAATAACATGTTTAGGTATATTATCTAGCAAAATTTTTGCTAAAGCTTTTTCAGTGCGTACAATACCGACATCTTCACCTTGCCAATAATAAGATGTTGTAATATCGAAGAATATCTTTCTATTTTTCAAGTATTATTCCTTATACTTAATAAAAAACAATATTTTACACAGACGATATTTATTTTTTAAATCTCTGTAATTAAATATATTTACTGTTAATAAAAAAAGATCTATATTACAAGAATCTTGCTAGGCATGTCAAGCTAATTTGACTATTGTACCGGCATCGCTAAATCATAATAAATTACTTAGTCGATAAAATTTAGGGATGAATTACTCATACCTACTATTTTTAATAAAAATAATGTAATAATTTAAGTTTATGGCAGTTTTGTATCTTCACGTTAAAAATTATCTATATAAATATGGATTAAACCTTATAGGTAAAAGAGATAAAAGATTTAATGTCATTCTACTTGTGGAAGATTTGCGGTGCTGGTTGCGGTTTCGTTATATATATAAGGCATTAAATAATGTTGATTGTTTTTCAGTACGCATTGTAGTTGCGCCCACTTTAGATCCACGTGTGTCTGAAGATAAAGATATTAAAGCAAGCGCTATTCTAGAGAGTTTAGCAAAAGATGGTGTCGAAGGAGAGCTTGCATATTTAAAAGGAGAGTACACGGATTTAAAAAAATTTAACCCCGATATCGTGTTTCTGATCTATCCATACGATTGCCTTAGATGTGATACATATAACTCTAAATATGTGGCTCAATTTGCAACAATATTTTATATTAATTATGGATTTATGCTTTCTAATTTTAAAAATCTGCACTACGAAAATGATTTTTTTGATTCTTGCTCTCGTATGTACTTAGAGTCATATGATCAATTTAAAAATTATGTGAATATAAAAGGTGCTCGTTGGGCTTACAAGCGTTGTGTTGTTGCAGGGCAACCCCAATTAGATGCTTTCACTAAACAATCTGTTGACGATCTAAATGAGTATTGGCCACGCAATAGAAAAGCACAAATTAAACGAGTACTAATAGCTCCTCATTGGACTTTTAAAGCTGACCAATCAGATGGTACTACAATTAACTTATATTCTACTTTTTTCATATTCAAAAATCTGTATCAAAAATTACCTACACTATATCCTGAGGTAGATTTTGTATTAAGAGCTCATCCACTTATGTTTAATAATATATTGGAAGCTGGATTAATGTCAGCACAAGAAATAGACCTGTTCAAAATCACGTTTACATCTTATATTAATGCAAAAATAGATGAAGATTATGAAGATTATATTAAGGCATTTGTATCTTCTGATGCACTAATAACTGACGGTGTATCATTTTTAGGAGAATATTTACTTTCTAAAAAACCAATTATTCAGACGGTAGCATTGAACTCTATAGGGTTCAATGAGTATGGAGAAAAGATAAGTAGTTCCAATTACAAAGCGACGAATAAAGATGAGCTATTAGGTCATATTGAAGAAGTAGTACTCAAAAACAATGATTATTTATATTCGGCACGAAAAGATGTAATTGATAATCAAATAGTGTTTCCCCGTATTGGGATATCAAACTTTATAGTGAATGATTTAAAAAATTTTATGTTAAACCGTGCTCAATATGATTAATTCTCCAATTATAGGAATTATTGGTGGTGCTGGTGTGGCAGCATCAATAGAAATATTGCATCGATTTGAGATGTATTATATCCAAAAAGGAGCTCAGCAAAATCAAGAACACCCTGAAATTATAATGTATCAGGCTACTCAAGCACCAAGTCGTAGTTTATATTTAGAAGGCAAAGGGGAAAGCTTTATTCCCTACTATGTAGAAGCAGCTATAAAACTCAAACGTGCTGGAGCATCTTTTTTATGCATAGCATGTAATACTGCTCACTATGCTATTGAGGAAATATCATCTAGTGCCAATATACCAATTATTAATCTTCTTGAAATTACTGCTCAGCATATATCTAATGTCCTTCCTAATGGTGGGAGAATAATGATTCTATGCTCTGAAGGATCTGCAAGGTATAAGATTTTTAATCCATATATTTTCAAATATTGTACTAATGTGCAGTTAGTCTATCCTAATTGTGATCAACAGAAATTAATTAATCAAGTAATTAAAAGTGTTAAAACAGGTGGAGCGTATGTTTCTAATTTGTCTCCTAATCATCCTATTATATTATTAGAGCAAGTTTTCAACAATACAATGCTGTTTGATTATATAGTTGTTGGATGTACCGAGCTATCTCTAGCTGTAAAGGAATATGAACACCAAAAATTTATTGACACTGCAGATCTCCTTGTTTACTCTTCTGCAGAGTTGTATCAGACCTTAAAAATAAAGAGTAACACAAATGCTGAAAATGCTGACAAAAATTAGAACTTTTATCTGCGAAAAAGCGACTCAATATAAAGCTAAATACAATTGGCATAGTTGGGATATATATAATTACAAGGATATGTTTCCTGAGCGCTATAACAATCAAATTAAGGCAGCAAACGAGCTTTTTATTCCTGCCGTTAATAAAAACTCTTATGTAGCAGATTTGGGTTCAGGTGATGGGTGGTTTACCTTTGTGATAGCTCCACATGTTCAGTTCATAGATGCTGTTGATCTATCCAAAAAATTTACAAAAATTGCAAAAAAAAATCAAAAAGAAAATGGTGTAGTCAACATAAATTTTAAATGTATCGAAGCCGAGAAATTTTTACTTAAAGCTTCTAAAAATAAAAAAAAATATGATGCCGTCATGTGCATGGGGATGTTTACATATATTACCGATGACTTTTTATTCTTTAAATTATTACATAAAATACATCAAATATTAATGGTGAATGGACTATTTTTTTTAAAAGATACCCTTAGTCATGAAGAAGATATATTATGGAATGATGGCAATTATGTTGCCAAATATAGAAAAGGATCAAGCTACACAAAGGCGATTTCAGATACTGGATTTAAGTTAATGCATGAAGGATATTTGAGTAACCACCCAGAGACGCATACGTTTAGCGGCTTTAAGATTTTTCAGAAAATATGATGTAATCATGTCAAAAATTGACTTTGAAGCTATTAAGGATCTTTATAATAAACGCGCTATTTCAGTAAAGAATCCATTAAATGCCATTATGTTGCAACCAGATGATTCTTCTTTGCCAACGATGCGCAATGAATTTGAGATTTTACTACTGCAAAGTTATATAGATTTTAATGTATATAATAAAATGCTGGATATAGGTTGTGGTGCAGGAAGGTTACCATCTTTATTTCATACTAAGTTAGAGAACTATTTAGGAGTAGATTTTTCGGAAAACTTACTAGAAATTGCTAGAGAAAATTTGCAAGATGCATATAATTGTCAATTTATATGTTCTGATATTAAACATGCTTCTACTTTAGCTAATTTAGAAACATTACAAATTCAATATAATTTTTTGTGTATTATAGCATTTTTCATTTATTGTAATGACGATGAGGTTTTGAATACATTGATGCGTACATTAAATAAACTTGCTCAAAATTCTGTTATTTATATACGGGAAACTATTTCTCTAAAAGAAAATAGAATAGAACTTAATCAAATATTTTCTGACAAGCTAAATTCCGTTTATAGCTCTATATATCGTACAAATGCTGAATATTTAAAACTTTTTGAGTATTTAATTGATGCAGGATTTACCTTAACACACCAAGGATTATTTCCACAACATTTACAATCCAATGCAGATACAACTCTTCGATATTATTTTTTTAAGAGGGTAACATGAGAACAGCATATTGCTTTGATATGGATGGGACTCTTACTAGGCAAGAAGTTCTACCAATTATTGCTAGACAGCTTGGTATTGAGCCAGAAATTTCAGTTTTAACACAAGCAACAATTAATGGAATATTGCCTTTTGATCAGTCTTTTCGTTTGCGTGTAAGGCTACTTTCTCAATATCCTGTGAAAACAGTGTGTCAGATTGTTCGTAACATTATATTACATGATAAGATTATTAATTTTATCAGATCTAAACCAGAAGATTGTTATATTGTTACAGGTAACCTTGATGTATGGATTGTTGACTTTATGAATTTTGTGGGTTGTAAGTATTATTGTTCACAGGCTGAGCTTGAGAATGGAGAAATTAAAGGTATTAGTCATATACTTAATAAATCCGAGGCGATATCAAAAGTGCGTGCTTTAGGTTATGATAGAATAGTATCTGTGGGAGATGGTATGAATGATGTTTCGATGCTTGAAACTTCAGATATAGGTATAGCTTTTGGTAGTGTGCATGCGCCGGTTCTGTCGCTTATAAAGATAGCAAATTATGTAACTTTTTCAGAGAGTGGTTTATGCAATATCCTAAACATGCTATAATATTGGCTGCTGGCTTAGGTAGTAGATTAGGTATGGATCTTCCAAAATGCTTAGTAGATTTGCATGGTAGAAAATTGATAGATTATCAATTAGATCTATTAAAATTATTTGCAGATGTTAGAGTAGTTGTTGGTTTTAAAGAAGAAGATGTTATATCTTATGTATCAAAAATTCGTTCAGACTGTGTGTTTGTTCGTAATCCAGATTATTTTAAAACAACCAATGTGTGCAGTGCTAAATTAGGTACTAAATACATAACAAGACCATTTGTTATTATGGATGGAGATATTTATATTCCACCACAAGATTTTCAGGCCTTTATATCTATTTGTATTAGCTCAGATACTGATGTTGTAGGTGTGACTCCAACAAAGTCTGAAGAGCCAGTTTATGCTCACGTCTCTAACGGTATTTTGACGCATTTCTCTCTTACAGAGTATTCACAATATGAATGGGCTGGTTTAGCATATATTAAAAATGCTGATTTTCAGCAGTTTAATATTGGATATATATATCAAATTCTTGCTAATTATTTACCAGCTCCGGCATCTATTATAAACGTTTACGAAGTAGATACTCCTCAAGATTATAGTATGCTACTACAAAATGTAGTAATTAATAACCCTACAACTTTTTAATATATTGTTATCTTAAAAGAATCTCTTCTAAAAAACCTTCTTGAATCTTTCCCTTAAATATAGTACATACTTAAATGTTCTTATGTGGGGATGTAGCTCAGTTGGTAGAGCGCCTGCTTTGCAAGCAGGTTGTCAGCGGTTCGATTCCGCTCATCTCCACCATCATTTTATCTGCTCTTTTTAAGATCATAGTTAACAAAGCATTAGACTATCTAAATAACCTTTGATGAAGATTACCCAATTAGGCTATAGGTCGTTTTTATTAATTCGCAAAAAAGCTATGTAGCAGTATTCATAAATGATTGTAATGTATGTATGTTATAGAAGTGAATAAGTATATGAAAAAACAAATCACTTAATAAGTAAGATAAAATATACAGTAAATTTTAAGCTAACTGAAAGCTTTTTTATCATCTTTTCAATAAAAGTAATACTTCCAATAAGGAAAGATTGATTCTTTTTTAACAAATACAGTTAAAGTCATTTAATGCATATCCACTTCTATGATTAGTATGATATTATAAATAAATGCCTATTATGTTTTCTTTTTTTAATAATACTTCACAATATTGGTTACATATTTCTTTTTTACTATTTAGTACAGAATAGCTTTCTGTAGATACAAAACCTGTTATACCTGATATTAGTGGTGACTGTGGTATGAACTCTGAAGGGCAAAATAGATATAAAAATTTGCCATACCATTCCATTTCTACAGGGGCAATTTTTATCATATTAATAAAATGTTTTATATCGGTTTTATGTAAGTATTTTTCAAGATTTTTTAATATTGAACATTCCATAATCCATAAGCGCAGATAAAATATTTATTGTGTGTCTTTTCATATGAATTAGTTTCTGAAAAAACAGAATTTATTTTTGAAGCAAATGCACTTTCACTAGCCTCATACATTAAAGTCTTTAAAATATTATTCTGAAAAAAAGTATTATCATTAAAAGAATTAATTAATATTATATCTGAATCAAAAGTTATATAATGTGTTATATTATTATCGTATTTCTAAAAAGAAAGCTTAATTACTTGTTGCTGCTCATGGCCAGCCATGTTTTTGAATTCCTCAAGATTTGAATTATCTAACAATCTTTCTTCTTCGACTAAAATAGGCATATTTTTAATTTCTTTATTTAATAGCATTTTCGAAAATCTTTGACGAAAAAAGCTAAAGTCTTTCTTAGGAACACATATATAATATTTACTATTTCCTTGATAATTCTTTTCAAATGATTTGTATAGCTCCTCAGAATAGTGAATATCCTTATGATATGTTTTATTCACGTATGCTAAAATATCTTGTTTGTAGCTACAGGGTTTGTGTGCACAGCAAAACATGCATTACTAAACGAAATAAAAAATACTAAGGATAATAAAAAAATTTTCTTAAATTTAAATTATTACTTTTTAATAACATATAAAAAATTTGTAATTTTACTCTAATAATTAGGAAGACAGTAATTATTAACGATCAAGCTTTAAATATAAATTTACAGTCAAGTAATGAATGTTATGTTAACTAAATAATATTAATTTTTAGAATTGCACTTAGGAGAGAGACGAGAAAATCGAGTAACGGTATAAAATTATTTATAAAGATAATGATTTTACTCTTTCACATACACTGTAAAGTTGTTATCGACAAACACCTGCTTCCAATCTTTTTTGTTAGCAAATATTATATTCTTTGATGTATAATTATATGCAATAACTCCATTTATCTTGTGACGGAGGAGTATATAATCATTCAAATCAGGTAATGTTGATCCTAGAAGCAAATAATCATTTAATACTTTTTCAGGATAAGCCGTACCTGCTCTACCATCTACAAAAACTGGAATTTCACCTCTACTATGATAAATCAAATAAGCTCCCAGCCCATAGTCATTTAAAAAATTATTTTTCGGGTATTTTTCTTTTATAAAATTTACTAGATTAACTGGTAGTTTGCTATTACCTATAATATCTTTTTTTATAAGATGGCTAGATATTTGAGGCATCATCATAAAAGCTATAAGCATAGCAACTGGAATAAATAAATACACTCTAAGTCTACTTGTATTTATATCAGGCAATTTTCTTAATATTCCAGAAGCTGATAAATTACCAGCAATAAATGGTGCTGAACATAAAGCAAATATAGGCATATTGCGTACATATATAAATCCCGCAATAAGCCAAACGATTGTTAGTATTCTATCAGCCAAATAGATCGATTTTTCTCTAATATTAAATGTTATTAGATAGAAAAGTAAGTATAGCGTTATTCCCCATTCAGAACCAAATGTGAATTTTTGCCACTCATCAATATACCTAGTGAATTTACTAGCTGTTGTACTAGTAACTCCATTATATATATCTATGCCATAGGGATTTATTAGTAAGCTAATCAGACATAATATACCGGTAATTGCTAAAAATGTTACTTCTTTCCAGGAGTGATTTGATAATGCTGATAAACCATATGCACCAATTAAAATAAAGCCACCTATAAAGCCGCCATGTATATTAACCCAGCTAATCATTATTACTGGCAATATGAGTAAGTATGTTAGCTTTTTCTTTGTATGATACTGATATAGAAATGCTTGAAACAATACTATCATTAAAAAACTATATGAATATGGTCTCAAACAAATCTGATTCCAAAGCACAAAGGTCAATATAAAAACTGTAATTGCTATAGAACTTAGCTGGCAATTTCTAATTATTAATCCATATGAGATTGCTGCTAAAATCAGGGCATAAAAAAAAGCATTAAAGTAATAAAGGCTCTCTAAGCCAAAATATTGCGCAATTAAGCTGATAATAACATCCCATAGCCATGAAATATTATACCATGTAGTATCGGGTGCAGAAAAAGACCAATAATTTGTTTTAGGTAGATGTCCTAATTGACGAATTAAGTCACCGGTAGCAATATGCCATGCTGTGTCATAGTCATGAAATAAAAAGCGAGCATTAAAGTAGAAAAAGCAAAAACCCCAAAAAAATGATAAAATAATTATAGGATGTAATCCTGAAGTATTTATCGTTTTTTTGTTGTGCATTTATTCTGCAATTTATCTTTTTTGAATAGTTTTCTTAACACCAGATACACGATCTCCAGTGAGATCGACAGTATGGCCAGTTGACACATTTCGTGCTACTTCTATTGCTTCTTTTCCTAAATCATGGCTTATATCTCTTTTTTTTAGTGCAGGCACGCTTATATCACTGTCTCTTTCTTTCAAAGTTTTTTTACTTGTTCTACCAAGTTTTGCTTCTACTAAAGCTAAACCAATTACTGGTATAAGGCCTTTAAGTACGCCTGTTCCTATCCTTTTTACGATAATTCCAGTTGAGTCGAAAAAGTTGTTATTATAGTTTTTAATTTTTTCTAACCAATCTCCTTTAGTAGGTACTTTAGATGTATTCCAAGTATCCTGCAGTCCTTCTATAGTACCTTTTGTAATACCACATGCCATTCCTGGCCCTATTACTGGAATCCAACCAAGTGAAAGCCCTGTCCAGCCGCCATATATTGCTGAAATTACAGTTTTTATTAAGCCAGCGCTATTACGATTAGCAGAAGTTATACCAGCTATAATACCACCTGCAAATCCAACTGCCGCCGAAAAGCCAGGAACACATGATAAAGCACCGGCTGTAAGTAAAGCACTATATTTGAAAACTAACCATGGTTTATGAAAATGGCCTAGTTTAGGATCTTTTATATTCCATTCTTCTTTAAAATATTTTCTAAATCTTTTTGTTTCATCAGCTATTTTATAAGTTATGGTTCTTAAAATTGTTGCAATACCTTTAAAACCTGCTGGCAATGATTCAGATGCTTTTTCTGCATCTTCAAAAGATTTAGTCCAACTTCTCCCGCTTTTTGCTGGTTTCTCTTCAGCATACTTCATACCATTCTCCATGATTAATTCTAACGATATGAATTATGTCATGAAAGTGTTAAGAAAGTACTAAAATTCTATCTATAAACTAATTATTCTTACTCGGATAAGGATTTAACTAAATCAACTATTTTTTTTCTAATAGTGGCATCCTTGATGCTAGTGTATGATTTTATCATACTGATTAGCTCTTTATCATTGCCGCTAATATTATGCTCAAAGTTTGCAGAATTATCACTAAGAGATGTAGAAGCATTATTTAATTGTTCAAAAAAATAACTAGGTTCAACTTTTAGTGCTTGTGATAAATAAAATAATTTACTGCAAGAGACGCTATTTTGGCCACGTTCATATTTTTGAATTTGTTGAAACGATACACCTACAATTTTTCCAACATCATCTAAAGTCTTGCCCATCAATAATCGACGAAATTTTAATCGCTGTCCGATGTGGTTATCAATCTCGTTCTGAGTTAGTATTTTAGTCATTTTTCCTTGCTCCCGAACTTAGTTAATTTATTTATCGATTGTGAACATATCAGAAAAAATATTGGAATAATAGAAAAAATTATAGTGTTTAAATATTTACTATAAATGGTTGTAATTTTTAATGCTTTTGGTAGCTGTAAATCTATAATTCCTTCCTTATTAAGTGGTAACATTTTTAATATTCTACCATAAGGATCTATAATAGCAGAAATACCAGTATTTGCTGCCCTTATAATGGGTATACCCTGCTCAATTGCTCTTAATTTTGTCATATACAAATGTTGATATGGTCCTGATGTATTTCCATACCATGCATCGTTAGTAAAATTAACAATAAAGTCTGGTAAATGTTCTTTTAATATAATATCTTCGGGAAAATACGCTTCATAGCAAATTAAAGGCGCAAAAGAGGGTAAATTATTACTTACTTTAATTGTTTTTAAGTTTGGTCCAGAAGAAAAATCTATTGCGCCATGAGTTATTTTTGTTGCAGGTATAAATTTTTTTAATGGGACATATTCACCAAATGGTACCAAATGTATTTTATCATAAAAATCTATAATCTGGCCATTGGAATTAATGACAAATATAGAGTTCCAAATTTTTGTTGGATTTCTTTCGTCATTTACTCTCACTCCTCCAGCAATTAAGAAACTATTTTTTGGTATAAGATCATTAAATTTCAATCTATTTTGTAAGGATACAGGGAAAGGTATCGCTGATTCCGGCCAAATTACATAGTCAATTTTATCATTATTTTGTTTAGTTAAATTGATATGTTTCATTATATTATTTAGTCTTTCATCATGATCCCATTTTAGGTTTTGAGATATATTTGCCTGAACAATTCTTACCATTGAGTTGCTTAAATCAGCTGTTGAATTTTGAAGTCTGAAATAGCCGAAAGCAAAATTGATGATAAATATCAGAGATGCAGTAATTATAAATGCTAAATCTAATTTTTTATAGCAATCTAGTAATAAATAGGGAGTGCATGCTATACATAATACAACAAAGCTCAAACCATATATTCCAAAAACAGAAGATGATTGTAGCAAGGTATCAGAGAAACAAAGACTGTAGCCTAATAACAACCAAGGTAAGCCAGTTAAAATATTGACTCTGATAATTTCAAATAGCACCCATAAGCAAATAAAATTTACAAGTAGTTGATATTTATTTTTGCTTAATATTTTTGTTAGTAGCGTTAAAAGACCAATATATATCGCTGTAATCGCTGGTATTAATAATACGGCAAATGGTATTAGCCAGCCAAAGCTATTGATATCTACTAATAAAGCAAATGATATCCAATATAGGCCTGCGATAAAATACCCGAAACCAAACCACCATCCCAGTAAAAAGGAAGATTTTTTAGTGGCACAAGATATTAAAAATAAAAAATAAGAAAAAGTAAACAGTAGAATAGGAAATAAGAATATCGGTGCGAAAGCTAATGCTGATAATAATCCAAGAATAAAAGATATAAAATATTGTAACCCCGGCTTCAGAGTTCTCATCGCTGTTATATTCATTCTTAAATACTTTTTCTTGATATATGAAGCTTCTTAATTCTTCTAGGGTCAGCATCTAAAATTGTAAATACTAAACCTGGATCATAAGTTATTATTTCTCCAGCTACTGGTACATGGTTGATAAGAGATAAAACTAAACCTCCAACTGTTTCAAAATCATCTTCATTAGCTTTTGTTAAAGACAGCTGAAAAAGCTCTTCAAGCTTTTTAATGCTTAAACGAGCACTTGCTTCTATAGAAGAGTCTTTTAATATTATATAATCTTGTTCTTGAGCTGTATCGTGCTCATCTTCTATTTCTCCAATAATTGCTTTAATTAAATTTGTTATGGTAATAAGGCCATCAACACCACAATATTCGTCTAGAACTATTGCAATGTGTATTCTGGAGAATTGCATCTTTGCTAATAAATCTACAGCTTTCATTGATGGTGAAACCACTAAAATTTTTCTAATAATTTTATTTAGAGAGAAAGTTTTTTTGCTCATCATTTCGGATAAAATATCCTTTACGTGGATAAAGCCAATAATTTTATCTAAACTGCCTTTATAGACAGGGATTCTAGTATGACTATTTTTAGTTATAGTATTTTTAAGATCAGCCAGTGATATCTCATCATCTACAGCAATTATATCAGCTCTAGGAGTCATGAGCTCATCTACACATAAATTATCGAATTCTAAAATATTTCGTATAATATTTTTTTCAGTGCTATTAATTTGCTTTTTTTGATCGACACTATCTTCATCTAGCAGTTCTAAAATTGATTCCTTCATAGATGGATCATAAGTTACTTTACGCAGACGATTGAGTAAGTACTTTACACCTTTTGTTATATTCATTAAGGAAGATTTACCGAAGCTTTCGGCTTTTTTTGGTAGAGGTTGCATATAAGAAAAATTAATTTGCCTTATTTTTTAATTTTATAAGTTCTAAGTTTCATAAGGTGATTGTATACCAAGTTGCGTTAGAATTGCAATTTCTAAATTTTCCATTCGTTCTGCCTCTTCTTCATATACGTGATCGAAGCCTAATAAATGGAGGAAGCCATGTATAAGTAAATGTGTGAAATGGTCATTAAATGATATTCTTTTTTCAATACATTCTTTTTTTAATGTTTCGTAAGAGATAACTATGTCTCCCAGTGAAAATATGGGGCTAATATTATCAAGATAAAAATCTTGAGCAGGAAAAGATAGAACATTCGTTGGTTTATTTTTGTGTAGATATTCTGAATTAAGTTTTTGAATTTCATTATCATTTGTTAAGACGATAGAAAATTCTATATTATTATTTTGATTGGCTATATCTAATTCACTTATTATATGATCAACTATGATTGGAATTTTATTTTTCAGAGATTTTAATTCTTTATCCCATATGCTATCATTGACACAAAGATCTATATTAAACATCTTTGTTTGTAATTGCTTTATTTTTTGCATTATTAACTATTTATAAATCATTATGTGTAATTATGATTATTTAAATTAACCGGAGTACCAAAAATGTCAATAATCTCTTACTATGTCTTTTTCTTACTGCTTTTTCTAATAATAGTTTTCGTAGCATTTAAGTTTGGTTTGTTAAAGTTTAGAAACTCAGCTTCTTTAGAATCTCCTCTTAATACTAAGATTTCTAAAAAAATTGCGATGACTTATGAAGAAGCTTTAGAGGCTTCAAAACAATTTATTTATGATATTATTAAGTCGGTAATGCAGAAATTTTCTCAAGATGACATAAAAACTTTATTAGATTTAGGCAGAGTCTTAGCCTCAAAAGATGTAAAATATATGCATGTAGTTGACATTCAGGCTCTACAATATCAAAAATTTGTACAATCAAAACAGCAA
The DNA here is from genome assembly GCA_964515755.1 of uncultured Rickettsia sp. Lineage (GTDB taxonomy): Bacteria > Pseudomonadota > Alphaproteobacteria > Rickettsiales > JABSSG01 > JAGVLN01. The sequence continues at coordinate 9,807 of CAZEVK010000018.1, read as the reverse complement.
CCTTCCAAAGGAATTGGGCGAAGTTAAGAGCATAAAAACTGAATTGCCTTATTTTGAAATATCTAGTAAAGTTGCCTTTTTAAACAATAGTAATATTTTTGTAGGAGAATTATATGGGTGGTAGCTCATTTTTTAGTTTGGTGTTTGGTGCTGAGTTTGCAGTACAGTTAGTCATATTAATGTTGATTGGCGCATCGATTTGGTCATGGTCTATAATTATAAATAAATGGCTTAATTTTCGTGAGATTAAAAATAAGTCTTTCTATTTTCAAAAGCTATTTTCTTCTGACCACTCTTTTAGTAATCTGTATACTAAATTAAAAGATATTGCTTCAATGCCTTTAGAACTTATTTTTATTAGTGCAATGAATGAGATGCATCAAATTGATTCATCTAAGCTTGTTTCTGATCAGTCTGTTATAAATCTTAAAGAAAGAATCAACACTGCTATGCTTTTGGCTAAAAATAAAGAAATAGATAAACTAGAAAATAACCTTGGTTATTTGGCTACTATTTCGTCTGCAAGTCCATTTATTGGTTTGTTCGGTACTGTTTGGGGAATTATGCATAGTTTTCAGTCAATTGCTGAAGCCAAAAACACTTCTTTGGCTGTTGTAGCGCCCGGTATTGCTGAGGCATTATTTGCTACAGCTCTTGGTTTGATAGCTGCTATTCCTGCTCTAATTTTTTATAATATTCTTAGTAAAAAGCTTCAAGATTTAGTAAATAATTTTGAGGATTTTGTTATTCAACTAAATGGACTATTGTCACGGCAATTAGACAGAGAGTAGAGATGGTAGGTTTTATACAAAATAGCAGTCATTCTAGATCAGCTACTCGTTCCAAGAGAATTATTAGTGATATAAATGTAACCCCCTTAGTAGACGTAATGTTAGTTTTACTAATTGTTTTTATGGTAACTTCTCCTATGTTAGTTTCAGGCATTAATGTAGATCTTCCAAAAACTTCAGCAAACCCTTTTACAGGTAAAGATGAACCGTTAACTATTACAGTTGATAAAGAAGGAACTATTTACTTGCATGATCATAAAATTAAGGAATCAGAATTAGTAGATAAGCTAGTAGCGATTACAGAAGAGAAATATGATACCAGAATTTTTGTGCGAGGTGATAAGGCTATAGACTATGGACAGGTAATGAAAATAGTTGGCTTAATAAGCACTGCTGGTTTTAAAAAGATTTCTTTGGTGACAGAATTACAATCAAGTAGTTAATGGATAAAATTATGAAAGATAGAGGAATTAAATACTCTATTATACTACATGTTGTGGTTTTTATCATATTATGTTTTGGCTTTCCAAGTTTTGATCATGATATAAATAAAGATGTTGTTGTATCTGTTGAAATAGCGCCTCTTTCTGAACTAAGTAACTTACAAAATTATACTGTAAGCGAGAAAAACAAGGAGTTAAAACAAACTAAATCTGAAGAGGTAAAGCCGCAAGCTAAATCGGAAAAATCGACTGATATAGACAATAAGTCGATAGAGAAAAAAAGCGAGGTTAAAAAAGATGAAAAAAAAATAAAAGAAGAAGATTCTTTAAAGCCTAAAAAAACTGTTTCTAAAAAAGATAGCAAAGAGACGGATAAGTCTAAAAAGGCAAAGAAAAAATCTAGTGATCAAAAAACTAAAAATGAATTAGATTCTTTGCTTAAAAATCTTGAAGAAGAATCAATTAAAAATGATAGTGAAAAGGTAAAAAAGCCTAATAAACAGAGCAATACATCAGATAATAAGAGTATGTCTAATAGACAGTTTGATGAAACTATGCCTTTATCAATGAGCGAAAAGGATGCAATTAAAGCGCAAATAGAGAGAAGATTTAGTCATCCTGTTGCTATGCAATTTAATCCTGGAGAATTGGTAGTTCATATTCGTTTTATGCTTAGTGCTGATGGAACAGTTATAGATGTAACACCTCTTAGCTCTAGTATATATCCAGCAAGATATGCTAATGCATATCAATCTATATCTGAGGGCTTAATCAGAGCTGCATATAGCGCTAGCCCTTTACAAGGAATATCACGTGGTGATGAGATAGTCCTTACTTTTGATGCCTATTATCTAATGAACAACTAGTTTTTTTAAATTTTTAGTTGAAATTAAAAGTGTTTAGTGATCTAATGCGCGAGAATTGTATTAAATTTTTATTTTATGAAGGCTTTACTATGTTGGATACTAAAAAATTAAAAAATTTTATATATTCTCAACCTAGAGATTTACAGGAAAACGATGTTTTAGAAGACGCTATATATATTTTTAAATCGAGCGCTTTGATCACTGAATCTCTAGAAAGGGGTAGTGATGTTATGCAAATGCCTAATGGGGATATTATTATAGGTGAGATGAAATTAATTACTTTTTATTATACTTGGGATAAAGCGAAGCGTAAGTTAGTTAGATCTAATAATATTACAAAGAAGGGTGCATCAAAATAAAAGATTTAGCTTCTTAGTAAATCCTTATCTAGATTTACCTTAATTTTAGTAGCTTTGTTGTTTTCAAGAATTCCTCGATAGATTTGAATATTTGCTAAAACATTTTGTATATAGCCTCTGGTCTCATAAAATGGTATTTTTTCAATCCAACTTATTACTTGTTCTACTGTTTTAAGTTTGCGTGGATCTCCATATTTTAAAATCCATTTATTGGCATTTCCTGGTCCTGCATTATAGGCAGCAGCAGCTAAAATATATGAACCATTGTATTTCTCAACAAGTGTTGAAAGATGATGACAGCCAAAAGTTAGATTAAGCTTAGGATCATTAATTAAATCACGTTCTCTAAAATGTAGACTTAGTTCTTTTCCTATATCTTTTGCTGTTGGATAAATAATTTGCATTAGTCCCATTGCAGAGGCTGAGCTTATTGCTGTGTGGTCAAAGGCACTCTCTTGACGGATAATAGAGAGCATTAGAGCTTTTTCAATTTGGTGTGGTTTAGGGGAAAATTTTAAAGTTGGATATATATGTTTTGCTAGAAATAATCCATTACGTGCTGCTTCTTTCCCAGATGTTACAGATAAACGAGGCATGTTTATATTATAGCCCATTCTTACAACAAGCAGAACTCTGGCAGGATTTCTATTGTGTTTTATAGCTGCCTTCATGAATTTTTCAGCAAGTGCGTATTGTTTATTTTGAATTAATAATTTTGCTGCTTTTATTAAAGAGTCATTCTCAAACCAATCTAAATCCTCCTGTCTTATAGTTGGTTCATCAGGAAGGTTAATATGCTTATCATCGGTTCTGTGAGTTATGGCTAGTTGACCATAGAATGTATCTGGATATTTTGTGGCTTCATAGAAAAATTCTTCTGATAATTTAAAATTTTTCATTTTACGTGCTGCCATTCCAGACCAATAAGCACCTTTAGACTTACTTACAGAAAATTTTGCGTGTGTTAGAATGTTATTAAAATGTTCCATAGCTAGTTTTGGTTGTTGTAAATAGAAATAGGCTAATCTGCCAGCAAGCCACTCACCATCAACATAATTAACAGGATCTTCATAATTATGCTCTCTAGCAATTACATATGCGAATTTATAGTTGCCAGAGTCCATTAACTCAGCCACTGTTTCAGTACGTAGTCTGAACCAAGCATCTTTACCAAGTTCTTTAATTTGTCTATTTTGATACAATAGATTCGCTAATTTATGATGATGACCTTTCTGCTTATGCCATTGCGCTTCTACATACAATAGCCATGGATCTTTCCTAAGATTTTGTGGTACTGTTTGTATAATTCTAACAAAATTATTTTGATTATTAATTAGTGAAATTCGTGCTTTTATTAAGCTTTTATAATTACTAGGTAATAAATTTAGAATATCCTTATCTATATTTCGATTTCCTTTTGATATTAAGATATTAATTTTTTCTATATGATCACCAATACTTAATAAATTACCATACTTTAATAGAAAGCTTTTCCGTTCGTTAGTATCTAAGTTTCCTCTAACCCATCCATATTTGATAGTTTTAGTTAGCTCATTTTTGTCTTCTATATGAGGAACAACCAATTGTGTGTAGTATTTTATACCATTTGCAGTTAATGGTTTATGATGTTTAAACCACTTAAAAACTAAGTCTTTTGGTTTATCTGCGGTGATTTTTTCTTCTGCTCTTCTAATTAATGTGTTAATATCAGGGAAAGAAGGATTAGCATCAATAAAATTACTTATTTCCTCAAAATTATTATCGCAATTTGTGCTTTGATAACAAAGCCAGTTTATTAATTTATCTAAAGCTTGGTTATGTTGATTATATGAACATTTTTTCGCTTCAACCCAGAGATTTTTTTTCGCTAAATCTAAGCTATTACAATCTTCCTGCTTAAGCGCCATCGCAGAAGAAGAAAGAGTAAGCGATATTATACACAGTAAAAATCTAACAAACATTGCTAGCTTTCCTTTAAAAAAATTATTAGGAAGTTCTTGCTATAATATCATATTTTGCTAATTAATACAGTTGGTTTTATGTTCAACCCAGAGTTTCTTTTTTATGAGATAATATTATATTACAGGTAGATTTATGATAATTGAAGATTACACAGATCTGTTTTTTAATAAACATAGCTTAGGTTATCAAGACATTCAAAAGATAAATTTAAAATCTTATCCTCCAGATTTGTCTTTGTTTTTGAAAGATGATTTTAGCTTTTACATTAATTTAGAATATATTCCTTGGAAAACTATTGATGGAGTATTTTATGTGGCAGCTGTAAATAAGACTGAAAAATTGCTTTCTTATTTGAGTGATAAATACCAAAGTGATTTTATAATACTGATTGCATCTCGTAAGGATATTTTTAGATTTATTCAGTTAAAATTTAGTGATGCTATTTTAGAAAAAACTAAAACTGATCTCTACAAAACAGTGCCTTTATATTCTGCGTATAATTTATTAAAAGCCAAACATAAAAATACAATTTGGCTAAGTGCATTTATAATTATAATGTTAATTATTATATATCCTGAAAAGTTTTTACTTGGGCTGGTATGTGTTGCTAATATTATCTTTTTCGTTAACTCTATTCTTAGATTGTTATTAATTCTATTAACAAAAAAACGATATATTGCACAAGATAAAGCTATTAAAAGATTGGCAGATGAAGATTGCCCTATATATACCATTATTTTACCTGTATATAAAGAAGATCATGTGATTTTGTCTTTATTAGATTCCATTTATGAGCTGGATTATCCAAAGGATAAATTGGATATAAAATTAGTTATTGAGCAGTTAGATCGTAGTACAATTACTTTTATTAATCAGCTAAAACCAGACGATTCTATTAATATAATATGCGTTCCTAAAAGTTTTCCTAAGACTAAGCCCAAAGCCTGTAATTATGCTTTACAATTTGCAAGAGGAGAATATGTAGCTGTTTATGATACTGAGGATAAGCCTGATATAGCTCAATTAAGGAAAGTTTTAGATGTTTTTAGAAATGGATCAAAAAATCTAGCCTGCGTACAAGCTAGGTTAAATTACTACAATAAAGATGAAAGTTTAATATCTACTTTTTTCTGTCGAATACTCACTTTTATTTGATTATTTTTTATGTGGTCTTGAATTATTGGATATTCCTATACCTTTAGGTGAGAGTAGTAATCATTTTAAAAAATCAGTGCTAATGGAATTAGGTGCTTGGGATCCGTACAATGTTACAGAAGATGCAGACATTGGAATGAGATTAGCTTTGCACGGCTATAAAGTAAAAATTCTTAATAGTTTAACTCTTGAGGAGTCTCCGATTAATTTTCGAGATTGGATTAATCAAAGATCAAGGTGGATTAAAGGTCATTTACAAACAACATTAGTTCATGGAAGAAATTTTAAATATGTTGTGAAAAAAATAGGTTTAGCAAGATTTATAGGTTTTCGCTATTTTTTATTTTTACCAATCGTTTCTTATGTTTTACAATTTGTAGTATTTTTTCTTGGTCAGGCATATTTATTTACAGATTTTTCTAATGATAAATATGAGTTATTGGCATTGTTTTCGCTCTTAAATATTCTTTTATGGATGCTAGTCATGTACGGTTGTGCCTTAGAGGTAAAATTTAAATATAACTGGGCTACTCTTAAATGGCAGTTGTTTTTATACCCTTTTTATTATTTACTGCATCCTTTTGCAGCATTTAAGGCAATTATGCAGTTACTTAAAAATCCATATTACTGGCATAAAACTGCTCATGACTATTACTCGAGATGTCAATCAAAAAACTAAAAATTAATCTTAGTGTTTTGAGATAATTTATATATTATAAAAGCTAATATTATTGAATTTAGTTTTTATGATTATACCTAAAAAATTGTTTTTGATTCTAATCATGCTTGTTATACCAGCATTTGCAGTAGAGGAAAGTTGTTATTCATCACCTGAGTTGAAGAGATTTTATGAGGCATTTAAGTTAGTAAACAAAGATTATGTTAATAAAGTTGATAATGCTAAGTTGATAGATTCTGCAATTAGCGGGATGCTTCTATCTTTAGATCCACATTCTGGTTTTTTAAATAAAGATATGAGTAGAGAGCTTACTTTTTACTCTAAAGGGGAATTTGGTGGCATAGGTGTAGAATTTATTGCAGAACAAGGCTCTCTTAGAGTTATATCTCCTTTGGAAGATGGTCCTGCTTATATTGCGGGCATTAAGCCTGGAGATTATGTAATTGGAGTGGATGGAAGGTCAATCCGCGACATGAATTATTCTGATATTATTATGAAAATAAGAGGCAGGCCAGGCACAAAAGTTAAATTGACCATATTACGTGATAATAATTCTGCTCCAGTAGAGATTTTAGTGAAGCGAGATATGATTAAAATTATATCTGTGAAATCGCGTATTGAGAATAATGATATAGCTTATATAAGAGTTAATTCGTTTCCAGAGAATACCGCTGATAATATAATTAGTCACTACAAAAGTCTTATATCTCATACAAAAGGTATAAAAGGAATAGTATTAGATTTACGTAATAACCCAGGCGGGCTATTGCATCAAGCTATATCGGTTTCTAGTATTTTTTTAAAAAAAGGAAATATAGTGTCCACCAAAGGCAGAGTCAAAGATAGTAATATGAGCTATAATGTCAGTGAAGGCGGATATAAAATTCTTGATTTACCAATCGCAATATTGATTAATGAAGGCTCAGCTTCTGCCTCCGAGATAGTTGCAGGAGCTTTGCAAGATCACGGAAGAGCTGTATTAATGGGTGAAAGATCTTTTGGTAAAGGATCTGTACAAACTGTAATACCATTATCTGGGGGAAGTGCGATGGGGCTTACTACAGCTCTTTACTATACTCCGCATGGTAGATCAATTCAGGCTGAGGGCATTACTCCGGATATTATAGTTGAAAAATCTGTTATTAAAGAAAAAACTGTTGCTAGTAATATTAGAGAAGAAAATTTAAATGGTTATATTCCTAAAGACTTATCATCTAATACAATAAAAAATAATTTATCTATTAATAAGAATAATGGAGATATTATCAGAAAGGTAGAAGATGATTACCAATTGGAAAGGGCTGTAGATCTGATTAAAGCAATTAGTATTTATAAAAAATGAAGTAAAATTATGAACAAAAAAGATATTTCTTACTATTTAGGATTACTTACCTGTGTGTTAGCCTTGTTTTGGGTTTGTCTGGTTTTTTTCGGATTAATTTCACAACAAAATGATAGTGTTGATAAAACAATAAGTAAGCAAAAGATAGTTTTTACTATTCCTGATTATAAGCCATTTATAGAAGATAATAATCTAGCGATTGGTGAGTCTGAAAATGTGCACAACACTATTTCAACCATAGCGTTATTAATTGATCAAATAGATTTTGGTTCTGATTTTATTAAGGATATAAAGGAGCTACCTAAGGATATCACAATAGGGGTTTCACCTTACAATAAATATTTGAGTAATATTATAGGAGCGGTGAAAGAAAATGGTAACGATATTTTTATGGAATTGCCTTTTGTAAATACTAAAACTGATACTTCCATAAAAGATTATGATTTAGTTTCTTCTTTTGATTCAGAAGAGATACATTCTAGAATGCAAAAAATATTAAGTAAAATAGAGCATTCTGTGGGTGTTTATAACTTAGGTAACGAAGAATTTCTAAACTCTGTAAATGCCGTATCTACAGTGGTAGAGCATTTACATAAGGCTAATCTATTTTTTTTATATGGAGTGACTAATAAAACGGCGGTTCTTGAATCGGATAATGAAAGTATATTCGTTGTAGAAGCTTGTGATTTAGTTGTTAACAAGAATCAGTCTAAAGAGAAAACTATTCATAATTTGAGACAATTAGAAGAGATTGCACGTGACAAAGGCAAAGCCATAGCTGTTATACAGTTTAATCAAAATAATATTATTGTATTGAAAGATTGGCTTAAAACTCTAGATAAAAAAAATATAAAACTGTTATCAATTAAGGCATTACCTAAAAAAATTAAAGTATCAGGTTAGTAGTGAGAAATAATAGTAGTATTTATACATCAAAAAATATTCTTCTACCTTATCGTAGAGGTGTTGGTATGTTTATTATTAATTCTGCTAAAACAGTTTTTGTAGGAAAGCGTATTGATGGAAAGGGTAACACATGGCAAATGCCACAAGGAGGAATTGATGGGGAGGAAACTATCTCAGAGGCGGTGATGCGAGAAACTAAAGAAGAGACCGGCATTATAAATATAGAAATAATAGCTGAGAGTTTAAATTGGTATTATTATGATTTACCTGAATCTTTAGTTCCTAGGTTTTGGGAAGGAAAATATCGTGGTCAAAAACAAAAATGGGTTCTTTTAAGGTTTTTGGGTAACGATTCAGAGATTAATATTAATCAAAATCCACCAGAGTTTTTAAAATGGAAATGGGCTGAAATAAGATCCTTACCAAAGCTTGTTATTCCTTTTAAGAAACAACTATATCAGTGTGTGATCGAGGAATTTACGCCGTTTATTTCCAAGATGTAATATTTTTATGAAAAATAGTGTCAAAGGGTTTATTAATTTATCTGCTTACGTTGATCGTTGTTTGCAAGAGACTTATAAGGTTAAAGGTATAGTACTAAAGAAAATTGTTTATGATTGGCCTAAGATAGTTGGAGAAAATCTTTCAAACTACGCTATTCCATATAAAGTAACCATTCAAGATCAAAATGTTCAGAAGCGTGCTTTGCATGTTTTTGTAGCAAATAATGCTTTTTCATCAGAATTGTTTTATCTTTCTAATACTATTTTAGAAAAAATAGCCTTTTACACTGGTTCAGAATATATTTCACAATTAAAGTTTGATTTACGACCCTCTTTATCTCTTTTTCAACAAGCTGATGAGGATATAATTCCAATATTATCTGAAAAACCTGATATTAATGGTGTTGAAGATTTTGCTCTAAAAGAGTCTCTTCAAAAATTTGGTAAATTTATATTAAACATCAAAAAATAAAATTTACATTTAGGTTAAACTGATTTAAATATAAGAGCCTTATTAAACAAGCACATAGAGCAATTTTCTAATATAAATTATGCATAATTTTGATGTTATAGTTATAGGCGGTGGACACTCGGGCTGCGAAGCAGCAGCAGCAGCTTCGCGAATGGGTGCAAATACAGCTTTGATTACGCTAAAATTTACAAATTTAGGTGAAATGTCTTGTAATCCAGCTATCGGCGGTATTGGTAAAGGCACAATAGTTAGAGAGATTGATGCTCTTGATGGAATAATGGGAAGAGCTATTGATATGGCTGGCATCCATTATAAGATGCTTAATGCTA
>CAZEVK010000017.1:0-32848 GCA_964515755.1 uncultured Rickettsia sp. | reverse complement strand
ATTTAATGTGAGGCAACGGCTATGCAATAGTTAGAATTTTGATGAGGCAATGCGAACAAAAATATCACGACACAACTTAATTTGAAAATGAAAAATCTAAATTAAGGGGTTATGCAACGCCCTTATTTTTTATATTTTAAGAATCTGCTTACTTAAATCTTCTATTAAGTAAGTTGTTATAAAAGCCCATAGATCACCTTGTTCTAAGGTTTTATTGAGTTCATTCGCTGGTAAAAAGCGTCGAATTTCTTGTTTAAACTCTAATTCCATTTTATTGTTATCTTTTAATAGCTTTTTTCGCTCATCAAATTGACTTAAAAAATATTCAATAGTAGTATTCCTATCTTGAATTTTAGCAGGTATTAATTCTAATTTTGGTTTTAATCCCTGTCCATGAAGCCAGGCTATATCCCATAAGTCACGGTATTTTATCCGATTAGGTCTAAATGCAAAGGCAAGTAATTTATCAGCATAAATTTCTTCACGACTTTGAGCTTGTATAATTAGTCCGCTAGTCCCCATATCAACACCATATGGATTTAATAGCATCATAGGAAGTTTTTCATAAGAGGGAATAGCACAAATATCTATATTAATACGCTGGCTAGGAAGATGTTTTTGCTCTGGTTTGGTCTCTATTTTTATTTTCCATGTATCAACATTTTGTTTATCTTGAATAGGTTCAGTTACTTTTACAAATAATCCGTACTTGTTATTGAGATTTTCAATCAAGGCTTGTCCCATTGTAGACAAACTATTTTTAGTAAAATTACTTCCACCAGTAAAATCTAGATCTTCACTTAATCTTATACCTCCATAACAGCTGCGCAAACATGTTCCTCCTATAAATGTAAGCTTTGTAAGCAAATTATTACTGCTTAACACTCTTAATATATCATGATGCAGCAATTCTTTTTCAACAACAACTCTTAAAGGAGATAAATTTGGACGATTTTTTAAAGCTTCTGTAACTAACTTATCAAATAAATTCATTTGCAATATCCCAATCTATTAAATCACAATTTCGATGTGTCACTTTCATATCCCTTAATGCTAGAGTTACGCTTGCACGCCATAATCTAGAATTTGCATCATAGATAAGCTGTTCCATGATATCAGCTGGCTTTTGATTAGTATGAATAAATTCTATTGTGCCAAACTTACCGCAAGAGACTATGTTACTTCGGCCAGATGACATAACCGAAATCCAATTTATAGGAATCTGAGAAATAATCCCTACGTCACTTAGAACTGTTTCAAGGCTGATATAATTAAATTCATTAGCTCGGAGGAGTGCTGCGGCATGAAATAACAGCAATCCATTTGATGGAATAGCTTTCTTATATACATATAGTCCTCGGCACATTCTCGTTAAATACTTAGCATTCACAGCTCTGCTGAGTAGCGTTTTAAAGGCTGTATTAGATAAATCAGGACAAAGCGCTCGTAAGTTTTGTAACGTAAACAAATAATTTTCACTACTTGCGTGTTGTCCAAGCCAATTACTTAAGTGTTTTATTGGTTGCATGTGATTATAACTCTACATCAAGTTACACTTACTGTAACCTAATGTAGAGTATAATGCAAGTGGAATTTTTATGTTAAATACATTTATAACATTAAATTAAATCAAGTAGCTAAAATTTCGTTAGTACATTTAGGTTAAAGTCCTACCGTTGAGGTTGCATTATCTTCAATCAGTGAATTATCCCTAGTATAGACCTGTAGCATTTGAATAGATTTACGTGGAATGTTTCATTATAGCTCGGTCTGGAACTGAGTGCTTAGCAGCAGTAGTAATAAAACTGCTTCTAAGTGAATGTCCTGCAAAGTTATCAGGATTCATATCAATGTTTATTTTCTTTAATTCTTTTAAGAAGTTTAAAGCTGCTGCTTTTATTTTACCAGCAAAATGTTGCTCCATATAACCAGCGATAAACCTATTTGGCACTTTTAATTCTAGGATACCATGCTCAAATTTCGCAAAAGATAGTTTGCTAAACCACGAAATGTAGGTATTGATGTCGTTGTTCATTAATAAATTTCTTTTAATTTGCTGCCAAAACTCTGGTTCTGAAGTTTGATTAATCGTTGCCAGTAAGTCTGATCGTTTGGGAGTTGGTTGATTTGTAATAAGTATACGCTTTACTCCATCATTTTGCTCTACCAAACCTTCCTCATTAACATTATGATTAATAGCAAATTTAAAGCTTTGATCTATTAATTGATTTTTGCTTTCTTTTATTAAGCTTTCTAAAGATTCTTGTTTCAAAAGGCTACTCTATACATGCTCAAGAGCATGAATGTTATCTACAAAAGTAAAACCACTTTCAAGAGGTAAATTTATATGTTTGTCCCACTCAAACAATTTAACAAATAAGTTAATATGCTTTTTTATTATTACTTCTCTATTCTTTATTTATAATGGCTTATAGTGGCTTTTTTAAATCCACTTAAGAATTTTAAGGATGCTCTTTTAATTGGATTAGTAAACTGCTGATCCAGCTGCGATGCAATAAACTTTGTAGAAGCTTTTAGTTCAAGAATGCCCTCATTATAACTTAAAAACTCCAATTTCCTAAACCATGAAATGTAAGTATCTCTGCCTTCACTAATTAATAAACTTTCTTTGATCTGCTTCCAAAATTCTGGACAATCTGTTCTTTTAATCTCTAAAATTAAATTTTCCTCTGTTATAGATTCTATCCCACTTTCCTCTACAACTAGCCTGTCCCCTATCCTATAATCTCCATCTAATATCTTTACTATAGACTTTTGCTCTAACGCCCAATCAAATGAAGCTTTAAATGATGTAACTTCTCCCATTAAAAATTTACTACTGCTAATTTTTTTGCAAAAATCAGTCCATTCTACGATATTACTATTAAAGAAATCTTCAAATCTTTTAGAAAGTAGTTTAAGTCTATCAACAGTGGGATTGATTTCTTTCTTACCCTCACCAACTATTTTGTTCCATATCTTCATTAACTCTCTCTCTCTCAAAAAATTTTCATCTGTTTCTAGAGAGATATTTGTTGTAGTTTCAGTAGTAGTCTCTGTTTCTTTTATAGAAGAGCTCATTTTGATCACATCGTCTGCTCTACTTGCTCCTATCGTCTGCTCATTTTGAGCAGATCGATTAGCTCTTTCTGAACAGATCGATGATTTCGCTTCCGTTGAAGCTTCAAGTTCTGCTAATTTCTCATAATTAATCGTATACCATTTTGTTTTACTGAATGAATTTGAATTATAGTTTTTAGATATTAATAAACCCACTTTTTCTAGATTAGAAATTGAGCGTCTTATTGTCGCTTCTGATAAAAAAGGAAATTGTTCTTGCCACTGGCCATAAGTATTATATACCCAATGCTTGCCATCTTTTATATTTTTATTTGTTCTGGAATCTAACCAGTAATGAACTTGCTGAAGAATAATAGCCTCATTAAGACCAACTTTTACAGCCAAAGTTGGAAGTACAATTAGAGGATGTTCATTTATAAGTAGTTTTGTCATTTTATTATTATTTTAAAATGTGCAAAAGACAAAACAATTGACAACACCAGCTACGTGATGTAGACTTAGACTTGCTTACAGTACTTATAGTAGCTGGTGCATTAGATTGTTGCTGGTCTAATGCACTTATTTTTATATTCTTACATAATTATCCATTTTATCATAAAAAACTTTTATTCTTATATTAAGAAGTATAACATTATTTTTTACTATGCAACAAAAAAACGCATATAATACAAAAATTGTTGCAGACTGAATAAACTCATATAAATAAATAATCTTTACTTGCCTATTTTTTTGTATATCATTAATAAATAAGATTAATAAGAAAAAAGAATTTTATGAGAAAAGATTTAGATAAAATCACTTTTAATCAAAGATTGATATGCTTTCTTTCTGGTCAGACTACCTCCACTATTTCGAGGTATATGAATGAAAAAAAGATACCGTATATAGCAGAATTTGGGAATAGTCGAAAGAAATATTCTTATGAGGAAGCTAGAAAAGTAATAAGACATTTTGTTGCAGATCAATTAGAGGTAAGCAAAAAAGTTCAGGTTTTTTTTAATTTTAAAGGCGGAACCGGTAAAACAAGTCTTTGTCATCAAATAGCTGTACATCTTTCATTACTGGGTTTTAAGGTTTTAGCAATTGATTGTGATCCTCAATCACATCTATCTTCTTCCTTAGGCTTTAATGAATATTCCGAGGATTTAACCTTATTCGATGTGTTAATTAATTCAGTACCTATTCAAAACACAATTCAAGAAGTTTATCCTGGATTAGATGCTATTCCATCTAATTTATCCATGACAAAGGTTGAAATTCCACTTGCACAAAGGTCAAATAGAGAAAGATTATTAGATAAAACTTTAGAGCCTTTGACTAAAGTTTATGATTATATATTATTAGATACCAATCCAACCATTAGTAATTTAAACCATAGCGCTACTTACGCAGCAGATAGACTAAATATAGTTTGTGAAACGCAGCCTTATAGCTTAAAAGGTTTATCTATGCTTGTTCAAGAAATTGAAAATTTTTCTGATGAGATGGAGCAAGATGTAGAATTTTGTATTATACCAAATAAATATGAATCAAAAACGGTGACTTCCCAGGAAGCACTTGGTTCTTTACGTCATGATTATAAGGAAGCGGTAATGGATTCTCTTGTAAGAAAATGTGAAGATATAAATATATCAGCTCGAAGGAAAATGCCAATTCATGAATTTTGTTCAATAAAATCAATGGCGTTAGAGGATATAAAAGATCTTGCTAATGAAATATTACAAAAATCGACAACCAAATTAGAGCAAAATATAAAGTAGGTTTAAATGAGAATTGAAAACGCTAAAGTACGTCCCCCTTCTAATATTGAAGTAAAAAGCGAAGAAAAGTCACGTCCTAGTATTTTTACTGATAAATATAGAGGCGAATACTATAATATAAATGTTAGTAAATTAATACCGTTCCATAAACAAGCTAGGCGAAATTTTGACGAAGAAGCTTTGCAACAAATGGCTGAGACAATAAAAACTCACGGAGTTAGGCAACCTTTAACAGTCATACCTATAGAAGAAAATGGTGGAACATATGAAATAGTAAGTGGAGAAAGAAGACTAAAAGCTGCTATTATTGCTGGCCTAAAAACTGTTCCCTGTATTATTATACATGATAAAAAAGCAGCAGTAGAGATAGCCTTAATAGAAAACGTACAGCGTAAGGATTTACACCCACTTGAATTGGCTCAAGCCTATCAGCAATTATTAGATGAAGAGATTTGTGCAAATCAAAATGATATTGCTAAAAAGTTAGGTTTATCTAGATCATCTGTTTCAGAAACGATGAAATTGTTAACTTTACCACAGAATGTAAAAGATCATATTTTAAAAGAAAATATTACTAATAGAGATTTGTTTAGAGAAGTCCTAGAAGAATCTGATTCATCACAAATGCTTGATTTGTTAAAAAACGCTAACTCCGCTGCTAAAGTAGCTTTCAGGAGAATAAAAAGAAAAGTCTTGTTGAAAGTTGTTTTGAGTAATGGTCAAATTTGTATCGATACAAATGCCTTAAGCAAACTATCAGAAGAAGATAAGAAAACATTAAAACAAGAATTATTGAGTATATTACAATAAATGTTCGCGGTCGCGAACATTTTACATAAACTTTTATCCCCTACTCACTCATAAAAATTTATATTTATTTTTACTAAAATTCAGATGTCTACATTAAAAATTGTTATGTTAGTTTTAATATGTGATTTATTTTATAATTAAAGTAATAATAGGCTTCATTTAGTAATAGTTTACTTTTTATACGTACATACGTATGTATAAGCTATTATAAGATGTATACTTTAAATAGAAGCTATAAACATATACAAGAATTCGGTTTTATGAATTACATATATTAGCTGCATATATTCGAAAATCAAATAATCTCATTTTTTCTATAAAAATATAATGTTCGCGACTGCGAACAATTTATACACATTTATTTATACTTTGAAAATAGTAAGATAATGTTAAAAACAACTCCTGAGCTATTCTATATCTTTAATTTTTTATCTAATATTTTTTTTGCTTATGTAGATTGCTGTATCATTATTGTTTTTGTTTTCTAAAGGTTGTTCGGCATGTTATTATCAAATTTAACTATAATATCCGTAGCGTCCTTTGAAAAGACGGTTTTACAATATGGTCTGCGAAACTAACTATTAGTAACTTTATACTTTTACTTTTTAATAAAACGTTGTTAATGTCTGTAACTTATTAGGAATGCCTAATTATGCGGACATATTCTAAAAGTAACAATATTTGTTACAAATAAGACATAATGTGTATTTTTAATGAAGTAGTCAATAGAAAGACTAAGTTAAAGTGCGGATATCAAAAGGTTAATAAGCTATCAAAAAAGATGAACATAAAAAAATTGAGATCAAACCATATAACCAAGAATGGCCAATGATTTTCCAGAAAGAATCGGTATTAATTAAACCAGCATTGGGTGATCATTTACTTAATATCTATCATATTGGTTCAACTGCTGTTCCAAGGCTTGCTGCCAAGCCTAAGATTGATATTATTGCTGAGGTTAATACCTTGGAATTTGAAGATAAAGATTTACAATGTCTAGGATATACCTATAGAGGAGGATTTAACATACCGTTGTGTAAGAGTTATAGCAAGAAGACTAAAAGCTTGAATATAAACTTACATATTTTTGAACAAAATGATCCGGAGATTGAATTAAATTTAAAATTTAGGGATTATTTGCGCAATAACCAAGATGCAAAAAATAAATATGAAGCTCTTAAATATAAGTCAATTCTTAAAGAGGCCACTCATTTAAAAAATGGATTTATGTATGTTGGCTATACACTTGGTAAAAATGATTTGATTCAACAAATCTTAAAAGAAATTGGGTTTAATCGTTTAAGATTTTTAATATGTACTCATTATTCAGATTGGGTTTCAGCAAAATATTTTCGTCAAAAATACTTTTTTGATAAGGTTCATATAGCTGATCCATATGAATGGACGTTTGACCACCAAGATCATAAAAACATCTAGTATTATATATTGGTACAGAAATTGTAGGATATGCTCATGTTCAGCTGTGGCCAGATAATCGTGCTATACTTCGCATTATAGTAATTGAAGAGCAAGGTTTAGGTAGTCATTTCTTATTTTTGATTGAAAAATAGTTGAAACTAACAGGTATAAGGATATAATGAAATGTCACTTGATGACCCTGACGGTCATAAAATCGATCCAGCAAATACTGCGATGGGGAAATTTTATGAGTGTAAAAATAGAACAGGTTACTCCTGAGTTTGCTCAAAAGTTATGTTGTCTAATTACTTCTGACTTACCGGAATATTTTGGCTTATTAGGAGCTAATTAGCAATATGCTATGGGCATGCTAACCAGGTATTCGCTGGCAGCTAAGCTTGTTGATCAATATATTAGATTGTCAACACTAGAATTTCCTTATCCAGCTAATGCTAATATTTACTGGGTAGGAATTTTAAGAAATTTTTATAACCAGGGCATTGGTAAAGCTCTTATGAAAGCCGCTAACACATACGCTATTTCTAAGAGTGCAAACTCAATGACTGTAGAGACATTTTAGACCCTACAGAATCAGATGTGCATTATCTTAAAACTTACAAGTTCTATGAAAGATGCGGTTTAAAGCGATTGTTTAACCTTAAACCAGTGGGTTATGAATGCAATATGGTTTATATGTATAAATCTTTACCGTAATTACTAATCCCGAATTTGCGCTGATATATTTATGTATTAAACAATTCTAAACTATATAGTGTTTTTGATTATAATCTGGCTTTGTATATCTAATAGATAAATTGCCACTAAGATTTTATGCAATATAAAGACCGTATTTATCGGCAACTCTTTTAAATAAGAGTAGGGCCAATAATGTACGAACTGATCTACCTTCCGATTCTGCTTGTTTTCGTTCAAAACGCCGTATTAGCACACGTCCCCAACGATCGGGAGCAAAATCTCCAATTGCACTAAATATCACTTTATCTGCTGGAGTATGAAAAGACCCTTGGCCTAAAGTTAGCATAGGATCAAGTGCAAATTTATTAGGAGTATCCAACCAAGCGTCATTATATTCAAATGTAGCGCTTTCTCTATTTTTTCGCCAACGTGACCATAAACTTCCTGCTAGGTGAGGAGTGCCTTCTAAATCTACATATACTAAAACTTTTCTTTCCACACATTAATCTTTCTTTTTAGTTTTTCTGATTCTTTTTGGTAGATTTTCTTCTTTTAATTCAATTCCTACAGAATCGGTCCTAATATCTGCAAGGTTACTTAAGGGTTCAATCATTCCTAAAACAAACAATACAGTTGCGTAATTACCTATTGATACGCCTGACTTGCCTTTTTCAACTTTGTTTAATGTTGTTCTGCTGATAGAAGCCCTTTCTGCCATAATTGCGACAGGTATACGCCTGCGCCTTCTTGCATCACGCACATCTTGCCCTAATTTGTGTAAAGCACGGCTTACTGGAATTGGCAGGTGCAGATTTTGTTAATTTCTTTCATATGTTTAAGTTCACTATTGCATACTCAATGTATATTATAGTTCATTATAATGAACCTTATGTCAAATAAACATCTCGACTGATAAGGTACGTTATCTGTCACCGATACTATAATTAAAGTTACTTTCAATATATGTTAGGTATAATAGAGTCATATGCCATTCCTAGTAAGCATGGTAAAACATTAAAGTGACCATCATAGCCTTCTGATTTATGAATTGAACTATAATCACTAACAGTACTTAAAGAACAAAAAATAAGCATACCAACAGCATAACTTATATATGTATTGCTTATATAAGCTAGATGTTGTTCTGGTATAATATCATTCTGGTTAATTGTTTGTCTTAAAGAATCAAACATTACAGCATGCTCTAGATAATAATTTAATTGATTTGATAACTTCTCATCGAATGTACTGGTTTCTAAAATAATAGCAGCTGTTTTTGTGTTGGTAGTACTTGAAGTGTTGCCAGAATTAGTAGAGGATGTTTTAGATGCTTCAGTTAGACTTGTAGTTTGTATAGTTAGAGAGTTTTGTCCCACGTTGTCTTTAGTGCTATGAGGTCTACTAAAGCCATCATCCTCATCTTCATCGTCTTTTTTATCCTTATTAGTGCTTCTTCCTTCTTCTGAGCAAGAAGCAGTGTGCTGAGACTCATTACTAGCATCTAACATTGCTTTATATTCAGCTCTCTTGGCATTAATGTCAGCAATATTTAAGCCTTTTAAAATATCCGGTAGATTATGTACAAATATTTCATCTATAGTGATACCTTGTTGTTGTAATTGGTTTATTTGTTCTAAAAACCATAGCACCCAGACCCCACAATTATAACTATCTGTTTGCATCCCTAAATTGTGTATTTTAATCTGTGCTCTATTTGGACCTCCATATGCAGCAATCATTCTTGCTTGTATGCTTTGCATAGTTAAGTCATATAAATGGTTGCCCATAGGATTGAGTAAAACTCCATGCATTACACCATCAGTACCCTGAGTAGCAAAATAAAATATCCAATGATTGCCCTTACCTGAATTAACATCAACATTTGGAGATACATTAATGGCTGCTGTTATAGTGTTAGTTAGATTATCTTGTATCATAGGTTCTATAGCACCATGTGCTGCAGGATTAAGATGACCATCTACAGAAGGTATAAAAGGAATGGCAGTATTCATTGTATCTCCAATACCTGCTATTTGGTCACCGGTCAACCAATCATGGGAAGCCAGTGATTCTTTAGGTGCTATATCGATTGTTCTACTCAAAATTTTTTGTAATAACGCCTCAACACTATTACCAGCCATTTTAGAATGGTACTGAGAATGAAGATTTCTAACACCATCAACAAATTTGATGTCATCATCTGTTAAAATCAACTGTAATATTAGTAATTCTGGTATAATACTTAACAACTCCTTAATCAAAGTGTAAGCAATATTAGAAGAATGAGTCTCAATATCTTCTCCTTTGCCTAAATTAGGCTCTGTATTATGCCCTAAGTAACCACGTCCTGCCCTTAAATGGTGTAAAGTGGTATATAATTTATCAGAAGCATAGGCCATAAATACTTCATTGTCTAATAATGCCCTAGCATATGAACCAATCAAGATTTGGTAAAATTCTCGATTTGCATGGTAAAGTTTAGATAACTGAGAAATAATCGCTTGCTCTTCTCGATCAACTAAACCAGAATAATATTGAACTGACCTTACTGGATGAAAAGTAGCTATATCACAATCTTCTGGTAAACTAATAGGATTATGAATTTCTAATCCATAAGATAGCATTTCTTGTTGCATTAATATTACTTTAATATTCAAATCCGCACTTTTTAACTCGCTTACTCTTTTCTCAAATGCTGCACGTACTTCTTGAGGTAATTGTTGAAGAAATTTAGTAAATGCTTTAACATGCCTATCTTTAATGACAACAACGTTTTTTTGATTTGCTGGCAGTATAAATTTATCTCCACCAATACTAGTTAATAAGTCTATACCTGCTTTATATCTATTTAAAACCTCCAGACTATGTTCATCTATTGAATTTATTCCAACAGAAAGGTCAGCTATCTTTGCAAAATATTCTTGTACTTTATCATTTACTGCAATTATTTCTGAAATTAATGATATAGCACTTTCAATTTCAGACTTCTTACCAGTATTAAAAGAGGGCAATTGCTGTTTCATAAGATTCTGATGATTTGCAGCAATTCTGTTATATAAGAAATAAAATTCTAAATCTTGATCATCTAAAGGTTCTTCTGATTGATTATGGAATAATTCTTGAAATTGAGTATCAATAAGTCTAAATTTATTTAGAAAAAATTGAAGAAAATTATCTAGGTATGTTTGTTTTGTTTTATTAGATAAATGAGAAGCTTGTATAACTTGTTGAATTTTCGTCAAATAACTGGCTTGAACCGATTCATATTGTACTAAAAGTTGCTGTTCTGATTCAGTTAAACTTGTAGCTAACTTTAGGCTATAAAAACTCTCTTGAAATAGGTGTAAATAATATAACACTGCGTCAAGATTACTAAAATCTTCATCTCCTCCTTTCTGAGCTACTTTATTTAAAGTTCCTTCTGCAATATCTTCTGCCTCCCTCACAACTTTACCATTTTTTGGATGAGTCTTAGCTGGCTTATGTTTGATTAATAGTAACTTCTTTTCTATTGCTTGAGCTTTTTGAATTAATTCTTGTGATAAACTACCTATATTACTTTGAACAAATTTTAGAAATTGGATTTGAGTATAAAGATCAGATTGCAAAGAGACTTGAGCAAGAAATTTTACCAAGTAATACTGATAATTGCTTTCGATTTTTTTAAGCTCTTCTCTCCATGGTTCAACTTCAAATTCGTCATCAGGACTATTTATAATACCTAGCATATAGTCATGGAGTTCTTGATCACTTACTGAGGCCATTGGATAAGGTAAAAAGTTTTGTTCTTCTTCATCATCAATAAAACTGTAGCTTAAGTCAGCAGGTTTTTCTAATAAAAATGGAGTAAAATTAGATAACGGTTCTTGTGCAGTAAGTATAGTTTGTAGTATCGGTATTATATAATGTTCAATTTCTCCAGGATTATTAATTAAATCTAATATAGCACTTTTAGCTAACCTTGCAGGAGGATTATTTAAATTACCAGTTTCAATAAAATTCTTTAACCAAAATACTATTGCTTTTAACTCTTTATCTCCAGGATTAGATTGAATAAATTCTGTTTCAAAATGATCAATAGCATTTCTTATAATTTTGCAAAAATTTACAAAATTTATATTGAAATGCTTAAGCAAATAGCCAGGTAGTTGTACAAATGCTTCGCCAATTAGTGCCAATTGTCTTAAGTAAAAGACTCTATCTTCACTTGTATTTAATTTTAGACCTGAACATACCATAGCTCCCTTTTGCAATAATTCTAACTCTACTTCCTCAGCAAGATAATTGCTTATTGTTTTTATTCTATTAGCTATAGGTATTTTTTGTTCTAAATATTCGAATTCTGCCAATGCTTTAAAAGATAGCTGAAGTTCTTCTAAATCTTTTATTATTTCTACTATCAATTCTTTACGAAAATCTAATGCTAAATAAGCTCTTTTATTAGGTAATATAACATGACCAGCTATTCCATGAGATGGCTCATAATGTAAGTTAATATCTCTAACGAGATTACTTAGTTCATCCCAAGGAATACCTGTGTTTTCTTCAACAAATTTTGAATAGTTTTCTTGTAAAGCTTTAGAAAGTGCGGAAAGAGCTGTTAAATATTTTAATACTTCTGCACTTTGTTGGAGAGCATAAGCGGATTGTGTTTTTTCTATGGCTTTTAGTAGATATGCTAATAATTCTTGTTTGTTAAGTTGTGGTATGGTATTCCTTTGCTTATAATTCTCAGCTATATTGGCTAATATTGTTTCATCATCAACAGCCTGATTATGGTTGCTTGACAAGTTTTTTTGGATTTGATTATATTGTTGATCAAATTGGAATGAAGGTAAATTATGAAACTGTCTAACATCAAAATAATGTTCTGGAGCAAATGTATCCATCAAATATACATGTTGTGCTCTAATATCAAGAACATTAGCAAACCCATTAATGACATGGTGTAGCGCTGCATTAATTAGGTTCTCAATTGTAAGAGGTCCACATGAAGTACCATCTCTTTGTTTGAGCCCAGAAGCTACATTTCCTTTAATGTCTACTTTATAGAACTTGCTCAATGTATCAAAAAGCTGCAAATAATACTCAGAAATTTCATTATCAGGTAAGCTAGAATCATAATAAGTAAATTCTGTAGCATGATTATTTTCGACTCGTATTACGATACCTACCCAATGATAATTACCTAAATTATAAGGTATTAATATAGTACGGTTGGGTGTTGCATGGCTTTTATTTTGTTCACCCTGTAGCTGAATTTGTAGTTGATCACCTTCTAATGTGCTTAAAGGAGGGATTACAGAAACATCATTTAGATTTTCTTGTTGCAATCTGAGATTCAAAATTGTCAACACATCGTAATCTTCGTATTGATAATGATTATTGATTTTAGTGGTTTCTTTCATTATCTGCACCTCTTTTAAGTTAATTATATCATAAAATAGCAATCTACCTATAATTTTTGTTGTGAAAGCTACTTACAAAATTATCCTCTTTCCAATTTTAAAACTGAATAATAGATCTAAATAGTTAAGAAAGAGTAAAGAGATAAAAATTCCTCAGAGTAGATAACTTCTCGTTTCAATGATGGTCAAACTGTAAATTGTAATCAACTATTGACTTACTCAGGGCAAAAATTGTAATGAAAATTGATCCACCTAAATAAGTAATAATATCTCCTGTATAAAGAATATTTTAAATATTTTTTAGGGAGTTTTTAGAGGGTGTTTATAGTGGAATCAATAGCAAAAATACATAGGATCATGTTAATGTGAATTGTAATTAACTATTGAACAGGCATTGGAAAGAGTGGATTAGGGGAGATATTAGTTTTGTATTGAAACAGAGGAGCCAATTGGTATCGAGCGTTTAGAAGTGTAAGAAAGGCGTGAAAGACATAAAGGCTTGTTGTAAAAAGTAAAATGGCAATGGGGCAGGGTGATGATTGACACGAATCTTTTGTCTATTAAAACAGTTTTGATAGTATTGCAATTAAAATACTAAATAATAGTGCGATGGATGCTGTACGTGAAATATATGGATTTTGTCTTAGGGGTGGCATTAATTAACATGACTGTGAGTGAGGTCAAGTAATGCCTTCAGTTATTTATAACCCCGCAAGCCTGGTATTTGTTTTTGAAGTCATGCTGGCTTGCTTTGAGGAGTAGGGCGTCGTAATCCATTCTTTGAGTTTAGTAAATCTATTTATGTTTTTTTTATTTCTTACAGCTACGGAGATAGCTTTTTTCTGTCCAACTAGGATAACAAGCTGCTTACCACGAGTAACAGCTGTATAAAGTAGATTCTTTTTAAGCATTACATAATATTGCATCGATATAGGAATTACTACAACAGGATATTCAGAGCCTTGTGATTTGTGTATTGTTGTTGCATAGGCTAGGGTGATTTCATCAAGCTCTGTAAATGAGTAAATAACTTCTCTGTCGTCAAAGTAGATTTTTACTTCATGTTCCTCATGATCTACATTAGTTATATAACCTATATCACCGTTATATACTTCCTTTTCATAGTTATTTTCAGTTTGCATAACCTTGTCGCCTCTAGCATATTTTTGTCCAAATTTTTCTACTCCGGCTAAATAGTTGGGGTTAAGGATTTTTTGCAGTTCTATATTAAAATATCTTGCTCCACATCCACCTCTTTGCATAGGACATAAGACTTGGATATCTTTAATGATCGAATTGAAATTTCTTGGGGATGCGATCTTTTACAAGAAGTTTCACTATATTTGCTATATCTTCAGCATCATTTGCTTCTATAAAATAAAAGTCCTTTTCGTCTCCCTTTGGCTTTAAGATTGGGAATTTACCTTGATTAATCAAATGCGCATTAACTACTATATCACTATTTTGGGCTTGTCTATATATTTCGGTTAATTTTACTATTTCTATTTTTTGTGAATCGATAATATCTTTTAAAACTTGTCCTGCACCTACTGAAGGCAGTTGATCAACGTCTCCTACAATTAACATTGCAGTTTTTTCATTTACTGCTTTTAATAAGGAGTGCATTAGTGGCACATCAACCATTGAGCTTTCATCCACTATTAGTAGATCACAGTCTAGTTGATTATTCTCGTTGTATTTAAAAAGGTTGAAATTGCAATAGTCTGTGTATAGTAAAGGCTTCCATACATGTTGCCTCACTCATCTTTTTGGCTGCTCTGACAGTGGGTGCGCATAGTTTAATTTTAATTTTTTTAGCAGATAATATTTTAATTATGCAATTTAATATGGTTGTCTTGCCTGTACCTGGGCCACCTGTGATCACAGAAACTTTATTTGTTATTGCTTTAATTATAGCGTTTTTTGATTTATTGCTAATTTGATATTTTGTTTTTCTTCTACCCACTGGATTGCTTTTTTGGTAGCAAATTCATACCAAGGAACCTTGCCTTTTTGCAAATTATGCAATTTAGCAGCTATATTTTTTTCATAGATGTAGTAGCCCGTAAGAAATATAAAATCCTTTTTTTCAATTTGATCCTTAGTTAGAAACCCTTCTTTTAACTCAAGAGTTAATGCTTGCTCAAGTATAGATTTATTAATTGAAAGTAACTTTTCAGAATTACTAAGTAAATCATTAATAGGTAAAGCTACATGTCCATCAGATAGAGCCTCCATAAGAGTAAAAGCAATACCAGCTCTTGCTCTTATTATAGAATTTTCTTCTATACCCAAATTCATCGCAATTTTATCAGCTGATAAAAAACCAATTCCATTAATCTCTTTTAGTTTAATTGGAGTAGATTCTATAACATCAAAAATATCTGTATTAAATGCAGCAACCAA
Organism: uncultured Rickettsia sp.; assembly: GCA_964515755.1. Lineage (GTDB taxonomy): Bacteria > Pseudomonadota > Alphaproteobacteria > Rickettsiales > JABSSG01 > JAGVLN01. The sequence continues at coordinate 17,268 of CAZEVK010000017.1, read as the reverse complement.
TTTCTTTGCAAAATGAGGTCCAATACCTTTTATAAGTCCAGAACCTAAATACTTTTCTATTCCTTCAATTGTAGTAGGTGGAATAGTTTGAATAAACTCAGCTCTAAAACCCAATCCGTATTGTACATCATTTCTCCAATATCCTTTAGTTGTAATATCCTCACCAGGAGTTATACTTGGCACTGTTCCAATTACAGAAACTAAATCTTTATGTTCCTTACACTTTTACTCTGAGGACAGCAAAGCCATTTTCCTGGTTGTGATAGGTGACTCGCTCAACATACCTGATAAGATATTCAAATTTAGATTCTTGCTGCATTAAAATAGTCCTTCTACCTTTTCTTTAACCTCTTTTTGGCTTGGTGTGGTGTAGCGATAAAGCTCTCTGTCTCCAATATTACCACTTATTTTTTTTGCAAAAGACATACTATATTTATCGTTAGCTCTTTTTAAACAAGTATGCCTTAATTGATGAGGTTCTAATATAAATTTCTCATCTTCGCTTAAATTAACACAAGCTTGTCTAGAGATTCTTTGACATAACCTGGTGATTGCAGTTTCACTGAAAGGTTTATAATTTTCATTAATAAACAAAAAATTATTCTCAACTTTATCTTGCACCTCCTCTCTCCATTTTAAGTATTCATCAATCCTTTGCGGTTTTTGTGAACAGTAAAAAACTTCTTCCAATTATGTAAGAATATAGCTTTCAGTGTGTATTTCTGTTGTATAATAACAGAATATAACAAAATTATGTGACTTGTTCAAGCTGTAGCTGAAAGCTGCTTAACTTGAAATTTTAGATCTCATGTAACGGTTTTAAATTACAACCCAGAGCTCTTTAAGGAGAGGTATTTGATACTGTCCTGTTAACATAAGCCTCATAGTTGTCTCCTTTATTGATTAATAGACAGTCATGTCTACTAATACATCTAAAACAATTTAATAGACATACTAAATGATATTTTTTGGCCTGTCTCTTAATTTATAAATTAGTAGACGGATCTATCAATTCATCTAAATCGCTTTTCGTAGATTTTCTGATGTTTTTGCACAATTTTTCTACTTCCGGAAAAAGTGAATCACTACTGATTTAAGCCGGTAGTGATTTACAAATCAAGGAGTTCAGCAAATACACAGAGAATCGTCTACAGACTAAAATACTAAGCAAACCAGGGGGGGCTCCAAGAGAGATGGCCATTTTCGCAGTTCTCTGCCGCGGCTTGGCCCTTTATAAGTTATTGATTTGTCAAGAGACTAATCACCCCACCTTATCGGAACTAAAAGTAAGAAACCGCTTGAAAAATTGAGTAAATAGACTATACTCCGATAAAGGCGTCCAATATAGGAGTATAGTCTACTAATGAAGTACATCAATCGCTTACTGAAGTTACCATTAAATAGAAGTTTTTTTCTTTTTGGAGCAAGAAATACAGGTAAAAGTACCTTATTAAAAGAAACTTTTAATTCAGACTCTAGTTTATGGATTGATTTGCTTGATCCTACAGAAGAAGAAAGATATCTTGTCAATCCGTCATTATTATATTCCGAAATCTTAGCGCTCGAGAATGAAAAATATATCATTATAGATGAAATACAGAAAATTCCTAAATTGCTAGATGTTGTCCATAAGCTAATTGAGAACACTGATAAAATTTTTATTATGACCGGATCAAGCGCCAGAAAGTTAAAGTATGGAGGCGCTAATTTGCTTGCAGGAAGAGCTTTTGTTTATAATCTATATCCTTTTACTTTTTTGGAGATGGGCGATAGATTTAAATTAGATGATGCTTTAAGATGGGGAAGCTTGCCAAGTATTATATATGTAATGCAAAATGAAGAAGAGAAAATAAAATTTTTACAGTCTTATACTCAAACTTATCTCAAAGAAGAGATATGGATGGAGCAATTTATTAGAAAAATTAGCCCTTTTAGAAAATTCTTAGAAATTTCTGCTCAATGTAATGGACAAATAATCAATTATGCAAACATTGCAAGGGACGTTGGAGTAGATGATAAAACTATAAAACAATATTTTTCAATTCTAGAAGATACACTCATTGGTTTCTTTTTAGAGCCATTCCAACATTCTTTTCGTAAAAGGTTAAGTTTGAAGCCTAAATTTTATTATTTTGATATTGGAGTCAACAACGCTTTAGCTAGAAGATTATCAATACCTTTGGTTAGTGGAACTCATGCATATGGCAATGCATTTGAACATTTCATTATCTTAGAAGTAATCCGCTTATCAAGTTATTATTACCAAGAATTTCGGTTTTCATATTTAAGAACTAAAGAAGATGCAGAAGTTGATTTGGTCGTGGAAAGACCTGGAGAGAAAGCTTTATTTATAGAAATAAAGAGTTCTAATAATGTGAGTGCAGAAAAATTGACTGTTTTTTCTAAACTAGCTAAGGATTTTGGAGAATGTGAGGCAATTTGCTTATCGCAAGATATTAGAGGCAAAAAGATTGAAAATATTACAGTACTACCTTGGAAAGAGGGTTTAAAGAAATTTTTTACTAAATAATAAGTTTTTTTTAATGCATCTAATGATGCTCAAATTATAGGTGCGACAAAACAAATTTGCAGGGTTTTATGAAAAAATTAATTTTGAGTTTATTTTTTATAGTAAGCATTGTTGGGAATTCTGAAGCAAAATGGGTGCAGTTTGAGGATGCGTTTTTCAAAGATGATTTTTATATTTAGTTGCTATTTTAGACTGGTATTCCAGAAAAGTGTTATCCTGGAGGTTATCTAATACTATGGATACATCATTTTGCTCTGCTACCAGCGAAGTTATAAGCAAATATAGCTCTCCAGAAATATTAAACTCAGATCAAGGGTCGCAGTTTACTAATTATGGATTTTACTAATTTACTCAAAAAACATAATATCAGAATATCTATGGATGGTAAAGGCAGATGGATGGATGTTATTTTTATCGAAAGATTATGGAGGTCTTTAAAATACGAGTGTGTTTACTTGCAAGAGTTTGAAGATGGTTTACAAGCCAAATGCGCAATTGAAGAGTGGATTGAATTTTATAATCAAAACGGACCACATTCAACTTTTAATGGACAGACGCCAGATGAGGTATATTATAAAAACAAAGAAATATTAGCAGTTTAATTTAACATAGAATTTATCCTTAACTGTGCTGCTAATCTGTCCAATAAAATAGGACCACCTCTAACCTTCTGCAGACTGTTGCAAATATTTTCCTATTGACAGTTCATATTTATTTATGCAACAAAGTTGTTTAAAGGTTATTATTTCAGGGATTTATGCATGACAAATATTGCAATCATTGAAGCAGGCTTATCAGGGTTAACGGCTGCAAATATACTAAAGGATTATGCAGATATCACCATCTTTGAGAAATCACGTGGTGTTAGTGGAAGAATGTCTACAAGACATGCCTATCCTTATTCTTTCGACCATGGTGCACAATTTTTAAAGCTAGAACCGATGAATTCAGAAAGTTTATAAACCCTATGATTAAAAAAGGTCTGATTGGACTTTGGAATGCACGTTTTGTTGAAATTGAAAACAGAAAAATTACAAAAAAAAGACAATGGGGCAAAGATTACAATCATTATGTAGGTGTTCCAAATATGAATGCCATAGCAAAATACTTAAGCCAAGATATACAAGTAAAGTTAGTTACATGTATAAAATATATTAGAAAACAAAACTATAAATGGATTTTGGAAAATGACCAGGGGGATGCTCTAGGAGAATTTGATTGGGTTATTTCAATTGTTCGCCTTAAATCTTATACCCTCTTCATTGCCATTATATTCAAAAGTAAGTTTAGCGAAGATGAAAAGTTGCTTTTCATTGATGTTTGGTTTTCAAAATTCCTTAGCGATTGATTTCGATGCTGCACTTGTGCGCGGTGAGGATATTAGCTGGATTTCTGTTAATAGTTCAAAGCCGCCCAGAGATCAAGCATTCTGCCTATTAGTACATTCTACTAACAAATGGTCAGATGAACACATAGTTGATGATCGAAACCAGGTAATGGAGTATTTATGTCAACAAACTAGCGAGATCATTGGACATGATGTATGCAAAGCTGATCACATAGCTCTACATAGTTGGCGCTATGCTAACATTCAAAAACAGATGGGTGAAACGTATTTAATTGATCAAAATGAGAATATCGGTGTATGTGGTGACTGGCTTATTCAAGGTAGGGTTGAACCAGCTTTTACTAGTGGATATGAATTAGCAAATAAAATTGGTCAAGAGCTTAATTTAAAGAAATGAAAATGATAAATAGCCTAAATTTAAAATTTCAAGTTATGCTATACTTAAAGCATTTCAATCTCTAAAGCAGGAGGCTTCATGAGCACATTACGCCTTATATTATGTGATCAGCTATCGCATAGTATCTCAAGTCTAAAAGGATATAATACATCTGAAGACACTGTTTTTATGTGTGAACTTTGGGATGAGGCAACTTATGTCAAACACCACAAGAAAAAAATTGCTTTTTTATTTTCTGCAATGCGTCATTTTGCAGAAGAATTGAAACAAGAGGGATACAAAGTTGAATACACAAAACTTGATGACCCCCTTAATAGCGGTTCCTTTCGTGGTGAAATTGATCGCATTTTAAAAAAGCACAAAATTGATTGTATTGTAGTTACAAAGCCTGGAGAATATAGGGTTTTTGCCGATATACAAAAATGGCAAGGAGATTTTGGTGTACAAATGGATATCAGATCCGATGATCGTTTTTTATGTGCTTTGGAAGAATTTTCTGATTGGGCCAAGGGGCGTAAGCAATTACGTATGGAGTATTTTTATCGTGAAATGAGAAAGAAATACTCAATTCTGATGGATAATGATGAGCCAGTTGGTGGTCAGTGGAATTATGATAATGACAATAGAAAGTTTCCCAAAGATGAACTCAATATCCCAAAACCTTATTTCAATGAAGTAGATGGTATAACAACTGAAGTAATTGAACTTATTGCTAAACGTTTTCATGATCACTTTGGCGATCTGGAACCATTTTACTTTGCCTGTCACCCGTGATCAGGCAGTTAATGCTTTACAGCTTTTTATTGAAAAACGCCTGAGTCATTTTGGAGATTACCAGGATGCAATGATTCAAGGTCAGCCATGGATGTATCACTCACATATTAGTTTTTACTTAAATTGTGGTTTATTGTTGCCTATAGAATGTGTAAAGGCCGCAGAGATAGCCTATAACCAGAGCAAATGCTCTCTTAACTCGGCAGAGGGTTTTATCCGTCAGATACTTGGTTGGCGAGAATATGTGCGTGGGATTTACTGGCTTAAAATGCCAGGTTACGCTAATGAGAACTTTTTCTAAGCCAAACTTAATCTACCTGAACTTTATTGGACTGCAGATACCAAAATGAACTGTCTAAGTCAATGCATATTGGAAACTAAGAAAAATGCTTATGCTCACCATATTCAACGTCTAATGGTATTAGGAAATTTTGCACTTTTGGTAGGTGTTGATCCTAGACAAGTGAATGAATGGGTTTTAATCGTTTATGCTGATGCTTATGAATGGGTCGAGCTACCCAATGTGTCTGGAATGATACTTTTTGCAGATGGAGGATATTTAGCAAGCAAGCCATATGCAGCAGGTGGGAGTTACATCAACAAGATGTCCAATTATTGCAAAAATTGTAGTTATAATGTTACAAAGAAGAATGGATCCAATGCTTGTTCCTTTAATTATTTATATTGGAATTTTTTAGTTAAGAATCGAAAAAAACTTGAATCTAATCATCGAATTAGCATGATGTACAAAACTTACGATCGAATGGACGAAGATAAAAAACAGGAAATAAGTGATGACAGTAAACATTTCTTAAACAGTCTTTTGTAATGAAAAACCTGATCTACCAATAAAAATTTGTCAAGTTTGCAAGCAATCATTTAGTTCGAGAAAGAAATGGAAAAAAGTATGGGATGAAGTAAAATATTGTTCTAACTGCTGCCGAAATGAAAGAAGAAAGTCATTTCTTAAACATCATAGGTTAAAATGTTATCTCAGCAAACAAGTTAACTAGTCTGATAGACTCTTTATCAAGAATGCTTTTATTGATAAAAATACCTTACTCTATAATATCGGCAATAGGTAGAGCTAAACATTTAAAAGAAAATCAGTAATTAGTGAGCACGAATAAAACTTTGGCTAAGAAAATAAACTCCAGGAAAAAATATATACAATAATCTATTTTCATTATATAAATTTTAAATAAAAAGGAGAAAATAACTGTGGCACATTTTTTAGTGATCGCTGCAAGTAGCGGGATAGGCAATGCAACAGTAAATCTATTAAAAGAGGCTGGTCATACTGTTTTTACTACGGCACGTGATAGAAATAAAATCATCCCAGACGCGATTTTAGACGCGAATGATTTTGATGCAATAGATGAAATATTTAAACAGGTAGGCGAGATCGCTGGTGTCGTAAATTGTAGCGGTTCGTTGCTACTAAAACCCGCTCATCTAACTACTAAAGAAGAATATCATAAAGTGATTGAATCATCACTTAATACAGCATTTGGAACAGTCCGTGCAGCAGGAAAAAACATGAATAAAGGTGGTTCTGTGGTGCTAATTTCATCTGCTGTAGCGATGATAGGATTAGCTAATCATGAGGCTATTGCTGCCGCTAAAGCCGGAATTATTGGCTTAACATTATCCGCAGCAGCAACTTATGCATCAATGAATTTACGTTTCAATGCGGTTGCTCCTGGGCTTGTTGAAACATCCCTAACCTCTGCTATTACTGGTAGTCAAAATGCTCGTAAATTTTCTGAGTCTGTGCATGCACTGGGACGTTTAGGTAAACCAGAGGATATAGCTCGAGCAATTGTATTTTTTCTTAATCCTGACAATAACTGGATTACTGGGCAAGTTTTAGGTGTTGATGGTGGGTTGTCAAGGGTAACTCCTAAAATAAAAGGTTAAAAATTGTTAAAAAGACTCCTTAGTAGTGATTTATCTATATTTTATTCAGGATTATCACATGCTGCTGATAATAACCATAAAACCGCTTATGATCTTTCTTTCAAGGCACTTTTATATAAAATGCCAATTTCCATAGAGCAGTTTAAAGGAAAAGTAATTCTGATTGTTAATACAGCATCACATTGTGGCTTTACAAAGCAATATAAAGACCTTGAAAGCATTTACAATAAATACAAAGATAGAGGACTGGAGTAATATAGGCATCCCTAGCAATGACTTTGGCGGACAGGAACCTGGTAATAGTAAGGAAATAGCTAATTTCTGCAAATTAAATTATGGAGTAAGCTTTCCAATGATGTCTAAAGAGACTATTAGTGGCAGTAATGCCCATCAGTTCTATAAATGGGCAAAATCTGAGCTTGGTTTTGGCACTGCACCTAAATGGAATTTTCACAAATATTTGGTGAATAGAAATGGTAAATTAATTGATTATTTTAATTCTACAACTAATCCATATTCTCCTAGCCTTGTAAAAGCAGTTGAAAATACTTTGCATGATAAATGAAATCTAACCCTAGTAACAATTGTTAAAGATTATCTTTCAAACAGAAATTACATTATGAGTATAAGAAAAAGAATAGCAATTATAGGATCAGGAATTTCAGGGTTAAGTGCTGCATACTACCTAAAAGACACGTGGGACATAACTCTTTTTGAAAAAGACAGCCGATTAGGAGGGCATAGCAGAACAATTAAAATAAATAATGATTTTGATGTTGATACTGGGTTTATAGTATTGAACGATCGGACTTATCCATTATTAATTAAACTATTTACCGACCTTAACATAGCGTTATCTAAAACGGAGATGTCTTTCTCAATTTCAGCAAATCAAGGGCAGCTTGAATGGTCTGGAACTTCTCTAGATAGTTTATTTGCTCAACGTAAAAATATTTTTAACTTTTCAATGTTAAAAGGAATTTACGACATAGTAAAATTTAATAGCAATGCTGTTTCAATGGTAAAAAACTATCCTTTGATAACATTAAGAGAGTTAATTTATGAGATGAGGCTGGGCGATTGGTTTAAAAACTACTATATATTGCCGATGGGTGGAGCTATATGGAGTTGTTCCTTAAAAGTAATGCTAGATTTTCCGGCTGCAACATTTGTAAAATTTTTTGAAAACCATGGCCTGCTTAATATTATGAACAGACCACAATGGTATACACTAAAAGATAAAAGTATAAGTTATGTAAAAATTCTTGAATTTGAGATTAATAAAAAAGGAAAAATTATAAGAAACGCTAAAATTGAGTCAATTTCAAGAAAAAATAGTATTGTTAAAATTTCTTGTGCAGGTAAAATTGCTGATTCTTTCGATCAAGTAATTTTTGCTATTCATCCGGAAGAAATACTCAAAATTTTAACAGATCCAACTTTAGATGAAAAAAATATTTTAGCAAAATTTTCAAGACAAAAAAATATTGCCTATACTCATGCTGATACAAATCAAATGCCAAGATTAAATAAATGTTGGAGCAGTTGGAATTATCTATATGAAAAAAATATAGAAAAACATAATGTTTCTGTTACATATTGGATGAATAAATTGCAACATATTGAACAAAAATTTCCTTTATTTGTAACGCTTAATCCGATAGAGAAAATTGCTGAAGACAAGTTATTTGATGTTTATGAATTTTATCACCCTATTTATAATAATAATTCTATAATTGCTAGTCAAGAGCTTGAGAAATTGCAAGGGTCGAATTATGCTTGGTTTTGTGGTGCATATTTGTGCTATGGCTTTCATGAAGATGGAATAGCAAGCGCAGTAAATATTTTAGATAAGATGGATAAATCAAAATGAACTCAGCTATTTTGTAAGCTTTAGTTTACCATAAAAGACACACCCCGATAGAATATGATTTCTCACATAAAGTATTTTACTTAATAATAAATTTGTCAGAGCAAGATAGCTTAAAAAAAATGAAATTATTTTCAATAAATAAATTCAATTTTTTTAGTTTGGATTGGGATAATTATGGTTTTAATAAAGTAAAAGATCCAAAGCAGTATATTTTGGATATACTCAAGGATTTTAACTTGGATCATAATAAAATCAAAAAGATTATGCTGATTACAAGAGAGTCAAAAACGTAAAAGAAAAAGATCCATTAGATCAAAAAGATAACGTACTTTCTGTACTTGCTGAAGTAAATAACACCTTTGGGGAGAGACATGTATATTTATGTTTTAACGAAAATCTTAAAGCAATAGAGCCTGGAGAGTTTTTTAGCCATAAAAAAGTTTTTCATGTTTCTCCCTTTTGTAAAATTGAAGGTGAATACGAATTCCAGTTTTCTATCAATAAGAATTATACCAATATAAACATTGACTATTATAAAGACCAAAAACCTTTGATTACTACTTTAATTAAGGGTAAAAACATCCTTTTAAATGATAGAAATCTATTAAAAAATTTTTTTACTTATTCTGTATCTGTAATTAAAGTTATATTTCTAATTCACTATCATGCTTTTTGGTTGTGGATGAAAAAAGTTTCATATATAAAAAAACCTGCAAAATCAAAAATTGATATAACATAAAAGTGATTATGAGCGTAAAAAACATCTATAATTTGAGTAAAATATTTGAAAAAGCTGATATAGGTGAATTAACTATTAACATACCAGAGGGTGAGCAGATATTCTTTAGCGGCGATAAAAAACAAGTTAAATGTGATTTGACTATAAAAAATTGGCAGGTAATGGATTTAATTGCTAAAAGAGGAGATATAGGACTTGGTGAGGCTTATTATTTAGGTTTTTGGGAAAGTTCAGATGTAGCAAATTTTTTAACCTATTGTTGTCTTAACATAAATAAAATGAAACAACATGTGGATGGTAATTTTTTTAATCGTATAGTTTTTTATTTTTATAATCATTTAGTTAGATTAAATACCAAGCGTGGGAGCAAAAAGAATATTTTAGCTCATTACGACATAAGTAATAATTTTTATCAAATATGGCTTGATTCAAGCATGACTTACTCTTCAGCAATAAGAAATAGCGAACAGGATAGCTTACACCAAGCTCAGCTTAATAAATATCATAGAATTATAAACAAGCTTGATCTACGAGGAAAAAATACTTTAGAAATAGGTTGTGGATGGGGTGGTTTTGCTCATGAAGCTTCAAGCTTTGACGCGGATGTTACTGGCATTACTATCTCTAATAGTCAGTATGATTTTGCAAAAAATAGAATTGGCAACAAGGCAAATATTTTGTTGCAAGATTATCGAGATGTTAAAGGAAAATATGATAGAATAGTTTCAATAGAGATGTTTGAAGCGGTTGGAGAAAAATATTGGCAAACCTATTTTAATCAAATTAAAAAATCTTTACTTAGTTCTGGTAAAGCAATGATTCAAACAATCACTATTGATGATGAGTTTTTTGCCCAATACAGAAAAAATAGCGATTACATAAGGCATCATGTCTTTCCAGGTGGAATGTTGCCCTCAAAGAGCAAACTTTGTGCTAGTATTAATAAAGCAAAGCTTCGTGTTAATGAGATATTTGAATTTGGGCATGACTATGCTTGGACACTAAGAAAGTGGCAAGATAATATAAAAAATCAAAAAGACAAATTATTAGCTCTTAATTATTCAGAAAAATTTTTGAGAGCTTGGGATTTTTATTTGAGCATTTCTATTGCTGGCTTCCTAAGCGGCAGAACCAATGTTATACAAGCAGAAATATTTAATGACTAAATTTAAAGAAAAATATAACAATTTATATTTGATAAAATATGGTTTTTTGTCTCTATGTTTATCTTTTTTAGGACTGCCGCTTTATATTCACATACCTAAATTTTATCATGATAATTATGGGCTGTCACTCGCTGCTATCGGAACATCTTTGCTTATTTTAAGAATTTTTGATGCCATAATTGACCCAATACTAGGAATTTTATCAGAACGCTTTGCTTTCACTCAGAAAAAATATTTGATAATTTTTGGTCTAAGCTTAGCTTTATTCTACAATGCTTTTTTCAATTTGCCTAAATTCCAATCGCAGCAATTTACTCTCTATTGGTTTATAGCTTGTACCAGCATGGTGTATTTATTTTTTGGTCTGATTTTTATTAACTATTATAATTTGGGCGTTAAATTAGTTAAAAGTTCTTCATTGATTCTAAAGCTATCATCTTTTCGTGAATTATTTAGCTTTTTTGGAATGATCCTTGCATCTATCTTACCATTCATTCTATTCGCAATGCTTGGTAACTATAGTCAGGCATTTATCATTTATGGAATAATTTTTTTTATTTTAATTATTATCGCACTTTTCGCTTTACCTGATCTATCTAAAAATTATAAACCGAATTTAAAAAATAACTTTGCCATTCCGTTTCGTTCATTAAGTTATATTTATAATAATAAGTCACTACGGCTATTAATTATATTGTTTTTTATTAATTCAATTCCTTTGGCAATCACCTCTAACTTATTTGCATTTTATGTAGATAAGGTACTTTTGGCCAAAGATTTACAAGCTACTTTTCTAATAATCTATTTGCTTTCTGCTGCATTATGCGCCTCTTCATTTTCTTTTATTTTCAAAAGCTCAAATAAAATCAATTCTTTAATAATATTAATGATTATTTCTCTAATAGGATTTTCAATTACTTATTTTATCGATTCCACCAATAAAGAGCTATTTTATTTAGTCTGTATTATATCTGGCTTTGGTTTAGGAGGAGAAATGGTATTATTAACAGCAATGGCAGCCGAAATGCTAAAAAATAACCAGCAAAATGGTAATGTATTTTTCTCAATCTTGGGCTCCTGTAGTAAAATTAGTTTAGCTCTAGCGGCCGGAATATTTTTGCCATTAATATCAAATGAAAAAAATATTTATTATGTAAGTAACATGAGATTTTTCTATGCTATAATACCATTGATAGTAAAAGTCATATCAATAGCATTAACAATTTTATTGAAAACACAAAAGGTAAAGGTTTAGTATGAAGAAAATTAAAACACTTTTAGTTATATTCTTTTCTTTTATAATACCAGGTTGTTCTAGCAATAATATTGAATACTACAGTCACAAAAAACATACAGTAGATTTAAAAAGTTTTTTTAGTGGGAATATTGAAGGATGGGGAGCGATTTTTGATTACAGTGGAAGGCAAATTCGAAGTTTTAAGGTTGTAATTAAAGGCACTTGGAATAATAAAGAAGGACAATTGCAAGAGTGGTTTGAGTTTGATGACGGAGAAAAAAATAAACGTACCTGGGATATAGTTTTTCAAGATAGTCAAATTTTTATAGGCAAAGCTCATGATGTTATGGGAGAAGCACAAGGCAGACAAAATGGAAGTGCTGTTAATATAAATTATATTCTACAAGTACCATACAAAAATTACGTCATTAACCTCAAAATGGATGATTGGATGTATTTGGTAGAAAATGATTTAATCCTAAATCGGACTGCAATGAAAAAATTTGGCTTTAAAGTAGGTGAAATTGTATTATTTATGAAAAAGATAAAATAATGAAAAATATTTGGCTTATTGGAGCGAGTGAAGGAATTGGGAAGGCTTTAGCCAAAGAATTAAGCCTTGATAATAATAATTATCTTATTCTTTCAGCTCGCAACCAAGAAAGCTTGCATGAGCTTTCCAGCACAATTAAAAATAGTTTAGTAACTTATTTAGACGTTAGTAATGCTAAGTCGATTAAAGATTCTTTAGCCATTTTTAAAAATAATAATATTAGAGTTGATTGCTTAATCTACCTAGCTGGCTTTTACGAGCCAATGTCAGCCACCAAAATAAATATGGCAGCAGTGGAAAAAATGATTGATATTAACCTAACTGGTGCAATCAGAGTGATAAGTATTTTAGCTCCTGAATTTATTGCTAACAGGTCAGGACATATTGTTTTAATTGGCAGTGTGGCAGGATATAGAGGATTACCTAATGCTATTGGTTATAGTGCTAGCAAAGCAGGTATAATAAATTTTGCTGAAAATCTCAAATGTGATTTACCTAAATACGGCATTAAAATTCAAGTGATCAATCCTGGATTTGTTAAAACAAGACTAACCGATAAAAATAATTTTAAAATGCCTTTTATTATCTCACCTGAGGAAGCAGCTAAAAATATAGTTAAGATTATGAAAAGCAATAAATTTGAATCAAGGTTTCCTTTTATTTTTGCTAACTTGCTCAAATTAGTTAGCCAATTACCTTATTGGTTGTATTTTAAAATAGTAAGTTTAATAAAATAACTATTAAACAAAAAATACTGCAAGTGTAGCAAAATTTGGCATTATTAATCAAATATAGATATAGTGTTATTTCTTTTTGCTATAAACAAATTGACAGAACATTGAAAAATAACACTGCTTTTGCTATAGCACTTACTTTTTCTACATAGCCTTGCTAAAAAATGACGAAATAAACTGTTATAACCTTCAACAGTGAATGTCTCTGCTTTGGATTTTACATGTTGAGCAGATGGTACGAACTTTTTATAAGCTTTTCAATGATCTGTCATAACACGTCCAACCGTTACTACTTTGATTTTGTCCCATAACTTTTTTCCAGTGTCTGCACTTCGTGAGCCAAGTACGCTGTTGATAAAGTTCCTTTCATAACGATCAACAGCAATCCAGATCCAACAGTAGTTTTTTGAACCAATATAAGCTGTGCATCTCATCCATCTCTACTACCTCTATCGTTCTGTTGCTTCTTATTTCTTCCAATACCTCACCAAACTTCTTAATCCACTTACTTATATACAGCAACATGACTAACTCTTAATAAACGTCCAATAGATCTAAAATCCAATCCTTCTAGATACATCTCTAAAGCCATCCTTTTTAGACTAATATCTTTTCCTTGCTAATCACATTCCTTATAACAATATCTCTGTCTTCCTAATATTATTCTATCTTTATTGTAACTTACGCTTTTACACTTAGGGCAATTCATGCCTACACCTCCTCAATATATCTTAATACCTCAAGTCATTACACCTTAACTATATTCAATTAACAATGCCAATAAAGCATATTTTTTGCTTTGGGTACACAAGCCGCAGTACATCTGCTGTGCTGCTTTTAAACCATCGGCACGAGGTAACTTTTCGGTATGAGCGCATAAAACACAACCATATATTTCATGTGAGATCATTTCTGTGGGTTGATCGCAATACTTGCATTTTAAACCTTTCTCTGCGCATGTTTGTTTCCAACCATACTTTTCCATCTGGAGAGTCAGCTTTAGTCATGTTAAAGGCCCATAAAAAATCAAAATCCGTAGAAATTTTCTTATAAATATAATCGTTATCCAAACAATTATTTGGCCTTATAATGACGCCGTGACTAGGGAACTTTGCGGTCTCTAAAAATTTACGCGCTTGCTCTTCCGTTTCCACACAAGCATGACCATAGTTCGTTTCTTCTGAAATCTGAACTTCATACAGCTTAAATCCGAGTTCATCATCAATATAGACCAGCAATTCATTGTCACAGGGCAAGAATGGAATAAATGGATGCAGACCGAAACTTCCCTCACTCGCCAAATCATAAGGCATCATAGTATATTCCATACCAAAGGGCGCTTTCTTAATAGCTGTTTCTAGGGCACTATCTTTACGTTCTATTTCTCCTGAGAATGTACCAAGCTTATCAGTATCAATCTCAGGTACAGTCTGGCTCCTAAATACTCGAGAAATGGTGGCGCAATAGCATCTTCTTTGCGGTGCTTGGTTGTTAATACTATAGTTTTTATAATTTTTTCTTTCATAGAAGCTTTTGGTTGATAATTAAGAAAGGATCTTGCAGGCTAACGCGAAATATAGAGGTATACCGACCGTAACGTTGAAAGGGAAAGTAATGGCAAGACTCATAGGTACATAAATCGCTGATTTTGCTTCGGGTAGCACAAGACGCATGGCGGCTGGTACTGCAATATATGATGCACTTGCGCATATCACAATGAATAATGTACCAGTTCCTACATCCAGTCCAATAATCCTGCTAGTGAATAAGCCGATACTTGCTCCTATCAGTGGCATATAGATCCCGAATAGTGCTAACAGCCATGTAAAACTGCGGAGATGATGTAGATTTTTTGCAACCAGCAATCCCATATCGAGCAAGAACAAACATAGCACGCCTTGGAAAGGAGTGCTTAAAAAACCTTCTACCTTATCCATACCTGATTGTCCAGTAATCCAACCAATAAGAAATGTGCCAGAGAGTAGTAGAATAGCACCATTGGTAAATATTTCGCGGCTCAGCTTTTTTTCTTCACTACAATGTTTAGTTTCTGGCACTGCACGATGGGCAATAAACAGGCCAGAAAGAATTGCTGGTGCTTCCATAAGTGCGAGAATGGCCACGACGTAACCAGCATATACTACCTCGTTGGTTTTTAGAAATAAGGTGGCAGTAACGAATGTTACCATACTTACTGAGCCATAATGCGCGGCAACAGCTGCTGCCGTTGGGCTATCAAGGCGCGTGGTAATTTTTAGTATTCTGTACCCCAGAAATGGTTGCAAAAAACTAATAACAAGTCCCGCACTTATTGCAGCAATTACTTCGCTATTTAGATCATGTGTATTGGCAATTGCTACGCCACCTTTGAAGCCAATCGCCATCATTAAGTAGATTGAAAGATAGCGGCTAATACTTTCTGGAACTTCTAGATCAGATTTTAGTAACCCCGCGGTGATGCCTAGTATAAAAAAAAGAATGGTTGGAGAAAGTAAGTTTTGTGAGATTAAATGTAGGAATTCCATAATTGCTTTTGTTTTATTATTTTTATTTTTAATTTACAAGAAAACATTCTATATTAAAAATTGATAGTTCTTATATGTATTATGATATATACTCATAGTTGGGAGACATGCCATTTCACCTTAATACACTGTTGCTAAAGAGTTTTATCTCTATCGCAGAAACTGGAACATTTAGCCACGCTGCGGATGTAGTTGGACGTACTCAATCCGCACTCAGCTTACAAATTAAAAAATTAGAAGAAGGTTTGGGCTGTCAGCTTTTTGAACGGTCGGCTCGTCTAGTAAAACTCACGCAACAAGGTGAACTTTTCTTAGGCTATGCCAAACGCATTATTGAGTTGCAGTGGGAAGCTTATAGCTGCCTTAAAGAACCAGATGTTGAAGGTGAAATAAGACTTGGTACACCAGAGGATTTTGCTACGCATTATTTGCCAGATGTATTGGAATCTTTTCGACAATACCATCCGCGTGTTCAGCTTAATGTATCTTGCGATCTCACACTTAATCTGATCGATGGTTTCCGAAATGGCAATTATGATGTGATATTAGTAAAACGCGACTCCAAGGCTGCAAAGGGTGGTACAAAAGTATGGCGTGAGCCTCTAGTTTGGGTTGCTTCCGATCGCCACAAAATTGAGGAACCGCTTTCGTTAGTATTATCTCCTGAGCCCTGCATTTACCGTGCACGTGCGATTGCAGCTCTAGATAAGTTTAAAAAGCCGTGGCGTATATCCTACACTAGTCCGAGCCTTGCAGGTAATATTGCTGCCGTAAAAGCAGGACTTGGCATCACTGTGCTACCAGCTAACATGCTACCAGCAGGTATCCATCCAATCCGTAAACTGCCAGAACTTGTCGATGCTGAAATAGCACTCATGAAACGTAATGATTTATCCAAAGCTTCAGAAATGCTTGCAGAACATATTATTAATAGTTTAGAGCGTGCAGGCAACTAAATTCTTTACAACTCTTACCTTACCTAATATAAAGAATACAATAAATGAAAACTGTGAACTTACCCTTGGAATGATCGTACATAGTTAAGCAACTTCTGAAAAAGTAACTTAATTAAATAAAAAGAGTGAATAAGATCAAGATAATTAATAGAAAAGGCTATGATTAGATTTTATTATTTCTTCTACACGGTTAGTATCAATAATATGTCTTTTTACCATTTCATTAGTAATGTCAGTAAGAGAAGTAACGTGTTAAGATATTTGCTCATCTGGGTTTTGAAATGAGCAATAGCTATTTAATATTCTAAAAATGCATGCATCTTTTTATACTCAAAAATGATAGGATTGGATACTGGCAATGGCTTTTTATTTGCTGTATTATGTGCAAGTTCTTCATATATGGCAGTTCATGCTGCAATGAAATTAGCACTTCCTGAAGTAAATTTAACTATTTATGTTCTAAATATGATTTGATATCCGCATCGATAACCCAGTGACATTTATAATTTAACCATT
>CAZEVK010000016.1:0-33014 GCA_964515755.1 uncultured Rickettsia sp. | reverse complement strand
ATTGCTACAACAGGACTTTCACCTGTTAGTTATCGAACGTCTTTCAGACCGCTCAGAATGGAATTTCGTCATCAAGATCATCCATTAAGAAATTATCAGCTGATTCTTTTTCCTTAGATTTAGCAGCATCATTAGAAAAAGAAAAATTTTCTGACCCTCCACCTTTACTGTCTAACATGGTTAAGCTGCTTGAATAACCCTGTAAAACAATTTCTGTTGTAAAACGTTCAGCACCAGCATTATCAGTCCATTTGCGAGTTTGTAAGCTTCCCTCAACAAATAACTTCGCACCCTTTTTAACATAATTTTTAACAATACTAACTAAACCTTCCGAAAATATTACTATTCGATGCCATTCGGTTTTTTCTCTTTTTTCGCCTGTAGCTCTATCTTTCCAGGTTTCAGATGTAGCAAGAATAAGATTAGCAATTTCTTTACCATCTTGAGTAGTTCTGATTTCAGGATCCTTACCAACGTTACCAACAAGTATTACTTTGTTTACACTACCAGCCATTTTGACCTCATTTAACTTAATATTTAAAAAAACCTTTTATATTACTCATAACACAATATAATATGCGCAAGAGATGTAAATCAAAATATTTGTATAGTAAGATTATGAACAATGATAAAATAGAAGTTAGAGGTGCAAAAGAGCATAATCTTAAAAATATTAATGTTGAAATACCAAAAAATAAACTAATAGTCATCACTGGATTAAGTGGATCCGGTAAATCTTCTTTAGCATTTGACACCATCTATGCTGAAGGACAGCGAAGATACGTAGAAAGCCTTTCAGCCTATGCTAGACAATTTCTCCAATTACAAAATAAGCCAAACGTAGAGTATATTAGTGGGCTATCTCCTGCTATTGCTATTGATCAAAAAACTACCTCAAAAAACCCTAGGTCAACTGTAGGAACAATCACTGAAATTTATGATTATCTAAGATTATTATTTGCGAGAATTGGTATACCCTACTCTCCTGCAACAGGTTTACCTATCCAAAGTCAAACTGTATCGCAAATGGTTGATGCAATATCTGCTTTACCAAAAAATACTAAAATTTACATTCTAGCACCTATTGTTAAAGGCGATAAAGGAGAACATCGTAAAGAATTGATGCAACTCAAAAAACAAGGATTTCAAAGAGTAAAAATTGATAACATTATATATGAACTGGATGATCTACCAGCTATAGACAAAAACAAAAAGCATACTATTGAATTAGTTGTTGATCGCCTATCAATAAATGATGAACTTAATAATAGATTAGCTGATAGTATAGAAATTGCTCTAAAACATGGTAATGGAATCATTAATGTAGAAATTCTAGATTCAGAAAAGATTATGGTTTTTTCAGAAAAATACGCTTGTCCAATTTCAGGATTTCAACTAGATGAAATTGAACCACGTATATTCTCTTTTAATAGCCCTTTTGGAGCATGCCAAGTTTGCGAAGGAATAGGAATCGAACATTATTTTAATGAATCCCTAATAGTTCCTAATAGGAGCTTGTCACTTAATCAGGGCGCTATAGCTCCGTGGGAAATTCTTAAATCAAGATATCAAACTCAAATTTTACATAGTTTAAGTGCACATTATAAATTTAGCTTAGATGTAAGTTTTGATAAATTGCCAGAAAATGTTCAAAAAGTAATTTTATATGGATCAGGTGATGAAGAAATAGAATTATCCTTAAATGATGGAATGAAATCACAAGTAATAAAAAAGCCTTTTGAGGGCATAATTCCAGATTTGCATAAAAGATATCATAACGCAGATGATTACTGGGCAAAAGATGATATGGAAAAATTCCAATCAACTCGTCATTGTAGTAGTTGCGGTGGTTATAGATTAAAACCCGAATCTTTATGCGTAAAAATTGCAGGAATACATATTGGAGAAGTTTCCAACTTTACAATTTCAGATGTGTTTGAATGGTTCTATGCTTTACCTGATAAACTAGATGTTACTCAGAATAAAATTGCAGAAAGAGTTATTAAAGAACTCAAAGAAAGGATAGGCTTTTTAAAAAATGTTGGTCTTGATTATCTTACTTTATCACGTAATTCTGGCACATTATCTGGCGGAGAAAGCCAAAGAATTAGACTTGCTTCACAAATAGGCTCAGGCTTAACCGGAGTATTATATGTTTTAGATGAACCATCCATAGGTTTACATCAATCAGATAATAAAAGATTAATTACTACTTTAAAGAATTTGCGCGACATAGGAAATACAGTAATTGTAGTAGAACATGATGAAGAGACTATGATGACTGCAGATTATCTTATTGATATTGGTCCTGGCGCAGGTGTGCATGGCGGAGAAGTTATAGCTAGTGGAACTCCTAAAGAAGTAATGAATTGTACAGAAAGTATCACAGGACAATATTTAAAAGGCACCAAGTTCATAGCAATTCCAAGTAAAAGACGTTCTGGCCAAAATGGTCGTTTTATTCAACTAACAGGCGCATGCTCTAACAATCTACAGAATGTAAAAATCAAAATTCCACTTGGTACATTCACTTGTATTACAGGTGTTTCTGGCGGTGGTAAATCTACTCTCATTATTCATACTCTATATAAAGCTGCAATAAAAAAACTTGAGCAAACTACCGTTATTCCTGGAAAATATGATACTATTTCTGGTCTTGAATATCTTGATAAAATTATAGATATAGATCAATCTCCTATTGGTAGAACACCAAGATCTAACCCAGCGACCTATACCGGCGTGTTCAGTCCTATCCGTGATTGGTTTACGAATTTACCAGAAGCCAAGGCCAGAGGTTATAAAGTAGGGCGCTTTTCCTTTAATGTAAAGGGTGGAAGATGTGAAACATGTCAAGGTGATGGTTTAATTAAAATAGAAATGCATTTCTTACCCGACGTCTACGTAGTATGTGAAGAATGTAAAGGAAAAAGATATAATCGTGAAACTTTAGAAATAAAATATAAAGACAAATCTATAGCTGATGTTCTTGAAATGACAGTTGAGGACGCGTTGAGCTTTTTTGATAAAGTACCAATAATCAAAGAAAAAATGGATGCTTTGATGGATGTAGGTCTTGGTTATATTAAGATAGGTCAATCTGCAACTACACTTTCAGGTGGTGAAGCTCAAAGAGTAAAACTTGCTAAAGAATTAGCTAGACGCTCAACCGGTAAAACTTTATATATTTTTGATGAGCCAACTACAGGGTTACATTCTGATGACATAAATAAATTACTTAAAGTATTGCATAAGCTTGTCGAACTTGGCAATACAGCAATAGTAATTGAACATAATATGGATGTTATCAAAACCGCAGACTATGTAATTGATGTTGGTCCTGGCGGAGGAGATAAAGGTGGAAGAATAGTTGCTTGTGGTACACCTGAAGATATTGTTCAGGTAAAAGAAAGTATTACTGGTGAATATTTAAAGCCATATTTGAAGAAGAAATAAGAATTATCTACAACTATATAGTTAGTTTTTCAGCTCTAAATATACACTAAGCTTCGTTGTAAAGGTATGTGATTTAACCTCAGCATTTCATCATTATGAGTTTTCATTAAACTAAAGTAATTAGTATAATTGTTATATGTTAGTACGCTTATGATGAAATAAAAGAATTTAGCTTTTTGCTTTTTTTATAGCTACAATCAATACGCAACAGAAAATCAAATAACAGCCGAGAAAGAAAAGTAGATCATTATAAGAACGAATCATTATTTCTTTTTGAATAGTATCAAATATTGCTACAGAATTTTCTTCACCAAGATTATTGTAATAAATGTCAGGCATAGAAATCATTTGCTGAGACTTAATCTCGTCAAGATTTGATAATGTTAAAACTTCATGATATTTAGCTCTTACAGTAACAAAATAATTTATGAAAGCGATACCTATAGCACCACCAAGATTACGCATCAAGTTATATAAACCGCTAGCATCAGCAATTTCACTTTTTTTTAAAGTGCTAAAAGCAATTTTAGTGGTTGGTAAAAAGCAGAACATCACTACAGAGCCTCTTAGTATTTGAGGAATTAATAACTCATTGAATGAAACATCGCGTGTCATAAAGCTATTGATAACTAAACCACTCCCAAATACTAAAAAACCAATCCCAAGCATTAAACGTGGATCTATTCTTTTTTCAAGTATACCTGCAATTGGCCCTGAAAATAGTTGGGAAGCTCCAGTAATAAACATCACTATACCAATTTCTATAGAACTCATATTACGTATAGTGCTAAGAATAACTGGATAAATATAAGTTATACCATATAATGCCACACCGATTGCGAAGCTTGTAAAACATGAGATAGTAAAGTTTCTGTTAGCAAAGGCTGAAATTTTAATTAATGGATGCTTATGTCTGATTTCATAAAAGATTAGTATTATAAAACAGGTTAGGCAAAAAGTTGTTAGGAAAATGATTTTGTTTGAATCAAACCATTGAACTTTATTACCCTCTTTAAGAATATACTCCAAAGACGCAAGTGAAAAAACTAGTAAAATAAATCCCACATAGTCAAACTGTTTTAACTGATGAAGTTGTGGTTTATCTGCTCTAAATTTTTTGTATACGTGGAAAGCAACAAATAATCCAAAAGGTATATTAAGAAGAAAAAGCCATTGCCAACTAAAACTTTCAGTAATCCACCCTCCAAGAGTGGGACCAATAGTTGGTGCTATAGTTGCCATTAACCCAGCTTTTATAGTTTGTTTAGTAATTTGATCTTTATCAAATAAAGTAAATATTGAGGAAAAAACTGTAGGTATAAGAGCTCCACCAGCAAAACCTTGAAGTATACGAAAAAATATTAATTGATTAAGCGAAGAAGACATGGCACAAAAAATACTTGAGAGAGTAAAAATGAGTGTACTTATGGTAAAAAAATAACGAGTAGAAAATGTGCTAGCAAACCAAGAGCACATTGGTATCATAATTACTTCTGCCATTAGATATGCTGTTTGTACCCAAGCAACTTCATCTATAGAAGCTGAAAATGATGCTTGAATATGCATAATTGAACTGGCAACAATTTGGATATCGAGAACTGCCATAAACATAGCAATAATCATAAAATTATATGCTGCTTGGGAACTTTTAAGATCTTGTGCCGAGATTTCAGAACTATTCAACATTAATTTTAACCACAGCTGACATTCCTGGTTTTAGGAGCTCTGTATCGTCAATAATCTTAATCTTGATTGGTATCCTTTGTACTATTTTAATGAAATTACCATATGAGTTATCTATCGGTATTGAAGCAAATTCAGACCCAGCACTTGGTGAAATAGAATCAACAACTGCATTAAATGTTTTGCCAGGGTAAGAGTCTACAGTGACTTTTACTTTTTGCCCTTTTTTAATTTTATAGATGTCTGTTTCTTTTAGGTTTGCTTCAACCCAAATATTATTATCATTTACTACATAAAACAAAGGTCTGTAAGCTTCCACATATTGTCCAGGCTCAAGTTTCATTTTTGCAACAGTGCCTGAAATTGCAGCTTTAATTTCAGTTTTATCTAATTTATATTCAAGCTCATCTACAGAAATTTTATTAATTAAGTGATCTTTAAGAGTTTGCTCATATTGAGCTGTGGTAGAGAATTTTTGCTTTTCAAGAGTTTCTTGGCGTTTAATTTCATTGATTGTCAAATCATAATTAGCTTCAGCTTTTCCCATTTGAAATTTAAGATCAGTATCATCTATTTTAACTAATATATCACCTTTTCCAACCTTTTGGTTATCTTCAACATCAATTTGTTTTATAACTCCACTAACTTCACTAAAGATAATTACTTTTGTACCGCGAACATATGCATTATCGGTTTTAATTGTAGAAGGCATTAACCAAAAAATTAAAATAAGAACCAATAAAGCTCCTATGCCAATAAATAATTTTTGTCTTTTGTTTATTGTTTTTAGGCGGGTAAAATAATTTACAAATTTTTCTTTCATAATTAAAATAATTTAAGATCATTTTGAGATGACATAATATCACGTTAAATCAAAAATGAAAACTGCAATCTATTTAATTTATTAAAGCTTTTTACAGTTCACCTAAGTGATATTTTATCTCTAACTTGTTTATACAACATAACTGCAAGCTCTTTTAAAAATAAATTGTTATTAGGACTTCCCAGACAAAAAATACATTAGTTATAGCAACCATTTGTCTAAGAATTTCAGTATAAAATCTTCATCAGCACTGGTAAAGGTCTATTATCAACTTCAAAATCAAAGAATCGTATCTTTTAATATAGAGGAAAAATTAATTATAATTTTAGACCATTAGAATTTAAACTTTTCTGCAACCTTAACCATGCTGCAATCATTAATTTAGTTAGACTAATCGCTGTAAACATTGATGAAATTGCCCCTATAGCTAAAGTAACAGCAAATCCCTTCACAACTCCTGAACCAAACTCATAAAGACAAAATGTGGCTATTAGAATAGTAATGTTAGAGTCAAGTATAGTAGCAAATGCTAGTGTAAAACCACGATCAATCGAATAAGCAGTAGTACCATTATTTAACACCATTTCTTCACGAATACGTTCAAAAATTAAGACGTTTGCGTCCACCGCCATACCCATTGTTAGAACTATACCAGCAATGCCTGGTAAAGTTAATGTTGCTTGAATGAAGGTCATAATTGCAATGATAAAGACTAGATTGAAAATTAATGCTACAGATGCAAAAGCACCATGCAAACCATACATTATAACCATAAATATTATGATAGCAATAATACCTATAACCGAAGCTGTTGCCCCAGCTTCAATAGAGTCCTCTCCAAGATTAGGGCCAACTGTTCGCTCTTCTACAACTGAAATTGGTGCTGGCAATGCACCGGCTCTTAATAATAACGCCAACTCATTCGCACTAGTAATAGTAAAATTACCAGTTATGTTAGCATCACCTCCTAATATAGGCTGGTTAATTTGCGGTGCACTAATAAGGTTGTTGTCTATAACTATAGCTAATCTTTTACCAGAATTTTGCCTAGTAACATCTGCAAACAACTTTGCTCCTATTCTATTCAACGAGAAATGGACTACTGCATTCCCATTGTCAAAAGCTGCCTTGGCATCAGAAAGCAAATCTCCGCTTAATAAGACCTTACTTTTTATTAAATACCAACTTTGACTACCATTTTCATCTTTATCTCCTGACACTAATCGAGAGCCAGGTGGAATTATTCCTTTTAAAGCTTGCTCTAAGGAAGAATTATCATCTACTAGGTGAAAGGTCATTTTAGCAGTTCTGCCTAAAATATTTTTTAATTCTGTGGGATCTTGCAATCCCGGAACTTGCAATAAAATATTGAATTTTCCTTGCCTTTGAATAGAAGGCTCTTTTGTACCAGATTCATCAATCCGCATCCTAATGATTTCTCTTGCTTGTTCAACTAAGTTATCTTGTAATTTATCTAATTTATCCAGAGCAAAATATAATTTTACTAAATCATTTTGTTCCGGATAAAAGTTATAACTTAGATCCTTATTAATGCTTTTAATTACAGAAGAAATTTTATCAATGCTATTAAGATCACGTAAATTCAATATAAGCTCATTGCCCTTATTTGATAAATTAGAATAACCAATCTGATTTTTGCGCAATTCTCTACGCAACATATCAGCATTAATCTCTAATTGATCCTTAAGATAGGTCTCAAAGTCTACTTTTAGGAGTAAATATGACCCCCCTCTTAAATCTAATCCTAAATTAATTCTTTCTTTTGGTAAAAATGGATAGTTTTTATCAGTAAAATTTGGCAAAGCTACAATAAAGCCTAAAATACAAACCAGTGCAATAATTATTACTTTCCAATAAGAAATCTGCATAAAACCTAGTTTGATTTACTTAGATTTTTTAGAAATAACTTTAGGTTCTTCTTTATTAATCATAGGAGTCAATTTGTTAACAATCGAAGTTATGGTCTGCTTTAGAGCTTTTATTCTAACGCCCTGAGACAACTCAACTTCTACAACATCGTTACCTTCTTCTTTAACAAAAGTACCAACAATACCTCCAGCAATAATGACTTTATCACCCTTCTTTACTGAATTAATTAATGCTTGCTGTTCTTTTTGTTTTTTTACTTGTGGACGAATCAGGAGAAAATAAAAAATTAAAAAAATTAAAACTAATGGCGCAAAATTCATCAATGTTGAATCTTGCATATAAGATTGTAATCCTACAGTTGGTTCCTCAACTATAACAACAGACTCTACTGCTTGTGGCATTTCTTCAGCTACTGCAACATTTATAAACATAATATACTCCTTTTTAATTAGATTGATTTAAATACAAAATTTGTAACTACTAAATAATCTTATTATCATGAGTTTGTTTGTTATACAATTTAAAATACTCACCTTGTTTCTCTAATAAATGTTTGTGATTTCCAGATTCAACAATTGCACCCTGTTTTAAAACATAGATAGTGTCAGCATTTAGGATAGTTGATAGCCTATGAGCCACAACAATTATAGTACGATTATTTCTCAAAGTTTCTATTGCACTTTTAATCCGTTCTTCAGAAATTTGATCCAAAGAAGATGTTGCTTCGTCAAAAATAAGTATTTTGCTTTTCTTTAATATAGCTCTGGCAATACATATTCTCTGCCTTTGACCGCCAGATAATTCTAAACCATGTTGACCAACTTGTGTATTATAACCATCTGGTAGTTTTTTAATAAAATCGTGTGCTGCAGCAATGTTTGCTGCCCATTCCACTTCCTTATCAGTAGCATCAATATTACCATATAGAATGTTTTCTTTGATTGTAGTATCAAATAACATAATATCTTGACTAACTAAAGATATAGATTGGCGTATCGATGACGGAGAGCAATCTTTAATAGCATGATTATCAATTAATATCTCGCCAGAAATAGGATCGTAAAATCTCAATATTAAATCTATGATCGTAGACTTTCCGCTACCAGATGCGCCAACTAAAGCAACAAACTGACCGGCTTTGATATCAATGGATAAATTATCAATAGTAACATGATCTTCTTTGTGATTAAATGATACATTCCTGAATTCTATATCGCCTTTTTTAATAACCAGATTATGATGATATTTTTTATTTTCTATTTTAGTTTGGGTATCCAAAATTTGAAAAACTCTTTTTGCTGAAGCAAGACCAGTTTGCAGAGAAACATTTAGATCAGCTAAACTCTTTACAGGCTTATAAGCAGCTATAAAAGCTATAATAAAAGAGAAAAAACCACCTGGACTGGTAGTACCGTTGAGTACCTGTAATCCTCCATACCAAATTACTGCTGCAATTGCAATGCCACTAAGCATCTCCATAATAGGAGCAGTTAAAGAATCTGTTTTAATAGCTTTTGAGTAAAATTTTAATATTTGATCTAAAACCTGTTTAGCAGATTTTATTTCGTAAAGTTCCATACAAAAAGATTTTACCATCCGAATATTTCGAAAAATCTCTTCTAGTTTTACTGTATAATTACTTAGCTCATCTTGAGTCTTGTGAGCAATTTTGCGCATCCTTTTGCCCATTTTTATTATAGGAATTACTGCTAATGGGAATACTAAAAATGCAATAATTGATAAAGTGAAATCATTATAAAACATAATAGCAACAAGAAATACTACTGTTAAAAATTCCCTAGCAACGCTAGTAAAAATATTAGCTAAAGAGTTGCGCAAATTAGCAATATCATTCACAAATCTAGAGATCAAATTACCAGAAGAATGCTTTTTTAAGAATTCTATATCAGAATAAACAAGATGTTGATAAAGCTCTAATTGAATATCATTAACCATTCTCTGACCAATGACTTTTATCAGATAATTTTGATAGTATGCAGCTACACCCTTAATGAAAGCCACAATTACAACCAAAATTGGTATAAAAATTAGTAATTCATGATTTTTATCAATAAAAATTCCATCTAAAGCTGGCTTTACAAGCCATACATGAAAAGCACTTGCTGCTGCTACTAAAATCATGCAAAGCATTGCTAAATATAGCTGATTGAAATAGTTTGATAGATAGTCTTTAATGAATCTTTTAATCAAGTTCATAGACGAATAGCTATCCGATTGATCTTTAAGATCTGTAATGCTCATGTATTTATATAAAATAAATTAGTCAACACCCGGCAGACTTAAACAGTAGCCTGCTGATCTAACAGTTTTGATGAATGGCAAGTTCTCATTAGGGTTTTTCAAGGCTGTTCTTAACCTATTAATATGAACATCGACTGTTCTGATTTCCACATTACTTGATTTTCCCCAAACATAATGCATTAAATAATCACGAGAAAATATTCGCTTTGGTGATTCCATTAAACACTGTAAAATCTTAAATTCCGTAGGCCCAAGATGGATATCTCTGTTTCCTCTAGTAACTTTAAAAGAAGCTAGGTCAATTTTTAAATCTTTATACACTATATTTTTAGATAGTAAAGCAGGTTTAAGCCTGCCTAAAATTGACTTCACTTTTGTAACCAAATCGCTTTGAATAAAAGGCTTAAGCATAATTTCGTCATATATGTTCTTTAAACTTTTTACTTCATCTAATTGATCATGTTCTGGTACAATTAAAATAATAGGCATGGACTTAGTAGCTTTTCTACTACGCAAAATGGTACAGTTTTGTACACCTGAAACACCAGGTAAATTATAATTGACAATAATGACATTAGGTTGTTTATACTCGGGCAAATTATCTATCAAGTTCAAAGCATCTTCTCCTGTTCCAACTACTATTACTGAGAAACCACTACGCTCTAAAGCGTTAGACATTGCTGTTCTGAAGACCACATCAGACTCAATAATCAATATAGTAGGCGGTAAGTGCATCATTTTAAAAAACCAATATAATTAATTTATCTGAAAAATATCATTCAGATTTTGCAGAATAGCATTTTTCAATGAGAAGTAAATACAAAAATACTATTTTTTGTTAAAACCTATGGCAAATCTAAAATTCTATTATGAACATGCTTGTACCTTTTGTTTTTTCAGCAACCTTAAAATTACTACGTGCAATTACCTGCTAATAAACTTTGCCAGTTTAGCTTAATCCTATAGCATATACACTACAAATTTTAAGAATATTGTTATTTTTAGTCTTTTGTTAATAAATTATATTCGATACTTAATATATCAAAGCTTTTCCCTAATATAAAGAAATTAATACATTAATAATCGAACTAATTAGAAAAATCTATCAAGCTTTATTTAAATGCCATTTTTAATAGTATTTCATAGTAAGTTCTAATTATTCCATTTTTACCTGAATATAATTTAACATTAGTACAATCTGTTCTAACCACCCCATCTGCCGATATTAAGGTTTGTTAATAACACAAAGGTTAAAATAAAGTAATAATTTTAGTCAAAAACGTTATTAAAATCAGCCAAATCTACCAGTAATATAATTTTGAGTTTGTATAGATTGTGGGTTCGTAAAAATATCGTTAGTGCTTCCATACTCTATAATCCGTCCCAAATGAAAAAAAGCCGTATTCTGAGATATTCTTGCAGCTTGCTGCATAGAATGAGTGACAATTATAATTGTATAATTCTGAGATAACTCGTCAATTAACTTTTCTATTTTAGCAGTCGCAATGGGATCCAATGCTGAACACGGTTCGTCCATTAATATAATCTCTGGATCGATTGCAATAGTTCGTGCTATACATAATCTTTGCTGCTGGCCACCTGACAAATCTAAGGCTGAAGAATAAAGATTCTCCTTAATTTCATCAAATAATCCAGCTTTAATTAAACTATTTTCAACAATTTTATCTAAAGACTTTTTATTCTTAACTAAACCGTGAATTTTGGGGGCATAAGCAATATTTTCGTAAATTGATTTAGGAAAAGGATTTGGTTTTTGAAAAACCATGCCAACTTTAGTTCTAAGTTGAACTACATCTAATGATTTATTATATATATCTCTTTTATCTATATACAGTCTGCCAGTAATCTTACAATCCTTAATGGTGTCATTCATTCTATTAATACATCTCAAAAATGATGACTTACCGCAACCAGATGGACCTATTAGAGCAGTAACCTTATTTTTTTCCAAAGCGATATTGATATCAAAGAGCGCCTGCTTATCTCCATAAAATAAGTTAAGATTCTCAGTTAAAATTTTTACTTCGTGATTCAGCATATATCTTACTAATTTAATTTCACAGAATATTTCTTTCTAACAAGTATAGCAACGAAATTAATGATTGATAACATTAAAAACAATACTACTATTGCTAATGCTGCTTTTTCAGTAAACATCCCGTCCGGATTATCTGCCCAAAGATAAATTTGCACAGGCAAAGCAGTTGCAGGATCAAAAATATTATTAGGGATTTTAGTAATAAAAGCTGCCATTCCTATGATAATCAAAGGAGCTGTCTCACCCAAAGCTCTTGATATTGCTAAAATTGTGCCAGTAACAATAGTTGGCAAAGCTATTGGTAAAGAATGATGAAATATAATCTGTAACTTAGAAGCACCTAATGCAAGTGCAGCATCTTTTATTGAGATCGGTACGGTATTAAATGCCTGGCGAGTAGTACTTACGATTATGGGAAGAATAAGTATTGCTAAAGTTAGTCCACCAACCAGAGCAGAAGATCTAGGTAAATTACTAATGGCAATAAATATAGTTATGCCTAACAAGCCAAACACTATAGAAGGAACTGCTGCTAAATTATTTATATTAATTTCAATAATTTTTGTAATAAAGCTCTTAGGAGCGAATTCTTCTAAATAAATTGCAGTTACTAACCCTAAAGGAAATGCAAAGCAAATACAAATACTTATCATCATTAGTGAACCCCGTATACTTCCACCTATACCAGCAATCTCTGGCTCACTTGAGTCACTATTGGTAAAAAATTGCCAATTAAAAAAATTCTCCACATACTTTTGTTTTATTAAGCCTTTAATTAATTTCTCTGCGCTATCTTCTAAAACAACATTTGTATTCGTATTGAAATATTTATAAACATTTGCAGAAGCACTAATCCAAAAGCTATGCTCATGACTTAAATATTCAGGATGATTAATCAGTTGATCGTAAATCTGATATGGCGCCCCGAGACTTATGACTGCATTTAATTCTGACTTATTAATCATAATTTTTGACGTCTTAATCAAAGATTTATAAATCAGATCATTATAAACAACAATTTGTTGTTCTTTCGACACCTTAGTAACAGGAATTAATAAATCCACTCGAATTTTTGTAGTGAACAAACCGTCAAAACCTTTTATTCCAATAACTAAGAAAAATAGTAATAAGAATAGCATTGAAAATATGCTGGAAATATAACATATTGCTTTTAGCAAAATGTTAAGAATTTTTCTTTTTTGCGAATTAAACTTTTTCATCTAAATTGCCATTTATGTTTTGACATTACATTATGAGCTAAAAGATTTAATATTAAAGTTAAACAGAATAACGTAAACGCTAACGCAAAAGCAACTAACGTTTTTACACTGCTAAATTCTTGATCTCCAGTTAAAATTGATACTATTTGCGCCGTAACAGTAGTAACAGAACTAAGAGGATTTATAGTTAAATTAGCCATCAATCCAGAGGCCATGGTTACAATCATTGTTTCGCCTATTGCACGTGAAAATGCAAGCATAACCGCTCCTATTAAACCAGGTTTAGCAGCTGGTATAACAATTTTAGTAATTGTCTCAAACCTAGTTGCACCTAAAGCATAAGAAGCATCTCTAATACTAACAGGAATAGACTTTAATATATCATCAGCTAACGAGATTATATAGGGTATTACCATTATGCCCATTACCACTCCTGCAGCCAAAGCACTTTCTGATGAAACATTTAGCCCAAATTTTTCACCCATCCCTCGAATAAATGGACCCATGTATAAAGCTGCAAAATATCCATACACAACTGTTGGAATACCAGACAACATTTCAATTATAGGCTTCAACACAAAACGAGTATTACTGCCTACATATTCTGAGAGAAATAAAGCAGAAAAAATACCTATTGGAGTTGCAATTATTAATGCAATTATTGTAATCAAAAAAGTACCAACTAATAATGGTACAATACCGAATTTTTTATCAATATCTGGATCACTTATGTCATCTTGTGGAGCCCAATTAATGCCAGTAAAAAAATCAACTATAGAAATTACACTGAAGAATTTATAAGTCTCAAATATTATTGAAGATATTATTAAAATAGTTACTAAAAAAGATATACTGGAAATACATAGCATAATGAACTTTACATTAAGTTCAAAATAATTCCTAACATCAACTCTAGGCTTTACAAGACACATCAAAATCAATGAAATAAATATGAATTCGAAAACCCCTATTACAAATAATTGGTTTGAGGTTTGAATAAATAGATTAAATTTATAAAGCAATAAAGATGCTAAAAAAACAAAAAAAGAAATAGTGTAACTAAAAGTTAGAAAAAAATAACCATAATATTTTAGCTGCGCAACAAGATGAATTTTACTGGTTTTAAATCTTGATACAACAATAACCCTACTCAAATAATATATAATATATGCGTAGACGATTAAAAAAATTGCGAATGATAACAACATCAAACTACTAAATATTATCTATAAAAATATGTATATAGTATATTAGTAATAAAGGTAATTAACAAGTACAACACTACAACTGAAATATCAACACCACCAATTGTCGGTACAAATTTTCTAATTCTTTCTAAAACAGGCAAAATCAAGCCATTAAGAAAATACATTATTTTACTAACTATTGGTTGATAACTATTGACTATGCCAAAATATATCAACAAACTTATTATAACCCAAACTGTTAGAATAGTATTATATAAACCAAGAATCTTAGAAATAAGATCAATAAATGGATTCAAATTCATAACTATCTCCTAAATTTTTAGTACATCCTCCAAGCATTGATTCATTCTTTCAATAAAACCACGTGGATCATGCACTGGTTCACCTTCAATAACACATGCTTCATCAAATAAAATTTTGACTAAATTCTCCGTTTGATCAGTAATTTTGTCATCAACAATATCTTGTCTTATTTTTTGTATAATTTTGTGCTTTGAGTTTATCTCTAAAATCTTTGTTGAGGCAGACTTTAATTGTCTTTGCTCAATTAAAAACCTCTCCATCCTTATATCCATTGCACCTTCAGCTACTGACAAGCATACCGCACTATCAGTTAATTTACCAGAAACTTTTACATCTGCAACTAACCCTTGAAGAGTCTTTTTAAAATAGTCCAATAATTTTTCGAGATCTTTTTCACTATCTTTTGAAGATGGTTTTTTCTTATCTTCTTTTTCTGTTTTTATCTTAGCTAAGTCTATATCAGATCTGGTTACAGATTTAATAGACTTTTCTTTGTATTGATGATTAACATTAATCCAAAAATTATCTACAGTATCAGTAAATAACAATACATCTATATCACGTTGCAAAAAACCTTCTAGTTGTGGATGAGTAAGAATTTTTTTATCATCCTCTCCACTTAAATAATAGATCGCATCCTGATCTGGCTTCATATTAGCTATATACTCATCCAAAGAAATAAATTCTCCCATTTTGGCACTTTTAAACAAACAAATATCTAATAGTTGTAAAGATTTATCTATAGATTCGCATAACCCTTCTTTCAAAACTGCACCGAAATTATTCCAAAACTCAAGATATGATTTTTTATTATCATTTAATTTTTTTTCTAACTCCGAGACTAAACGCTTAACTATAGATTTTTTTATTTTTTCTAATGTTTGATTGTGCTGTAATGTCTCTCTACTAATATTTAAAGGTAAATCCTCTGAATCAACAACACCCCGTAAAAATCTTAGATATTGAGGAACAATATCTATACCATCGTCACTTATAAATACTCTCTTTATATATAATTTCACTCTACATTTACGATCAGGATGAAATAAATCCACAGTCTTAGTTGATGGAATAAATAATAAATTAGTATACTCAATCGTTCCTTCATTCTTATTGTGCAAAACCATCCATGGCTCATCTCCTGCGTAAGCAATTTTTTTATAAAACTCATTATACTGCTCTTCGCTAATTTCAGATTTAGATTTAGACCATAATGCAGAAGAGCTATTTAAAACTCTTGTACTATCTTTACTTTCTACTAATTCAATAGGTATTGAAATATGATCAGAGTAGGTAGAAATAATGTGTGAGATTCTAAATTTATCTAGATAATCCTCTTCACCAGCTCTAAGCTTTAAAGTAACTTCTGTTCCAGAATCCATAGTTGCTAAAGACTCTTCAATAGTAAATTCACCTGCACCAGAAGAAGTCCAAGTCCAAACTTCTTTTGCTCCAGCTTTACGTGATGTGACAATTACTTCATCTGCAACCATGAAAGAGGAATAAAAGCCAACTCCAAATTGGCCAATTAACAATACATCTTTCTTAGCATCTCCGGTTAACTGCTCTAAAAAACTCTGAGTGCCAGATTTAGCAATTGTGCCAAGATTCTCTATTAACTCATCTTTACTCATACCAATACCGTTATCTTTAATCGTTATTGTTCGAGCATCTTCATCAACAGATATAGTAATTTTTAGTGGAGAATCATTAGCAAGTTCTTGGTGCTTACTAGACTCATATCGTAATTTATCACAGGCATCAGAAGCATTTGAAATTAATTCCCGTAAGAAAATATCTTTATTAGTATAAAGAGAGTGGATCATTAAGTGCAAAATTTTTCCTACTTCTGCATCAAATTTTCTAATTTCTTTTTTAGACATAATTTTTCCTTTTTCATTATACGTTAGACAATGATTATTATTTATATTTGATAAGATGCTTTTTCAATATCTATTCCAAATAAATTTTTAATATTAAATTTGATATAGATCGATTATTTGTATTTAATGAAAACTAACAGCTTCATGGATATTCTTATCCCAATCTGTAATTTTAACAAATAATGTTAAGAATACTTTTTTACCTAATAACAACTCTATATCTTGTCGTGCTTTGATACCTATTTGCTTTATTAACTGACCAGCTTTGCCAATAATTATCTTTTTATGACTAAGTTTAACCACTTTTATAACAACTGTAATTGAAGCAAGAGAGTTTGTCTCCTTCCATGCCTCTGTCTCAATTGCAATATTATACGGTAATTCTTGATCAGTATAAAGAAAGACCTTCTCTCGAATCATCTCTGCAACTAAAAAACGTAAAGGCGCATTTGTAATATCTTCTGCATTGAAAAACCACGGTGACTCTTTAGCATTTCTAATAAAATAATCCTCGAGATCTTTTAATCCATCATTATGTAAAGCTGAAATCATAAATATCTTCTCAAAAATATCACGATTCTCAGTTAATTTCTCGGTTATAGGCAATAAAAGATGTTTTTTAATTAAATCTATTTTAGTAATAATCAAAATAATTTTAATATTCTGAGCTACCAATTGATCAATTAAATATTCGGTATTAGCCTCATCATATTTAGTACAATCTATTAGCAAGCACACCTGATTAGCCTCTTGCAAACTTCCCCATGCACAATTCAGCATATATTCTTCTAATTGGTTTTTTGATTTCTTAAATATTCCAGGCGTATCTGCAAAAACTAATTGCGTATTTCCTACAACTTTTATACCCTTAAGTAAGGTGCGAGTGGTTTGTACTTTTGGACTTACTATTGATATCTTGGTGCCAATAATTCTATTGAGCAAAGTTGATTTTCCGGCATTAGGGGCGCCTATAAAAGTAATCCAATTAGACTTAGTATTAAACTGCTGATTCATCTTTTGTTTTATCTATGTAAGAAATTAATTGTTCTGCAGCAAGTTTTTCTGCTGATTTTCTAGAAGCACCTTGTGATGAAAATTTAGGCATACCTTCTACTATTACCTCAATAGTGAATACTGGCTTATGTGCTGGCCCTTCTTGTGCTATTATATGATAGTTGGGTATAGCTTTGCCATTTTTTTGAGCCCATTCCTGTAAATATGCTTTTGGATCTACTGGTGTAATAGCTGTGTTTTCAAAAGCCTGAGACCAAAATTTATATACAAACTCTTTACAAGGCACAAGACCACCATCCATATATATAGCTCCAATCAAAGATTCAACAACATTTTCTAAAATTCTACGACTCTCTCTTCCTCCTGATTTTTCTTCACCATCAGACATGATGATATGCTCTTTTATATTCAGATTAAAGGCAATTTCGCATAGAATATCACCACAGATTAAAGAGGCTCTTTTTTTTGCTAAACTTCCCTCATCATCAGCCGGATAATGTTTTATTAACCACTCAGTAATTACCAAAGACAAAACCGCGTCTCCGAGCAGTTCAAGTCTTTCGTAATGAGGTACTTTTATACGAGAAATATTCTGAGCAACACTTGGATGAGTTAAAGCTTGTTTTAGAAGGTCTTGATTAATAAATTGGTAATTAAATAATGAGTACAAATCATTCATGCAAGTTAATCAACTGTTTTAAAAAGACGATTATAACGCAATTTTGTAAACCAACCTAAAACGTCATACCAATGTGCCGAAGTTGAAAAGAAAATAAACTTAGCTTTTCCTAAAAGATTTTCTGCAGGCACAAAACCTATGCCATCTAAATACCTGCTATCGCGCGAACTATCGCGATTATCACCCATAAAAAAATAATTATTTACTGGAACTATATATTTTATAGTGTTGTCCACTGGGCTATTATATGTATCTAAAGTATAGTAAAAAACTCCATTTGGCAATGTTTCAATAAATTGTGGTACTATCTCTCCGTCTAAATCAAAAGAATCAGCCTTAACTTTTGATACCGGTTTATCATTAACATGAAGTACTCCACCGATCATTTGTACTGTATCACCTGGCAGTCCAATCAATCTTTTTATATAGGTAGTATACCCATCACCGCTTTTTTGCTTAAAAACCACAACATCTCCACAACTCGGCTTGTTAAATTCCAAAATTCTTCCATCAAAAACAGAAGGTTCAAAAGGAAATGAAAAGTTACTTATTCCATATTCAAATTTGGATATAAATATTCTATCTCCAACTAACAAAGTAGGTATCATAGACCCTGAAGGAATAAGATACGGCTCATATAAAACTGAACGAAAAATTACTGCTAAAATTATAGCAATTAACAAACTTTTAGAATTATCAATTAAGTATTTCATATTTACTTCTTTATAATTAAACTTTTTCCTGTCATTTCCTGTGGTATGCTTATATCTAATAAAGCTAATATTGTTGGTGCAATATCTGATAAATTACCATCTCTGACTCGTACATTACCTTCACCTATTAAAATAAAGGGTACGGGATAAGTAGTGTGAGAAGTATGTATAGTATGGTTTTTTTCATCATACATCTGCTCCGCATT
Organism: uncultured Rickettsia sp.; assembly: GCA_964515755.1. Lineage (GTDB taxonomy): Bacteria > Pseudomonadota > Alphaproteobacteria > Rickettsiales > JABSSG01 > JAGVLN01. The sequence goes on along the minus strand of CAZEVK010000016.1, from coordinate 13,618 downwards.
ACCATGATCAGCAGTAACTATCAAAACCCCTTCTTCCTTTTCTACAGCAGAATATACTCTCTCTAAAGATTGATCAACTGCCTGTACTGCTTTGACCGCAGCATGATAATCTCCTGTATGCCCAACCATATCTGTATTAGCAAAATTTACAAGTATAAAATCATATTTGCCACTAGCAATACTTGCCACTAGCTTATTTGTAAGTTGATAAGAAGACATCTCTGGTTGCAAATCATAAGTAGCGACCTGAGGAGAGTCAATCAATATTCGATCCTCTCCTGTAAATGGCATTTCTGTTCCAGCATTAAAGAAATATGTAACATGAGCGTATTTTTCCGTTTCAGCTATACGTAACTGAGAAAGTCTATTCAAAGACAAAACTTCTGGAAGCGTGTTTTTAATAGCATAAGTTTTAAAAATAGCAGTAAAAAATTTACTAATCTGCTTAGAATATTCAGTCATCGTTAATGCAATAGAAAAGTTAATTTTTTTATCTGGCTTAAACTCAGAAAAACTTGGATCAAACAAAGATAAAGACAGCTGCTTTACACGATCAGACCTAAAATTAGCTATAATAATAGCATCTCCCTCTTCCATTCCTGAATAATCGTTTGCTGATTGCGGTAATATGAATTCATCAGTAACACCTTCACTATAACTTTTATTTATAACTTCAAAGGGATCATCAAATGTTTTATTTACACCTAAGGTAATCACATCATAGTATTTTTTTGTGCGTTCATATCTTTTGTCCCTATCCATAGCGTAATAACGACCACCTATAGTAGCAATCGAAACCAATTTATTATCTATAGCAGTTATTTGCTTTATAAATCTCTCAGAAAGTCTAGGAGCAGTATCTCTCCCATCAGTGACAATATGCAATTGAACTTTAATGCCCTGGTCAGAAACAAAATTAGCAAGAAAAATTAAATGCTCTAAGTGCGAATGAACACCACCATCAGAAGCAAGTCCTACTACATGACAAGCCTTCTTATTCTCCTGCAATATTTTAATTAATTTTTGAAGATCAGGATTATTATTAATTTCGCCGGAGTTAATAGCTTTGCTAATTCTTGGAAGATCCTGATAAATAATTCTACCACTTCCAATGGTCATATGACCTACTTCAGAATTACCCATTTGCCCCTCAGGCAACCCAACAGCTTTTCCGGAGGTGGCAAGCTTAGAATGAGGATACTTACTTAGCAAAGAGTTATAAAACCTAGGATTAGCACCTATTATTGCATTATCAAGATCCATTACTTGGGCTTTTTCAGGAGCAATACCCCAGCCATCTAACACACATAAAACTACAGGTTTTTTTCTTTTAACAGAGGACATATTACACCTACTAAACAGGGCGAGTAGTAATAGTCTCCCCCGTGACTATATAATAAAGGATTTTTGCTAATTTTGCTATATAATCACCCATCCTCTCTATATTCTTGATAGCAATAATCAATTGCATCATTGACTGTGTTATCTCCTTATCTTTAAGAACAACAGAAGAGAGCTTATTGATTAAAGTTGAGTAAAGAGCATCTATATAAGCATCCTTTTCAATTACATCTAATGCGCTATTAAGGTCAAGTACTTTAATTGCATTAAGTATCTTTACTAACATCGCTATCAATGTTTCAGTCATTTTATTTATATCTTCGAGAAGGTCTCTATGAAGAGTATTCGAAACCATAGAAACCCTTCTAGTAACATTCTTAGAAAGATCACCCATACGCTCCAAAATAACAGCGATTTTAATAGCAGAGGTAATTTGCCTTAAATCTATAGCAAGTGGCTGCCTTGTGGCAATAAGAATAGTAGCTTGCTGCTCTATTTCTAAATCATATTTGTTGATTTTTGTATCTAAAGCCTCAGCCTCAGAAGCATAACTGGTACTAGGCTTATCAACAGCGTTGTACTGAATAAGCAACATTTTGTTAACCAATTCTCCCATTTCTATAATGGATTTAGTGAGCTTATGAAGCTCCTTGTCATAAGACTGAACTATATGCTGATTCACAAAAAACCTTTTATTTGCTTAATAATACTCAATTGATTCTAAAGAATGTTAAGATAATGGTCAAGATAAGTTGTAAAATGGCCAACAGCTATTGATTTTCTTAACAACACAGTTACAATTAAATCTTCATCCAAAAAGAGATAAAAGTGAATAAAACAAGCAAACAAAATATAGAATATATAAAAAAGAAAATCTGCATATGGCACATCTGAATCGTATTGTAATTGATAGTTTGCAAGAAGAAGATTCCCTAGTTAGAAAAATTTTCAAGAGACATAGATAAAGAAAATCTTACATTTAGCGAAAAATTAGCTGATAAAGTAGCTTTATTCGGCGGTAGCTGGAAATTTATAATGCTATTTACTACATTAATAGTAGCCTGGGTATTAATAAATAACACTATGGGTAAAAAGGCTTTCGACTACTATCCATTTATATTATTAAACTTAATACTATCTTGCCTAGCTGTTTTTCAAGCTCCTATAATTTTAATGAGCCAAAATCGCCAAGCAAAAAAAGAAAGAAAAAGAAGTGAGCACGAATGTTTGATCAATTTAAAAGCAGAGCTGCAAACAAGAGAGCTAAATAATAAGATAGATCTGATAATCACCGAACAAATGACTGTGTTGCTAGGTATACAAAAAATACAATTAGAAAGCTTAAACCATATGGAAGAAACGCTAGTAGCCCTAAATAAGTATCTAAACAAAAAAACTGGATAATCAATTTTTTGCTACCCATTCTCGATTTAGATAATCTTTACCATGTTTTTCTAGATACTCTTTATATTTACCTTTGAAGTCTGTTATTCCTTTTTCTGAAAGTGCTAGAACTCTTGTTCCAATATTACTAGCAAAATCACGATCATGAGTTACCATAATTAATGTACCCGTATATTCAACTAATGCTTTTTTAAGTGCATTTTTAGCTTCAATATCCAAATGATTAGTTGGTTCATCAAGAATTAACACATTACCCTCTTCAAGCATAATTTTAGCTAATAATAACCTTGCTCCTTCACCTCCACTCAAACTCAAAATATTTTTGTAAGCCTCATCTTGACGAAACAACATTCGACCCATAACCGTTCTAATTTTTCCTACAAGCTCGCTCGTAGCTTGATTAGACAGCCATTCAAATGCTGTAATATTCTCGTTTAACAAATCGTGATGATCTTGAGCAAAATATGAGATTTGTGTTTCATATCCCCACTCATAGTTGCCTTGATCCGCTATTAACTTTCCTAAAATAATTTTCAACAATGTAGATTTACCAATACCATTTGGTCCAACAATGATAACTTTTTCTCCTTTGAGAATACTAAAGCTCACCTTACTTAAAACTTTCTTCTCTCCAAAACTCTTAGCAACATCATCAACTTTGATCACTACCTTACCTGATGGTCTCTTTATTTTAAACTCAAAGTTGGGACTGGCTCTGGAGCTTTTCTGAATATCAGGCATCTCTATTTTATCTATTAATTTTTCTCTCGATAGAGCTTGTTTAGAGCGAGTTGCTGAAGCTCTAAATTTCTCAACAAAAACTCTCATATGAGCAATTTTCTTTTCTATATAAGTGCGCTCATGCAATTTACGCTCAACAATCAAGCGCTTTTCTTGAACAAAAAAGTTATAATTACCTACATATTCCTGAACCTCACCATAATCTATATCTAGAATATGCGTTGATATGTTATTGAGGAACGCAACATCATGAGAAATAAACACTAAAGCACCTTTAAATTTTTGCTTTAAATAGTTCTCTAGCCAGTATATAGAAATCATATCCAAATGATTGGTCGGCTCATCCAGCATTAATACGTCTGGATTATTAAATAAACTCTGTGCTAGTAATACCCTTAATTTATATCCGCCAGACAATACTGAAAGCGGCTTATTGTGATATTCTTCTTTAATACCAAGACCGCTTAGCAACTCCGCAGCAAAAGGTTCAGCATTATAACCATCATTATTTAAGATAATCTCTTCAAGTTCTCCAAGCCTATAGCCAGCTTTATCATCACACACTTCTTGTGCTATTATTGCATCTCTTTCCTGTAACGCACTCCATAATTCTTCTTTGCCAGCTATAACAGTATTAATTATAGAAACATTTTCATAACGAAATTGATCTTGTTTTAGCCAACCGATACGAGTGTTTTTCATGATACTTACATCGCCAAAACTAGTTTCTTCTTCTCCAGCAATCACTCTAAGTAAAGTAGACTTGCCAGCACCATTGGCACCAACTAACCCATATCTATTGCCCTTGTTAATAATGAGATTTACTTCCGTAAATAACAATTTAGGGCCATAACTCATGGCCAAGTCTGTAATAGTGATCATCTTATCTATCTTTTTATATGAGTTGGCTTTTTAAAAATTTTGTTGTAACCAGGAAACCATTTTTCCTAATATAGTAGTATTTTTACTAGTATATTTCTGCTTCTGATATTCTGACATATAATAATATTTTATCATCCCTATACTAGTTGAGAAGGCTGGATCTCTCGTATAAGTAGTATCAATCATTGAAATACGAGGCAGCCCAAGGCGAATTTTGGAACCTAATACATTACTAGCTACTTCAAAAATATTAGGCAATTGACTCGTTCCACCAGTAACAACTATAGTCTTTTTGCTTACATTTTTAAAACCATAGTTCGACATTTTTTCTTTTACCAAAATAAATATCTCTTCTACCCTAGCCGCAATTACTTGATTTAATAAAGAGTTTTTAATAGAATTTGGCTCTTGATCCGGATCATCACTAAATTGTTTAACCAGTATCGACTTATCCTCATCAGCATAAACATTTACCGCGCTGCCATGAACAACTTTTATCTTTTCAGCTTCAGATAAATTAATTGAGAAAAAATTCGCTATATCTTTAGTAATGTTTTTGCCGCCAATAGAAATTGTCCCACTAAAAATTAATCGCTCTTCCTCAAATACACAAATATTAGTAGAACCACCACCAATATCTATTAATATAGCACCCCTGGTCATTTCCTCTTTTAACATACAAGCAATTGCAGAGGCATAGGAAGTCAGGACGAAATCCGAAATTTTAATATGACAACCTGAAAAGCAACTAGCCATATTCACTAAAATATTATTTGGAACTGTAGTAACGCATGTGTCTATTTTAACAAGACTAGCGAACATAAATTCTGGGTTTGTAATGTTTTTTATATCATCAACATCATATTTTAAGGGTGAGAAATATAAAATATCTTCTTTTGAATGATCTACCTTATCCAAAGATAAGTTGACCAACCTTTGTATGTCACTATTTAGTATTTGTCTTCCTGCCAGATTAACTTGCGCTCGTGCAATAAAAGACTTAGTCTGAGGAGTAGATAAATTTACTATAACACTATTAACACTTATAGATGCCATTTGTTCTGCTGCATAGATTGCTGCAATAATAGATGACCTAAGAGCTTTCATATCTGTAATGATACCAGATTTAAATCCTTCCGAAATTTGATGCCCAACACCAATAATACTAATTTCTCCAGTGTGGCTAGCTTTTGCCATTAAGCAAACAACTTTGGTATCACCTACATCTACCACCGTAACTAGATTTGAATTCTTTTTCACGTATCGTTACTTAAATAAAGGATTATATTAATTATAATATACAAAAATTAATTTTAGATTAACATAGTGTATACTCACTAAATTTAATAACCAATTATTCTTGACCTGACAACATATATGATAGTAATATCATAAAATATTATTAAATTTTTATAGAGAGAAAAGAGAAATGACCAATAAAAAAACAACACCTGAAACAACAGCACAGCCGCAAGTAATCATTAATGCTCAGTATGTTAAAGACCTTTCTTTTGAAAGTCCTAAATCTCCGCTTTCTTTGGTAAATATTAAAAACGCACCAAAAATTGATCTCTCCGTAGACATTAATGTTCAGAAAGCTACAGAAAATGATTATGAGGTAACTTTAAAAATCAACGCAAAAGCAAGTAACGAAGATGACAATTTATTTGTTGTTGAATTATTATATTCCGGCATGTTTTCTCTGACAAATATACCTGATGAAGCTCAAAAAGAACAAATCTTGTTAATATATTGTCCTAGCCTAATATTTCCTTTCGCACGCAGAGTTATTGCTGATGTTACTAGAGATGGTGGATTCCAACCTTTAATGATAAATCCTATAGATTTTGCAAGTCTATATGCCCAACAAAAAAATCAGACAACAGCTAATTAATTGACTCCCACAAAGAGGATTTGATCTTTTTAAGAAATTCTTTGTGTCTAGCTAGCTCAAGCTCTGAAGCTGGAAAAGATCTGTGTGGGATAGAGATTCTCTCTTGTTTGCTGTGCGTTGCCATTTGTACGTTATTATGCAATTTAAGCTCTGACTGAATACCCTCTGTAAGAGCTATATATACTTCATAAAGCAGATCTGAGTCTAAAAGAGCTCCATGTTTTGTTCTGTGTGCATTACTGATTTTAAATCTTTTACATAGAGCATCTAAACTAACTTGCGCTCCAGGAAATTTTTTTCTTGATATTATAAGGGTATCTATGACCCTATCCATCATTATTAGATCATAATTAATATTCTTAAGCTCCGTATTTAGAAATTTAATATCAAAAGGAGCGTTGTGAATAACTAACATGCTATCAGAGATAAATTCTAAAAACTCATCCGCGATATCTTTAAATAACGGCTTGTCTTTAAGAAAATCTGTAGAAAGGCCATGTATTTTAAAAGCCTCATCGGGAACATCTCTTTCAGGATTAAGATGAAAATGTAAAACTTTGCCAGTTTTAATTTTATTAAAAACCTCTACACAACCAATTTCTATTACTCTATGACCTGCAGCTGGATTTAAACCAGTTGTTTCAGTATCTAGTATTATTTCTCTCATTTCATAAGCTCTTTATTATTTTTAAAACCTGCCTTTTAATATTACCCAATTTATCGCTAGTGGAAACTACAAAATCCACAAGTTTTTCTTTCTTTGAGTCAGCCATTTGATTTTTTAGTATAGCATTTAATTTTTTTATTGTCATGCCTTGTCGCTTTAATGCTCTTTCAATACGATCTGATTCAGAACAAGTAGTTAAAACTATTTTATCAAATTTGCTTTCTAACTGTTTTTCGAAAAGTAAGGGCACTTCCACAACTATAACAGCTGTATTTTTTGCGTATGATTTTCTTAAAAACAACTCATATTCCTCTAATAATCTAGGGTAAAGAATATTTTCTAGTTCATTTAAAACTTCTTTTTTAGAAAAAGCTAAATCAGATAAGCTCTTTCTGTTTATCACTCCACCATCAACAACTTCTGGAAAAAATGCTTCCACTAAAACTAGAACTTTTTTATCTTCTTTTAGAAGTCTTGCAACCTCATCATCAAAACTAAACACTGGAATTGAAAATTCACTGAAAATTTTAAGTACGTAACTTTTGCCAGTTGCAATTGATCCTGTTAAAGCAATTTTAATCATATTATTTAAGCGATCTTTTTCTTTCTTGATATAGTTGTACTATTGTTGCAGAAATCTCTTCTACTGACCTTCTAGTAATGTCAATAACAGGCCAATGATTAGAAATAAAAATCTTTTTAGCCTCTTGCATTTCACTAGCTACTTTTTCTTGGTCAATATACTCTATGTTTTTATGGTCGCTGATGCTTATAAGTCTATTCTTCCTTATCTCTACTAACCGAGCAGGCATTATGGACATTCCGACTATTAGTGGTTTTTTTACTTTAAATAAAATATCTGGCAACATACATCCAGAAACATATGGAACATTGGCTGTTTTAAACCCTCTATGTGCAAGATACATAGATGTTGGTGTTTTGGAGGTTCTTGATGGACCAACTAATATAATTTCTGCTTCTCCAAGATTTTCAACATGCTGACCGTCATCATGAATAATAGAAAAATTCATCGCTTCTATTTTTCTAAAATATTCATCATCAATAACATGCTGTTTACCAGGTTTTGGATTAGGATTAATTTCTAGGATTTTTGATAAACTACTAACTATACTATCTAAAACTGCCATGCAAGGTATGTGCAATGCATTACATTCTTCATTCAAAATCTCTATTAAGCTTGTATCAGTTAATGTATACATTACTATACCGGGTTTTTTTCTTATAATTGATATAACTTTTACCAACTGCCCTTGAGTTCTTACCAAAGACCAAATATATTCTTTTATCTGTACTTGATCAAATTGAGCAAAAGCTGCTTTAGCTATTGAAGATAGTGTTTCTCCAGTCGAGTCTGATATTAAATGAAGAAATATTTTTTTCATAATAAGTTTGTGAATAACCTGTGGATAATTTGTTGATTAAAGTATAGTTATTCTTAAAGGTTGATTTAATCACTTTTTTTATAACAAACTACTAACATGTTAAAAATAACTTTTATATAATTGTGGATAATACTAATTGATATTTAATATAGCTAGTTTCTCTAGCAATTTCTATTATTATATATATTTTAATATGTGGATGACATTGTGGATAATTTTTAATTCACAATATATTGATCTCTACTAAAACAAAAGTTAAGAAAATATAATGAAAAAATTAATAGAAGTTATAAAAAAAAATCTGGATAACTACACTCCCATATGGCTAATGAGACAAGCAGGAAGGTACCTCCCTGAATATAGAAAAATGCGTTCTAATGCCGGTTCTTTCCTTAACATGTGTTATAACTCTGAACTAGCTGCTAAAATAACTATGCAGCCAATCGAACGTTTCGATTTTGATGCAGCAATAATTTTTTCTGATATTTTACTAGTTCCACAAGCACTGGGAATGGATTTACAATTTGAAGATAAGATTGGACCAACTTTAAACAAGCTAGAAACTATTGAAGACATAGAAAAGCTAAATGATTTTAACTTAGTGGGTAAGCTGGAGTCTGTATATGAAGCTATTTCTATGGTTAGAAAAAAACTTTCTTCAGAGAAAGCTCTCATAGGGTTTGCGGGAGCACCTTGGACTTTAGCATCTTACATGTTAGAAGGAGGAAGTAGTAAAAATTTTTCTGTCAGTAAAGAATTTGCGCTTAATAACACAAAATCATTTAATATTTTAATAGACAAATTAATCAGTGCCGTGGCAAGTCATCTTATTATGCAAATTCGTGCTGGTGCTGATATTATCCAGCTTTTTGACTCATGGGCAGGAGTTTTAAACGAAGCAGAATTCAAAAAATGGTCTATAGAGCCAACTGCCAAAATAGTTGCTATTGTAAAAAATGAATTTCCTGATGTTCCTATAATAGGTTTTTCTAGAGGAGCAGGATTTTTATATGAAGAATATGCGAAGCTCACAAAAGTAGATGTTGTGAGCGTAGATCAATATGCTACTGTGGACTATATAGCAAATAACTTACAAAAAACAAAAATTATTCAAGGTAATTTAGATCCGATTTATTTACTTTCAAGCAATCAAGAAGTTTTGCATGAACAAATAATGAAAATAAAAAAAGGTTTTAAAAAGCCTTTTATTTTTAATTTAGGTCATGGTATATTGCCTAATACTCCTCTTGAAAATGTACAATTTTTAGTAGACACTGTTAGAAGAAATTGATGAAAAAAATAGCAGTAGTTTTACTTAATTTAGGCGGACCAGATAGCTTAGAAGGAGTTAAGGGATTTTTATTTAACCTCTTTAATGATAAGGCGATAATTGATTTGCCAAATCCTTTTAGATGGATAATTGCTAAAATTATTTCTTCAACAAGATTTAGAAAAACCAGAGATATTTATAGTAATATTGGTGGTAGTTCTCCATTATTGAAGTTAACAAAATTACAGGCAGAAGCTTTAGAAAAGTCACTAAAAATAGCTCAAAAAAAAGTTAAATTTAAAGTTTTTGTTTCAATGAGATATTGGCATCCATTTAGCCATGAAGTTGTTGAGGAAATAAAAAAATTTGGTGCAGACGAAGTTTTACTTTTACCTCTATATCCTCAATTTTCTACTACCACTACCAAATCTTCAGTCGATGATTTTAAGAATCAAATAAAAGACATCCAGGTTAAGTCTGTTTGTTGTTATTATAATGAAAGTAATTTTATAAAAGCTCACTTAGCTAAGATAATTTCTTTATATGACCATATAAAAAACAAGCATGAAAAATTTCGAATTTTATTCTCTGCACATGGATTACCAAAATCTGTTATAGATAAAGGCGATCCATATCAATGGCAAGTAGAAAAAACGGTTGAAGCAATAATGAAAAAGCTATCTATCGATCATATTATTTGTTATCAAAGCAAAGTTGGACCAATGAAGTGGCTTGAACCAACCACAGAGACCGAGATTAAGAAAGCTGCAGAAGAGGGATTTGCTGTGATTATTGTTCCTATAGCGTTTGTTTCTGAACATTCAGAAACGCTGTATGAGCTCGACATACAATATAAAGAACTAGCTGATAAAATAGGCCTGAAAGGATATTATCGAACCGAAGCGTTAGGGATAGACGAAGTATTTATTGAATCCCTAACTCAAATAAGTTTAAAATTATCCAATCTTAAGGTTAAGGATGAAAATGCTGTTATTTCAAGCAATCTAAAAAGAGTTTGTCCAAAACAGTTTTGTGGATGTATAAATAATTATAAGGAGAGTTTAGATGTTAAGTAGTTATTATGAATGGATCAAAGCATTTCATATTGTTGCCATGACTTCATGGATGGCGGGAATGTTTTATTTGCCACGTCTTTACGCATATCATGCAACAGTAAAAACAGGCTCTGAGCAGGATAAAACCTTTCAAATTATGGAATCAAGATTGTTACGAATTATCATTAATCCTGCAATGATTGTTACTTTGATTTTAGGATTACTTCTAGCTGATATATATGGATTTCGTTCACTAGGCGTTTGGTTTCACATTAAGATGATGGCAGTGGTAGTATTATTAGCAATTCATGGCCTTTTTGCAAAGTGGCGAAAAGATTTTGCTAAAGGACAAAATAAAAAATCTGCTAAGTTTTTTAAAATTGTAAATGAAGTGCCAGTGCTTTTTTTCATAATTATAGTGATTTTGGTGGTAGTTAAGCCATTTGAGAGTTGATAAAGATTAATGATCATAAAAAGTTAGTTGACATCATTCATATGTTTTGCTAATCTTTAAGCAGAGAATGGGGTTTTCGTCCGTTCTTTTTCAAATCGACAAAATTATGATATGCTAAAAACGCTTACAGATGTTGTTGCCTCAACCATCCTAACAATATTAACCTAAAGATATATTTATAAATGACAGATCAAATAGAAACTAAAGATAATAGCCCAATAGAAGCTGTTGTTAACAACAGCAATTTTATTCACCTAAGAGAGTTAAAAAAGAAAAATCCAAAAGAGATTCAAGATATTGCTGAAAACTATGGAGTAGAAAATCCAAGCTCTATGCTTAAGCAAGACCTAATTTTTTCTATTTTGAAGAAATTAGCAGAGCAAGGAGGCTCAATTGTTGGTGAAGGTGTGTTAGAAGTTTTAGGAGACGGCTTTGGATTTTTAAGATCCCCAGAAGCTAACTATTTGGCTGGTCCAGATGACATTTATGTCTCTCCAAGTCAAATTAGAAGGTTTGGCTTAAGAACTGGTGATACTGTTAATGGACAAATAAGGGCTCCAAAGCAAGGCGAGAGATATTTTGCTTTATTGAAGGTTACAGAAATTAACAACGATACTCCTGATAAAATTGCACATAGAGTAAATTTTGATAATTTAACCCCTCTCTATCCCAATGAAAGACTAAATTTGGAAGTAAGTAATAGTAAGGATTATAGCTCTAGAGTCATTGATTTAATTTGTCCTCTTGGTAAAGGTCAACGTGCGTTAGTTGTTGCGCCGCCAAGAACAGGTAAGACTATGTTGATGCAAAATATAGCTCATTCCATTGCAGCAAATCACCCAGAGGTGGTTCTCATAGTGTTGCTAATTGATGAAAGACCGGAAGAAGTAACCGATATGACCAGATCCGTAAAAGGAGAAGTAGTGAGCTCAACATTTGATGAGCCGGCAACAAGACATATACAGCTTGCTGAGATGGTTATAGAGAAGGCGAAAAGATTAGTAGAGCAAAAAAAAGATGTGGTGATTTTGCTTGATAATATTACCAGGTTAGCAAGAGCTTATAATGCAGTGGTTCCTTCTTCAGGAAAGGTTTTATCTGGTGGGGTTGATTCAAATGCGCTACAAAGACCAAAAAGATTTTTTGGAGCAGCAAGAAATATAGAATTTGGAGGGTCGCTCACAATAATTGCTACTGCATTAATTGAAACTGGTTCAAGAATGGATGAGGTAATATTTGAAGAATTCAAAGGAACCGGTAACTCAGAAATTATTTTAGATAGAAAAATTTCTGATAAGAGAGTGTTTCCTGCTATTGATGTTACTAAATCTGGAACGCGTAAAGAAGATTTGCTCTACGACAAAGGTGTGTTGTCTAAATTGTGGATGTTAAGAAGAATATTGATGCCTATGGGGGGAGTTGATGCTATGGACTTCTTGATTGAAAAGCTGAAGCAAACCAAAAATAACAATGATTTTTTTAATTCTATGAATTCCTAATTGAATTTTTTAGAAAAACCAATAGAATCAATTAGTTGAGCTAATCTTTAAGGAGGATAACTAATGCCTAATAGAAAGAAAATATCTTTAATAGGAGCTGGTAATATTGGCGGTACTCTTGCGCATCTTATAGCTTTAAAAAAACTTGCAGACGTGGTTTTACTTGATGTTGCTGAGGGCGTGCCACAAGGCAAAGCTTTGGACATTTCTCAAAGTTCTGCTGTTGAAGGATTTGATGGCTCTGTAATTGGAACTTGCAATTATGAAGATATCAAAAATTCAGATGTTATTATTGTTACAGCAGGAATTCCTAGAAAACCAGGCATGAGCAGAGATGATTTGGTTGCAATTAATACAGGAATTATTAAAACAGTTGCTGAAAATATAAAAAAATATGCGCCTAATGCTTTTGTGATAGTTGTAACTAATCCACTTGATGTTATGGTTTGGGTCATGAAAGAAGTTTCTGGTTTGCCACATAACAAAGTGATTGGTATGGCTGGAGTATTAGATTCTTCAAGGTTTAGTTATTTCTTAAGCCAAGAATTAAATGTTTCTGTAAATGATATCACCTCTTTTGTTTTAGGCGGTCATGGTGATAGCATGGTTCCTTTAGCAAGATACACTGCAGTTAGTGGTATTCCTATTGGTGATCTCATTAAAACAGGAGTTACAACAAAAGAAAAACTAGATGCTATTATTCAAAGAACTAGAGATGGTGGAGCTGAAATTGTGCAATTGCTCAAAACAGGGTCAGCATTTTATGCTCCTGCTAGTTCGGCTATTTCTATGGCGCAGTCTTATCTTCTTGATCAAAAAAGAGTTTTACCTTGTGCTGCGTATTTAAATGGTGAATACGGAGTAAAGGATTTATACGTTGGTGTGCCTGTTGTTATAGGTGCAGAAGGTGTAGAAAAAATTATAGAGATAGAACTTAGTACAGAAGAAAAAGCGGCTTTTGATAAGTCTGTAGAGTCTGTTCGTAGTTTGATGCAAGTAGTTAAGCTT
>CAZEVK010000015.1:0-33322 GCA_964515755.1 uncultured Rickettsia sp. | reverse complement strand
TCTTTTTTTAAACTACTAACTTAAATCTGGCATCATTATAGGGGGGCAGGACAGTAAAGGTAAGGATAATCTGATATTAATAAAGATTTGAACCAGTAGAAGCGTACAATAACTGCCGATAAAAACAAGTTTTAATTCTGCAGAAGAAGGGGATTTGTTTGTTATATACACTACAAAAACAATTGTAAGACGGTTTTTAACCTTTTAAATTTTGGAGTAAAATTCTGAAGAAATATTAGAATATGCTCTAAATACACTTAATACTAATATCAGCGTTGCCTACAATGATCTTTAATAATGTGCAAAATCTAAATACAACTATTTTAGTCCATTGGGATGCAATACAAGCTCGTATTACTTCCTTAGAAGAGAATATATTGCTAGTATATAATCTATACACAGATTTTTTCTCCCATCCTTAATAAGGATTTTTATTTAAGCGATTATTTTCAACTCTTTCTGTCTTTTTTGTTGTCTTTTAAGAAAGCATCAAAGTCTTTTGGTATCTAGATAGCGCTGCAAGCCACAGACTATAATAGATTCAGATAAATAATACTCAACGTTTCCTGGAACAATAACAGTTAGTTTATCAAGAGCTAAACTCTCTATTGCCGATAACATAGATTTAGTAATTGTAGGTTTATTTGTATATTTGAACTCAAAGGCAATATTACCATCAGATTGAGCAATAAGTAAATCAAGTTCAGCACCTGATTGCGTTGCCCAAAAAAAACAATCTTCTGGTTCCACATGATGAAAACGTATAATTTCTTCCAAAGCAAATCCTTCCCAAGAATTACCAACCTTACTTGATGTTGCAAGTTTAGTGTGTGAATTTAAATTAGTCAGACTATGGAACAATCCAGAATCGCGAAAATAAGTTTTATATGATTTGACTTGACGTTTACTAATATTGACAAACCATGGCTGTAATTGACGTATCATAAAAGTTCCTGACAAGATATCAAGGTAATGCTTAACTGTTTTTTTATCTAAATCTAGAGATCTACCTAGTTCAGAGGCATTAAAAATATTGCCGTGATAATCACATAACATCATCCAAAATCTTCTTAGTCTTTGTGGGTTAAGATTAAAACCAAAGCCTGCTATATCTTTTTCTAAAAAAGTACGCACAAAAGAATGTCTCCAACGAAAACTATCATAATCACTGTTCGCTAAGTAAGATTTAGGAAAGCCACCTCGCAGCCATAAACTATCAATATTATCAACTTCTGCGGCAGAAAATGGTGTCATTTCAATGTAGCTTTCCGACCAGCTAGCGTTTCAGAAAACTGTCTTATCATCTGTGGTGCTGCACTACCTAGTATTAATATTTTTAGCATTTGTTTACGATCTACCAAAGCACGAAGATAAGGAAATAACTCAGGAACACGTTGTACTTCATCAATAATCACCAAACCTTCGAGGGTTTCTAAAAGCAGCTTAGGATTAGAGAATGCTTGTAAATCATCTGGATCTTCTAAATCAAACATATATGAAGAAGGTTTTGACTTTTTATATTGCCTAGCGATAGTTGTTTTACCGCACTGACGTGGTCCTAGTAAAGCACAAATTGGATTTATACTAAAGGCATCTTCTATCAAGTTTATATATGAATCTCGAGCTATATAAGGCATAGTAATCCAATTATGTTTCTAAGAAGTGATCTTAGTATAACATCATAGTAAATAGGGAGTCAAGCTCTCTATTTACTATGATCTATTCATTAATTGAGATAAGTTAATAAATAATAACTTTTATAACAAAAAGCAAGTAAAATTAAATTAAGAACTAAAATTTGCAAAGAAAGCTACTTGCTATTGACTTCGTACAAAATTCATCAAATAATGAAAAGCACTGCAATATCAAACTGTTATACTTTCATGCAAACCATACGTGTTGTAAATAATTACACGGTAGATTATTCTATGCATTATGAAACAAGTAACTTAGAAGATAGCCTTGTAACATAACTTTGTCTCTTTTTCAAAAAACCCAAAAGAAACCTCTGGCAGATGAATTACTAGATGAAGTATATGGACAAGAACACCTCTTTGGTAATAACTCTCCGTTATCAAGAATTCTAGGGAAAAAACAATTAGTAAGTATTATTCTATGGGGACCACCAGGTTGCGGCAAAACAACAATTGCAAGAATACTTGCTAAGTCCTGTGATCATTATTTTGAATCGATGTCAGCTGTAATTAATGGGGTAGCCGATCTAAAAAAAATATTCGAACAAGCTGAGCAAAGAGCGCAGTCTGGTGTAAGTACAGTAATACTTGTTGATGAAATACATCGCTTTAATAGATCTCAACAAGATGTATTTCTACCTTATTTAGAAATCTTAATTGGTGCTACCACTGAGAATCCATCTTTTGCTTTAAACGATGCACTACTTTCTAGGTGCAAAGTATTGATATTAAACAGACTTAATAATGAAGCTATGGACTCTATAGTTAAGAGAACTGAAAAATAAAAAGGTAAAAAACTTCCTATTACTGATGATGCTTATCAATATCTATATCAACTAGCAGACGGAGATGGTAGATATTTATTAAATATGTGTGAAGAGTTATTTGCTTTTAGCATCTTAGAAAATAATAATTTATCAGCACAAGATCTTGCCACATATTTACAAAAATGCCCTCCTATTCACGATAAATCCCAAGATATGCACTATAATATGAAAAGTGCCCTATTTAAATCAATAATAAAATGTCCAAGTTCACATCAGGTTATTTCATCTGTAATAGCATAATGTAATGCAGCGCATGTAATTTCAACTGTCTTACTAGACTGAAAACATTCGTGATCTTCACAAATCTTTTTTATTTCATCATTGTTAGTAAAATTTTTTTGATTCCTTAAGTTTTTAAGCATCTCTGATCTTTTAGTAGAATAAAAACGTGAATAGAAACCTTTGTTTGGATCTTGCTCTATCCTATCTAGTAATTCATCAATTTCACCAATCTTATCTCTCAATTCTTTTTGTAAGGTGCTTTTCATTCCTTGAGTTGGTATTGACTCAAACTTTGTTTTATCTTCAGTAAGTAAAGCTTTAGCATTATTAGGAGCAGTGTGTAAATTATAAGCAGCTTTAAGGCGAGTATATGTTTCTTTTATATTGTTGTAAGGGTGGAATTTTTGTTCTAACTCATTAACTCTATCTACAGTACATGCAGTATTTTTAGTGGTGCTAGATCCTGAATTCAAGCTAATACTTTTGATCGTATCAATTATCTTTTGAATATCAACATTAGAATTAGATTGTATCGCAGGACAAATAACGCTTTGAGTATTGATAGGTGT
Source organism: uncultured Rickettsia sp. (assembly GCA_964515755.1). Taxonomy (GTDB): domain Bacteria; phylum Pseudomonadota; class Alphaproteobacteria; order Rickettsiales; family JABSSG01; genus JAGVLN01. Next base: position 30,010 of record CAZEVK010000015.1, on the reverse strand, counting down.
TGAATCAAGTTTTTTTAATATATCATCTATTTTTTGTTCTGTAGTAGATTGAGTAGTGTTAGGCGCTGGATCGAGTTTTTTTAATATCTCGTCTATTTTAGTAGATATAGGTTGTAAATTATCTGTTATAGGTATTGGTAATACTGGCGGAGTGGATGTAATTTTGACGTTTTGTCCATTATTATTTGCTGTGTTCGCTATTGCAGCTTGTTTTTTTTGTTTAGCAACAGCCAACATTTTTCTAGCTTCATCAATTTCACTCAATTGTTATAGCTCCTAAAATTTATAAATTAAACTTAGACCAACCTCTTTATTCTCTATAAGCCCAGGGTTTGAGATCTCGTTTATTTCAGTTACTAAGGCATAACTATTATTTTTGAATTTGCCTAAATCAACATATTTAAAAAAGAGATCAGCATAAAAATTTTGTGTCAATTTTGCTTGTAATCCTATGCCAGCATTCCAGGCAAAATCATACTTTATTCCAGATGTGGCAGTAATTAATTTTTCATCATTATAATACTTGTTATAACTTCCATTACGATTGCGAGAAACACCAACCCCAAAATTAATATATGGAATTATAATAGTAGTATTGGTAAAATCGTAATATAAATTTGTTATAAGTGAAGTATTGCTAAAGTTCTGTTTAGTAGATACTAAATCAGTATCTTGATGTTCGCTTTTACTAAATGTATAGAGATTTCTATTGGTTAAAACTAGATCAGTTCTGATATTATTATTAAAAATATAACCTATTCCAACGCCGCCAAACCAAGTTCTATCTATAGTGCTACCCTTATAATAATAATTTTTATCGTTTTTATAAAAAGAACCTGATGGAAAAGATGCTCCAATATCTACCCTAAGATAGATAGGTGGACTTTCTTTATTATTAGCTGACGCATTGAAAGTTAATAAAATTACGATAATAAAGAAAGGCCACATCTAAAAAATCCTTCAATAGCTTATAATTCAGTGTGTACTGCACTGTCAGAACCAGCTAACATTAAAGGTTTTTGGCTATCTCCCAAAAACTCATGTGCATAGTCTGGACATTCTGCCACCAGATCGTTTATAACTTTACTTTGAGGTAATCCATGTTGAAGTTCTACGTGGCGTGTCATTTCGATGATTTTGTGAATACCTTGAGTATAGTAGGTTAGATCTGTAGCTCCAGTATTATGGTTAATACGTATATCTGCAATGTTGTCTGCAGCAACTATTATTTTTTCATAATAATCAGTATCAAATCCTTTAAAAATTGTCTTAAAGTTAGTTGCTACAAATTCAAATTTTTCAAAAGAATTTGATAGGTCAACTAAATCTTCCAGTTTATCACTTATAGTACTAGAAACTTTTCTAACGGTGCACATTGCATTAATAGCTGCAGGTAATAAATGATCTTTAACATAAGCTACTTGCATTGCACCCATTTGACCGTCTACGAAGTAATAACTTTTTATCATTAAATTTTGCATAGTCTCTATTGAGTCCTTATGCGTTGAAGTTGTGGATAATTTAGGTTCTATTACTAAAGCTTCACTATACTCATATTTTGGTATCTGTCTAACTGCCACGGCATTTTCTGATGTAGCTGTTGATGCTTTAGTATTCCATTTAGCACTTCCGATATCCTTAAATTCTTCGTATATAGCTTTCTTTATTGGAGTTTCTTCATTTTTTAAAGCCTTTTCTTTTAAAGTCTTCTCATATTCAGCTTGTTGTTCAGCAAATTCTTCATAAAGACTTAGACCAGCAGATCTGAAATCTAGTACTTTTTTGTTCAAGGCATTAATTTCTGGATATTTTTCACCATATTTTACTGCTTCAAGCTTAGCAGAAAATTCTTTTATCAACTCTTTTTGTAATTGGGAGTCTGTTTTCCCAACCTTTCCTTTGATCTCGGAGTGATCATATACTCCACGTTTTATTTGATTGATTGCTGCCTCTAAAAATGCTGCATTTTCCTCTGGTTTACTTTCGCTACATTCTTTTATTTTTAATTGTAATTGCTCGTTTGAGCAGAGAAAACTAGATTGTGTTTCGATGTGTTTTAATTGATCTTTTGATAACACATGTTCTGGTTCAATGATGATAGTTTGAAACAACTCAGGTTTTGTACTAAGAATTGCTTCTGACTTAGAGCGAAGAGAAGTCACTGCTGATTTAATCTTTTGTACTTTTGCGAAATAATCGTTTTTTGGCTCTGTCATAATTCGTTTCCTTAATTATAAAAATGTTTAATCAAATTCTTTATATTTAATTCATTATCTAATAAATAGCTATTTCAAAAGTATCAATTAAAACAGCTAGACACGGCCTATTTATATCATTTTCTTTAATACATGCAACATAAATTAATAAATATTTATTTGTTATTTGAGTAATCGCAGAGCTATTCCTACAAATTTTTATATTTTTTAGTTATTCACGTTTAATATATTATAAAACTGAGCCTTTTGTTCATTGACCATAACAAATCTACGAATATGTGCCAAGAGTGCAAAGATTGAAACATAAATATTCCTATGACCAAGCTAATAGAATAAATTTGCTGTTAATATTGCTAGAACATAACTTACAATTACGTAAGGCAAGAGATAGCTCTTTAAGATGATATCACAATTGACCTTACTAGATAGAAAAATAATTTCTGCTAGTGGATCAATTAGTGATATACTAGAGGAGGGTTGTTTAAAAGATGGATCATCACGTTGTAATTTCTCCATTATATCTAAGTCTTTAGAACCATGATTCGTGATATTGACTCCATTATTTGCATGTTGGGTGCTATTACCGTAATTATTACCTTTTTTTCTTATTACCAAATAATTATTTGGCTATTTTTGTAAAGATTAATTGCGACGCTCACCTATTAACTGTAAACGACGTACGAATAAATTAATAAAATCCGTATAAAGCAACAAAGCACCGTAGATGGCTAATTTATCAGCTAGTATTTCATTACCTCTTGTTTTATAATAAATATTTCTTATTCTTTGGGTGTCATAAGCAGTAAATAGAGTAAATATAATTACACCAATGACTGACATAATAAATTGCAGCTCTGAAGCTTCAAAGAAGAGGTTAATTACATTAGCAATGGTTATGCCAATTATACTCATGAGTAAAAAAGAACCAACACTCCCAAGATCTTTTTTAGTAATATAACCGTAGATACTGATTACAGTAAATGTTGCTGCAATAGTAAAGAAAGTGCTAACGATGTTTTCGTTAGTCAGGATAAGGAAAATGCTCGAAAGAGACAGTCCGATCAGGACAGCAAAAATACTAAGTGAGATTAATGCTGAAGGCTTAGACATCTCAGTAATTTTACCAATACAAAGCACCATCACAACCGGTACTATTGCTAATATCCATTTAAGTGGCGAATTAAGAATTAAATTTGTAAATGTAGTAGAAGATATGAATAAGGCTGAGGTTATTGCCGTAATGACTAGAGCTAATGCCATATATAGGTAAACAGATAATATATATTGTCTGATCCCATATTCATGTTCCTGTTGACGCTCATATATAGACTGTCTAGGGCCTGCAAATATCTTATCATGATCAAATTTCATCAACAATCAGTAATCCTCCATTTTAATATTCTAAATGAGGGGGCATTATGACTACAGTGAGTTACCAAACCCCCTCAGCTAAAATAATAGGAGATCTTAGTTAACTGTGTCAATAAATTGTTTACCGGCTCTGAATTTAGGACGGTTAGAAGCAGCAATAGCAATTTTCGCTCTTGTCTTTGGATTAAAGCCTTCTGAAGCTTTTCTTGAAAGAGCGTAGAAAGTGCCAAAACCAACTAAGGCTACTAACAGCGTCCATTACAGATTTAATAAAAGCATCTAATGCTTTGATGCTATCTACTTTAGTTAAACCTGAAAGTTCAGACATTTTTGTTATGAGTTCACTTTTGTTCATTTTATAATTCCTAATTAAATTATTAGTATAAAAAATATGTATACATATTTTCTAATTTTACGGAGGTTGCACTCAATATGGAGAAAAAGCAAGCAACCTCCTAACTAACTATTCTTTGAAATCTGGACAATTGTCAATGCCTTACTACATCGTTTTCATGATTTTTTGCTATAACTTGTTCTATTTTATTAATTGCGTATAATTTCTATAATTCTTTATAATTTTCTATGATACCTTACACTTCACCGCATACGAGTTCTAGATGCTTTTTTAATATTTTTTTATCATAAGGCTTTAATATTATCGATGCTCCAAGTTTATGACCTAACTTCATATCCTCTTCATTTTTAGCGCCGGTTTGCAGTATCACTGTAATTTTTCTCCAATCACTATTTGATCTAATCTCACTCAACACTTCTAATCCATGCATATCTGACATCATTAAGTCTAAAAGGATTACATCAAAATTACCTTTATACAAAGATAATATTTTCAGAGCTTCCCTTCCAGAGTTGGCAGTTATCACATCATAACCTAAACTTTGCATTAAAAATTTGCCAATCTTTAAAGTTAGTACATCATCATCCACAAAGAGTGCTTTACTCATCATAATTACTAGGTATTACAACAAAAAATGTAGCGCCATGAGAGCTATTGTTTGCAGCCCATATTTTACCATGATGCAGTTCTATAATTTTTTTACAAATAGCTAAACCAAGCCCTATACCACCAGCTTTAGTTTTTGTCCTAGAGCTTTGCTCAAAAGAATCAAAAATCACTTCTAGCTCATCAGGAGGGATTCCTATACCATGATCAGAAATTTCTAGCTTAATACTATCTTGATCATAATCACTCAAAGAGATCTCAATTTGCTTATTTTTGCCGTATTGGATAGCATTTTGTATCAAATTTCTTAAAACCTGCGTTATTCTTTCAGCATCACAATACACAATTTTATCAAATGTCTGAGCAATCCTTAAAGATATATTGTCTTTATGAAATTCTTGCAGCAAGTCGTTTACAATTTTTATAATATTATGTCTTTTGATGTTCAAGGTTTGATCTCCATTTTTAAACTTAGAAAGGTCAAGTAAATTTGTACATAAACCCCATAACTTGTAGCTAGAGTCTTGAAGAGCATCTAGCAAATCTTTTGATTCTTGATTGACAATAGAATATATTTGTTCGTGCAAAATTTCAGCTATATTAGTAATGTTATGAATTGGAGTTTTTATTTCATGACTTACATTATCAAGAAATAGTTTTTTTATTTCCAAGGCATTTTGTAACTCTTTGGTTCGATCGCGCACTTCGGTTTCAATAAGATTATAAAGCTGTTTTTGCACGTATACTCTATTATGAATGATGAGCATGATAATTAATCCCAGAAAAGTGCAAGAATAAGTCGCGTAGTAAATATCAAATTTCTCATATGGAGGCAAAGGATTTGGTGGAAAGTAAAGATTTAAAACTATACCAAAAACAATACCTGCAATAATACCAGGAACTAACGTCAAGAAAAATACGGTCCTTGATGTCATTAAAGCAAGAAGTATAGTAGACAAACCAAGATTAATTAACCACGACCAATAATAAAAACTTCTAACCCAAGTATATGTAGCAAGAAATGGCAAATAAAAAAACAGGATGAAGTACCATAAATACCGTAAAATATTGTTTTTATTGTGTGGCAACCATACATCTGAAAGCAAAAATATTACACACAAACTAGCGCCGATAATATTTAAATAAAATACAGAATCCTGTGCTATTATACCTGTAAGTGGGTTAAAAAAGATAGAAACAAAAAAATCAAATATTACGAGAATAGAAAATTTATAAGCGACTGAGATTTTTACACTGTCACTTTTTATAAGATCAATAAAAGATCTATACTTTTTTACTATTCTATAATCAAATTGTTCTAGCAATCTCATCTACACTATTTACAATACTATTTAAAATGTTTTCTTGCTAAAAAATTGAAGTATAAGTAGAGTAATAACCGATACAATTATGCCAACAGCAAAACTTCTAGTATCAAACACTCCAGTCATGGATCTTGTAATTATTTCTGCTGTTAAAACCGTAATTGGTACAACTGGAAACAACTTTTTATTTATTCTTAATCCAACTAAAGCCGCAATAAAAGGTACTATTACCAATGGATCCCAAAAATTAGTTACTGACCATATAAGATCCAAAAGATCTTCTTTGACGAAAACCATACTAATGGCCATAATAGAAATTATCACACACGAAACACGAGCAATCATCAGCTGTTTTCTATCATCAAGCTTTGGCCAAATCTGGCTACAAACATCTCTTGCTATCAAAGTACCAGTAGCATTTAAAAAAGCATCTTGGGTTGACATAACTATTGCAAGAATACCAGCAATCATAAAGCCAATTACTCCAGTTGGAAGATGATGCTTAACAAAATAAAATAGGACTGAATCAGCTTGTAAGTTAGAATCATATGTATAAGCCATCACTCCTATCAAGCCCACAACTATAAACACCGGATACATCAACATAGCAGTGACATTGAAAGCACGTCGTAACTGTGTCTGATTTTGTGAAATTAAAGCACGTTGTATAAAAGGTATATCAGCATTTGGCATTGCAGCAAAAACTGCCATACCTAAAAACATCGTTAAATTAGATGCGTCTATTTTTAAATGAGATGATGGTAAAGCCTTGATAATATTGTCAATTCCTCCAATATCATGATAGCCAATCGCACATGCAACTGGTAACGCAATAAAAAAGATTAAAAATTGGAAAATATCAGTATAAGCAACAGCTTGCATTCCACCAAATGTAGAACATATCGTCACAATGCTTAACACTACAAGCATGCTAATTGGTTTTGGAATCAGAAAGAAATACTCAAGCATACTACCTATAGCCATAGTACCTGCAGCAGTAATACCTAATGTAAATATTATCGCACAAATACTGGAAAGCCACCTACCTGAACGACCATAAAAATGCTCCATGATATCACCAAAAGTCAAAAACTTTTCTTGATGAAAGAAGTGTAAATTCTTAGCTAATAACCTTGCCATAACAAACCAACCTAATGGAATAAGCATCATAGTAACTATAAATACCAAGCCCATTGTGTAAGACTTGCCAACACTACCTATGGTTTTGTGAGCACTGATGGCAGTTGCAAAAGTGGTTACGATTAAAACAGTTGTAGTAAAAGGTCTGACACCAAAAGTATAATCCTTTAAAGTCTTGATTTTACTGAATCTAATAAAGCCCATTATAAGGCAAATCACCAGATAGACAATAACTAACACACTATCAAATATATTCATACTAAATTAAACTCCTTAACTAATTTCTACTCCTTAATAGTTAAAAAATGGTTAAGATTAGAAAGTTTTTTCTCGTATTAATCCTCTTTCCTAACAAGATAAGGTAACCTCTTGCCTTACGTCTTTTGATTGTCGCTATTACTACTTCACCTGCTTACTCTTCTGAGTCACAGATAGTGATTTTGTACTCTGATTTCTTACTGTTAATACCACCCCATGACCTAATGACACTTATTCCACCAAAGAGATTAGGTTGGAGATGAGTATGGTAATATTTTGTTTCTTGTACCAGCGATAGGATATTTGTAACATAACAGATATTATAATTAGTTCTTTGATTAATTTCCTTATTTCTATATATATTTCATCACCAGAATCATTAAAACAAAAGTTAAGATAAATAATACAGCTAAGATAATTGGTAGTGATCTAATCATCATGCTATAAATTAACCATAATATTAAACTCGTTGTATATATTTAGATACATCGCATAAGAAATATCTTTTATCGAACGAGTTCAACAAATCTTAACCACTTGTGATACAAAAGAAATTATGCCTAATGCCGCTGCAATCAGGCAAATAATTTCTTGATGTATGATTCATGATTTAAAACAAACCCCATCATTGGTAATAGCCATCACTCATTATCTTAATGATCTGGTGATTCTCTTTGTTGACCAGATGATGAGCTACTACTAACAATTTTTCTGCCTCAGTATGAAAATGATGAGCATGAAGATTATCAATATTTATCAAGGCATGCTTTTATTTTAACCTCTTTTAGATAGTCATCTATTCTACTAAAGATCACTACTCTGTGCTATCCAATGACAACCTGTGATTAAAGCTAAAGCATTTTCTCCACCGCCATTTTCAAAGTAGTCTGATCTATATTCATCAATATTTGGTACAAGGTCTGTACCCGCATATAAATTTTGATAAAGAGATAGATAATATAAATCTTTATCGTTGACCATTTTATCAACTATTATAGGCGTTAATAAACCTTTATCTTTTAAAATAGTAGATACCCATTGATGACACGACTTTAGTTTTTGAAGTTCAATAGCAGTAGAATAAAACATATACTTACTTTTGTACTCATTAACAATTTTATCAAAGCTTTCAGAAAAATTATTTAGTTTTTCATCCCCTAATGTTTCCTTACTTTGCTTAGCTAATAGTTTTGCTGTATTTTTGCACTTATTAATATCAACCATGACAATTCCCTCCTTATTAATTTATTATAGCTCGTCTCTATCTGCTCCTAACCCATTTAAATGTACCTCTGCATTTCTATCCTCAGGTACTAAATAGCATAATATATAGCCATAAGTTTCTCCATCTAATTCATGCTCATTGTGCGTTATAAGCACGTTTGGTCCTAGTTTTGATGTCCATATCTCTGACACCCAACTATTAACATCCTTTACATACCTAGATGCATGCTGAAATCCTTTATATGATATTTGGTTACTATCAAAAGATTCTGCTCCTTCTTTAAAATAAAAAGCTATAGTATCATCTAAAGGAGGATTAGAAATTTCTTTAACCGCCTTGTAGCTATCTTTTTTTGGTAAAACAGAACTCTTACTATATTCGTCAAAAAATGATTTTGTTGCTTCCATGCAAGCAAAAGTATCTTTCTTATAATCATTCAAAGGAATATTCAATTTATTACCATTAGGGTATTCAACATTTATACCACCCGCATATGTTTTTTCATTATAATGCTTATTTATATGCTTTGTAGGATCGATGAATTCTTTTACACCTATAGCCCATCCTATACAGTTAAACTCTGAAGTAGGTTCCGCCAAAACATACGACTTTTCGCAATCTAAAAAACTAGGAAAATGGCTTTTTAGTATATTACAGTCAACAGCAGACCTTTGCGGATAATGTAAATGAAATAGTTGTTCTTGTTTTTTATTGTTATAAAGAGCCATAATTTTAATCCTTTCTATTTATTAAACATTTTTATACCCTATATTATAACAAATTATACAATAATTAGCAAGTAAAATCCTCAATTCCCTTTCGTGAAACAAAGTTCTAAACCAACTTCTATCAATCTATTTAATTCATTCCTAACTCCTGTTTTAGATAATTAACATTAGGCTTAAATATATCTGTTTTACTATTTTTATCAGTAGATTGTTCGTATGTTAAAAATTAAAGCTTTCAACCTTTCTCTACCTTCTTTAGTTCTTGCTGCTTCACGAGGGGTTTTATTAACAAGAACCGGTACCTTATATCAAACCAGTCTTGCCAATAGATTGCCATTTGGTTAAACTGTTTTGTACTTCAAGTAGTGCTAATAACTCATTTTCCTCTTCATTTTTATTGCTTATATCAGGTGATTTAGGCTTTTGTTCTGGCGTCGCTAGTAACATTTTCTCAAAAGTTACGTAATTACCAAGGTTCACGGCTTTAGTAATTTCTGTCCTTGCATAATACGCTTCTGTGAACTTGTTTTCTTTTACTAAGATATTCCCCACAGAATTACATAGCTTCACTCAAAAAATCATCAGCATCCTGTGATAACGTTAAAAGTAATAACTTCTGTAACACTTCAGCAGGAGTTAAATTTACCTTAAAATATGATTTTGAAAATATTATAGGATCACCATCAGTGTTAACCAACTTAGGTCAAAGCATATTATTGCACTCATCTATAATTTCAAAAAAATAATAAATTAACTCATTAGTTGAATATTTTCGTAAAATATCCTGATTAAAATCTTGATTATCACTTTCTTCAATCAAGTATTTTTTATAATCAAGAAACTGATTTTGATAACTAACAGGAATAATATATGATGCCATACCTATAAAAATAGCTTGATTATCTAGTGTTAAAATACGTCCAAAAACTATATCACCTCTTTTTACAGTACGAGTAGCTATTTTTTCCTTTATTAGTATGAGTCGTTCCAAGTAAAATATCTTTAACTACCAACTGCTTCTGGGGTACCACTTCCTGTATGCTGTAAAAACTATAACAAGTCTGATTCATAGCTTCAATAAAGCGTAAAGCTGCACTATTTAAGCTTTTTTCGCGCGCTGCAATATAATTTGTAGCTATTGTTTTTGAGGATCAAATTGCCCAATTTCAGAGTCTTTATCTGGGACCCAATTAAATAACATCCATGGAATAAAAAGCTGCTCAAATATTAACTCTTTATCGATCGCTTCAGACAACCATCCAGGGCAAAATTCAAACAAAGCTGATAACATTAGCTCATCTGGTAACGAGTTCTTTAGGTATGGCATTAAATGCTAATCTAAAACTTCAATTTGACGTAACTTATGCCAGACAAAATCTAATACTTCACTAAGATCTGACGACGAATTATTAACTATACAACATTTTTTTTATTTCTTACCGCTACCATAACTATATAACTCATTTCTACCTAATTTATTACTCACATTTACCTCCCTAATTGTGCACTACTTCTTAATTACTAGAATAGTGAAAACTGACTTTGATACATGGTTGAACAAATCAAAAAGCTTTAGATTCTCCCTGACCACAGATTTTGTTTTAACAAGTGCCGACATATTAGCATTCCTACCTATTTATCTTCTTCAAACACCTTCAAATATTCTGCTATTTCCTCTGGAGTTGGCAATAACCCATGCATATTTTTTGGCAAAGAATGACCCGTACTATATGTAGAAACGCCCATAGACTTATTAATGTCTTTCAAAGCGTATTCTACAATTGTTCTATCCTTTGTCCTACATATTAATATACCAATTGATGGATTTTCCCCTTCTAGTCTTACTAAATCGTCCAAAGCAGATAAATAGAAATTCAGTTGCCCCACAATGCCGGTTTAAATTTATCGTTTTTTAATTCAATTGCACAGAGGCAGCGTAACTTCCTATGGAATAACAACAAATCAATGAAAAATTCCTCGTCGTTAACCTATATCCTATATTAGCTCCCTATAAAAGAAAAATATTCTCCCATCTCTATAAGGAATTTTCTTATATTATCCATTAGGCCGCGTTCAATTTCTCTTTCAGAATGTTCTTCGCCAAGCTCAAGAAAAGCAAAACTATACTCATCCCTTACTGCTAATTTTGCTTGATGTTTGTACTTGTCTTTTAGCGTCCTATCAAAACTAGTCTGATTGGTAAGGAATTGTTCATATGATTTTATGTCGATATTATGTTCTAACACATTTCTAGTCCAACCAAAATTGCGCGCCATATTTATATAATATTCGCGCTCTTGATTATTTTTACATCGTTCAATTATTACAAAATTATGGGTCCACCCTATTTCTCGCGCAGTCTGCGCGAGTTTTTTAGTATCCTTATATGCTAAATAAAAGTTACGCATTCTCCAAAGGCTAGCACAAGAAAACCCCCTAGTGCCAGAAAACTCTTGCAAAAGCTCTGTAGATAAAAGTTCAACTACTGCCTTTCCCCCAACCTTGCTCCTGCTGCTTTGTAACGATTAATTCTCCTATCCCCCAATATAGACTTATTTACCGCCCTTAGGGCTTTAAGCTGAGCACTCCTTATCCTGTCTTTAACCTCAATAAAAAACTCTCTATAAAGCTTTGTATCTTCTAGTTTATTTTCAATCATCACCGCAGATCCATCTTTTAGAATAACTTTCCTCAAAACTATCTGAGAAAGTGTTTTTATATTATAATATATAATTTCAGGAACATTGCCTAAAATTCCACCTACTTCTACCATTACCACTGATATTTCTAGCTATCAATAGGGTAATAAAAATCCAGCTGCTCAAAGAGCAAATTAAATTGCTATTCAAAAGCTTATCCATATCCGGTATTCTACTAAAAGCAATCTTGGCCACATCTTTATTTGCATCTGATAACATTCCAATAGAAACTGCATCTTTACCAAATTTTTTATTTAACAAATCTATTGCAGTTAATAATCTCGTTGTATCCTTTCTACTTTGCATTTAAGCAAAAAAGAGGAGGATGGTGGCTTTAATGTTTTACCATGCTTATTAGGACTGGAATACAACTCCTTATCATACCTAGCATATTCGTATACATTAAATATTCACTGAATAGCCTCTAGTAATAGTAATAATATATTAAATACCGACAGAACCCAAAACCTTTGAAATCTCTTCAAGGGTTTTTTGAACATCCTCAAAAGAAATATCCATATGTAATATAGCTCTGATTTTGTTATCTATAGCTAACATGCGAATCTTTGATTGTTGCCTTAGGGTATCCACAAAACTATTGGCTGTGTAACTAGTATTTTGTAGAGAAAAAAAGATAATATTAGTAGCATACTCCTTCGGATTTATCTCAATCTGTGGAATTTTGCTCAAGCCTTCTGCAAGTATGAAGGTCATTTTATGGTCATCGGCAAGCCTAGTAACATTATGATCCAAAGCATAAGTACACGAAGCAGCTAAAATACCTGATTGATGCATTGAGCCACCTTGTTGAAACTTATAATACCAAGCTTCTTCAATGAATTCCTTACTTCCAGCCAATATAGTTCCGATTGGAGCACCTAGTCCTTTAGCAAAGTCTAAATAAACAGAATCAAAACACCTGGCATATTCTTTTACAGAAATGCCCATTGCAATATGTGCATTAAATAATCTTGCTCCATCTAAATGAGTAGCAATACTATTTGCATGAGCATAATCACAAATATCTTTAAGTTGCTCTAAAGGCCAAATTGCTCCACCTCCAAAATTTGTAGTTTGTTCAATTGATAAAAGCCTAACTCTTGGAAGATTTCGACCTTGGCCTCTATTAACAATAGGCATTATTTGCTCTTTGTTAAAGATGCCTCTTATTCCATTTATAGGATAAGCATTAGCATTAACTACCCCCCCAATTGAACCAGATTGAACTCTTAAAGGATGAGAAGTTTTATCCAAGACTATAATATCGCCTGGCCGATTACAATGTACTCGAAAGGCTATAGTATTAGCCATAGTACCTGTAGGTAAAAAGAGCGCTGCTTCCTTGCCTAAAAGCTTACAAACTTTATCTATTAATTGGTTAACAGTAGGGTCTTCCCCTGCTGCTTCGTTACCGACTTCTGCTTGCATCATGTATTCAAGCATTGCCTTGGAGGGCTTAACATTGGTGTCGCTAAAATAATCAATCTTTATCATAATTTATAGTCATTTATTCATTAATTTTTGGACGGCATTATCAACGACCTGAGAAGTATATTCAACACCAGTTTCTGTAATTCCCAAATGAATTACTGCTCTAATTTGATTTTCTAACCAAGGAAATAATAGCACGCCACTTTTTGCACATTCATCTAAAAATTCATTGTTACTTACCTGTAAAGAAGAAATATCAAAACCTACCATATTTGTTTCTACTTTATTTAGCAGTTTTATTCCTTGAATATTTGATAACTTCTTAAAAAGAAGTTGAGCTAACTTATGGTCTTCATTAAGTCGGAAAATATGATTTTGCAACGCATAAAGCGCTGCTTTAGCTTGAAAACCTATTTGATGATAACCACTGCCAAGCCACGTCTGATATTTCTTTGCTTTTTCAATAATATCTTTTTTTCCAAGCAGCATTGAGCCAAATGGTGCACCTAACCCTTTAGAACAACAAAAGCTTAATGTATCAGTATATTTTGCATATTCTCTTAGAGGTATGCCAGTAGCAATATGGGCATTAAAAATTCTTGCTCCATCAAGATGTAAACTGATGTTATTTTTCATCAGATATTCATAAATAGCTTTTTGTGTGATAATTGGGAAGATTTTACCTTGGCTACTATTAATCGTATTTTCAATGGTCACCAATTTCACTTGCGCAAAAGTCTTATATCTTGGTTTAGTATTAATCGCTTGTTCGATAAGTTTATAAGTAAGTATACCATCGGAAGAATGGACACAATTTAATACAACTCCACAAACTTTAGCCGTTGCAGCACTATCAAAAAAGTTAATGTGATAACTATAATCGGTTATTACCTCATCACCAGGTTCTGTTTGTGCCATAATCGCAAGCCGGTTAGCAAGCATTCCGCTCGTGACAAAAATAGCATCTTCAACTTTAAATAAATCCTTACAATAATCGACTAGCTCATTGTATGCCTTATCATCTCCGTAAGCATAATCTCCTACTTCAGCCGTAACCATATTATCTATTAATCTTTGAGTAGGTAATGTTATGGTATCACTTCTTAAGTCAATTATTTTTTTAACCATTTTACACCTGTCTTATTAAATTTTTAAATGGTTTAGATTTTTTTATTAATTCATTATAACTTCCTTCTGCAACTTTGCAGCCATTTTGCATAAGAAGAATTTTGTCCATTAATCTCATAATTTTAGGATTATGGGTAATGATGATCAAGGTTCGATCTTTACAAAATGCTAATAGATTATTTATTAGCTGCTTTTCAGTGACTGTATCTAAAGCAGAAGAAGGCTCATCAAGGATTATCCATTTGGCTTTTGAACAAAACGCTCTTGCGACAGCAATTCTTTGTTTTTGTCCTGCAGATAAATTATTACCCAAGTTAGTTAGGACAGTATCATACTTTTGTGGTAATTTTTGTATAAAATCATCACATAATGTTATCTTAGCGATTTTTGCCAAAGAATTAGCATCTATTTTATCATTTAAATAAATAATATTTTCCAAAATTGTACGATTAAATAATACAGGTTCTTGAGGAATGTAAGTTATGTGCTCCATAATCGAATGATCAAAATATGCAGTTTGATTAAGATTATTTATTAAAATCCTACCTTTATTCATTCTATTAATGCCTTGCAGGACTTTTGCCAGAGTAGTTTTACCAGCTCCAGAAGCACCAACTAATGCAACTTTAATTCCTTGCTTAATTTCAAAATCAATGTCCTTCAATACTAATGAATTATTATCAAATCCGAAAGACACTGCCTCAAACTTTATTGATTTAATATTCTTCAATGAATTTTGCTTGGCTATAATTTCTTGATTTTCAGAATCAGAACTTGTTAAAATTTCTACCTCTTTAATAAACCCAAAATCTTTATAGATTTCTGTCAATTGTAAAGATACTCGCCATATATCACGACGAGCAAGAAATGCAGAACTTATAACAAAGATTAAATCTCCAAAGGTAGCACTCTTGTCAGATACTTTTAATAATATAAACCCAAATAACCCAATTAGTAATAAACCTGAAATGATACTTCTTATCGTATCTGCTTTAAACGAAAGCATCTCTAGTTGAGTTTGCGAATAAAAAACGTTATGAAAGAAGTGTTTTATACGATTTAACTCAAAGAATTCTTTAGCAGCTATTTTTATATTCAAAATATTTTGTAAAACTTCAGTAAGTTCAGCATTTGCAATATTAATTCCATGAGCATAATTTTGAGAAAAATTTATAGTTTTTTTAATAAAATATACTCCTACTACCATCATCAGCGTATACCATATAAAGAAATATAAAGCTAAAATACCAAGGTTTAAGGCAACTAGCACAATAGTAACAACAAAATTAAAACTGCCGGCAATGATTCCATAAAGTAAAATCTTAATTATATTCTCAGTTGCTTGAGGCAGCTCGGTTATTCTAGATACAAGATTACCAAGTTTTTCATTGCTAAAGAATCCTATATTTTTATTTAAAAGTCTTGCAGTGAGATTTTCTCTAAGTATTTGAGCTGCTTTTGGCAAGATTTGTACGTGTAAAAAATTGGCTACACGCATCGGAACTTCAATAAAGAAAACAATCACAGTAAAAATACTTAAATACAATAACCACTTTACCTCTAAATAATCAAATTTATTACCACTATCAACCACCCACTTTAGCATATAAAGCAGAAAAGTTTCAAAGCATGTCCATAACAATATTAATAATAAAATTATGACTAATTTTGGGAAGATTGGTCTTAAGCTTTTTAAAATTATAATAAAACTTGTGTTTCCCATGTTAAACATTTTTGAATTTATTAGTTGCATTAAAAAAAACATCATATTAATTTTATATTGAATTGAACAGATTTTTAATTTTTATTTAAAGTAATATTTTGAAAAAAATACTTATTACAGGCGCTTTAGGACTCATCGGTAGCACTTTAAATAATTTGCTAAATGACCAAGGTTATGTTGTTTGTCCTATAGACATCAGAGCTGATCCAACCAATCTTAGTCCTAATAATATATTGGATTTTAATCACATAAAAAAAATGATTAAAGGATGTATTGGAGTAGTTCATCTTGCTGCTGTATCAAGAGTGATTTGGGGAGAAGAAAATCCATGGTTATGCAGAAAAGTAAATGTTGATGGCACAAAAAATATTATTAAAGCTTGTTTAGAATCCCCTACTAAACCATGGCTAATCTATGCTAGTAGTAGAGAGGTATATGGACAACAAAATATTTTCCCAGTTCAAGAAGATTGTGTATTTAGGCCACATAATCATTATGCTAAAAGTAAAATTGATGCAGAGAAGCTTGTAAATGATGCAAGAGATAGAGGGCTACAAACCACAATATTAAGATTTTCCAATGTGTTTGGTGGATTATGTGACTATTCTGAACGTGTTGTTCCAGCTTTTTGTTCTAATTCCCTTAAAGGCTTACCATTACAAGTTAATGGTGGAGATTCTTTACTAGATTTTACTTATGTAGATGATGTAGCAAAAGGCATAATTCAAGTTATTAAACTTATGTCTACGCAAAGTGAATCTTTACCTGCAATTCATTTTACCACCGGTAAAGCAACTTCTTTACTTGAACTTGCAAATCTTACAGTGCAATTATGCAATAGCTCTTCAGATATTATATTAAAACAAAAGGATTCTATCTATCCATCAAAATTTTATGGAAATTACGCTAGAGCAAAATCACTATTGGGTTGGAAACCTGAGTATAATATTAGAGTCGGAATATTCAATTATTTGGAGAAGTTAAAAAATAATACTGCAATATTATATCCATCAACAATGGTAAGAATAAATGAAAATTTTGAAAGTGATACATGGCTATCCGCCTAGGTATAGTGCTGGATCAGAAGTTTATAGTCAAATATTAGCTCATGAACTTGCTAATAAGCACGAAGTACAAGTTTTTACTCGTCAAGAAAACAGCTTTATACCAGATTATCATTATAGTACCGAGTTGGATTTACATAACCCAAAAATACTTATTCATCTTTTAAATATTCCTAGAACTAAATATCGTGATAAATATATACACAGCCAGGTTGATGAAAAATTTAAAGAAATCATAGAATCGTTTAAGCCTGATATAGTCCACTATGGACATTTGAATCACCTTTCGATTAACCTTCCCAAAATAACTAAAGAACTTAATATACCATCTATTTTTACATTACATGATTTCTGGCTAATGTGTCCAAGAGGACAATTTGTACAAAGAAATTCAAAAGAACCCTGGGCACTATGTGATGGCCAAGAGGACTCTAAATGTGCTAATCAATGTTATGTTAGTGGTTTCTCTGGAGATGAAAAAGATTATAAGGATGATCTAACCTATTGGACAAACTGGATTGGTAAAAGAATAGAGAAAACTCGTTTGGTTATTGATTTTACTGATCACTTTATCTCCCCTTCTAAATTCTTAATGGATAAGTTTATCACTGAGTTTAAATTGCCAAAGCATAAAATCACTTTTATTGATTACGGATTTAATTTAAAAAGGTTAAGTAATCGAAAAAGAACTAAAGAGAATAAGTTTGTTTTTGGCTACATTGGTACTCATACTCCACAAAAAGGAATCCATAATTTAATCGAGGCGTTTGCTCAACTAAAAGGCGATCCAATTTTAAGAATCTGGGGCTCTACAAAAGATGATACAGCAGCACTTAAAGCTATAGCTGCATCATACTCACCTGATGTATTAGAACGTTTTAAATGGATGGGGGGATACGACAATAGCAAAATAGTTGAAGTAGTTTTTAATCAGGTAGATGCTATTATTGTGCCTTCAATTTGGGGAGAGAATTCTCCGTTAGTTATTCATGAAGCCCAACAGGCCGGAGTTGCTGTTATTACAGCTAATTATGGTGGAATGAGTGAGTATGTAGCCCATATGAAAAACGGATTGTTATTCGAGCATAGAAATGCTCAGGATTTAAGCAATAAAATGCAAGAATTTTTAGATAACCCTGTTCTTGCACAAAAGCTTGGTAGCTATGGATATTTATTTTCAGAGAATCAACAAATTCCTGATATTATCCAGCATACTAAAGATATTGAACAACTATATAAACAAATCTTAAATAAGCTAGGTAAAAAAGAAGTATATTCTAAACCAGGTCCTTGGCGTATAACTTTTGATACCAACTCAGATCATTGTAATTATAAATGTATCATGTGCGAATGCTTTTCTCCTTATAGCAAAGCAAAGGAAGAACGGGTGTCCCAAAATAGCAGTAAAAAAGTGATGTCAATTGAGATGATTGAAAAAGTCTTAGCTGAATCAATCGGCACGCCACTTAGAGAAATTATACCTTCTACTATGGGTGAACCTTTATTATATAAAGATTTTGATAGAATTATTGAGCTGTGCCATCAATATAATCTCAAACTCAATTTAACGACTAATGGCTCTTTCCCTGTTAAAGGTGTAAAAAAATGGTCTGAATTACTTGTACCTATTTTATCAGATGTAAAAATATCATGGAATGGAGCTACAAAGGCTACTCATGAAAAGATAATGTTAGGTTCAAAATGGGAACAAGTACTTGCTAATTTAAAAGCATTTATTATGGCGAGGGATGAATCTGCAAATTCTGGGAAGAACAGATGTACAATAACTCTCCAACTAACTTTTTTGGAAGACAATATTAATGAACTGGCTGATATTGTAAGTCTTGCAATTGAACTTGGCATAGATAGAGTAAAAGGCCATCATCTTTGGGCACATTTTGATGAGATAAAAGATCAATCAATGAGAAGAAGCAAAGAATCAATAAATAAATGGAATCAAGAAGTACGTAAAGTCTTTGAGATCATCAGTAATAAAAAGCTACCAAATGGCAAAACCATAGCTCTTGAAAATATCACCATTCTTGATGAAAATGCGGTTGATGATCTTGCTCCTGGTGGTGCATGTCCTTTCCTTGGTCAAGAAGCCTGGGTTAATACCGAAGGTCAATTTAATCCTTGCTGCGCACCCAATAATTTACGCAAATCTTTGGGTAATTTTGGAAATTTAAAAGAAAAAACGTTGCAACAAATTTGGTCGAGTGATGAATATCAAGATTTATGTAAAAACTATTTCTCTAAAAATTTATGTAAAAGTTGTAATATGAGGAAACCTTTGGTTGCTTAAGAATGACCCTATTTAAAAATATTACTATTTCTGATTGTGGAACTTTTCATTTATTAAATGGAAAGCCATTGTATAATAATCAGTTTCATACAGTTTTAAAATTCGCAAATGTTGGTCTTGCTGCAGTAAAAGATAAAGCTGGTGCATATCATATTAATTACGATGGGAAACCAGCCTATAATCAATGTTTTGATAACTCATACGGTTTTTACTGTGACCTTGCGGCTGTAGCACATAATAGTAAATACTTTCATATCACAACAAATGGTGAGCGTGCTTATGATAACAATTTTTCATGGGTGGGTAACTTTCAAGAGAATCTATGTGTAGTAAAAGATGGAGAAAAGTTTTACCACATCGATAAAACTGGTAATTCTATTTATAGAGATAGATACAACTATGTTGGTGACTTTAAAGATGGCGTAGCAGTAGTTTATCATGATGACCTTGCTACCCATATCGATAATAACGGATGTTATATTCATAATAGATGGTTCAAACAACTAGATGTATTTCATAAAGGATACGCAAGAGCAGAAGACGATAATGGCTGGTTTCATATTGATAAACAAGGTAAAGAAATCTACTCAACGCGGTATAAGAATGTAGAGCCATTTTATAATGACCTTGCGAGAGTAGAAACCTTTGATGGTATTATATTACAAATAAACACTGATAATGAAATTATCACTACAATATCAGCTGCCAACCCCTCTATTTACGGCAATCAGCTATCTGGTGATATGGTGGGGTTTTGGAAAACTTTTACTATCTATACCGGTGTTAAACTTGGCATTTTTGATCAAATACCTTCAAGTATTACTACCTTAAAAGATAAAATTAAAATACCCCAGACGAATCTAAATCGCATATTAAAAGCACTTTGGGATTTAAAGCTTGTCATATACGATACACAAAAGAATATATGGGATTTAACAGAAAAAGGAAAATTGCTTCAAAATGGCAAGAATAGTTTTTTAAATGATGCGGCAATATTATGGGCTAACGTTGCTGCTCAAGATTGGCTTAACTTGCCTAACTTATTAAAAAATCAAATTTCAAACCATGCATCATTTAAAGATACTGAAGCCAATGAGCAAAATATAGTATCATATTTGAATGCCCTTGAAGGATATGCAATTAAAGATTTAGGTGATTATTTTAAACATCACACATTAACAGATAAAAAAATTATTGGCTTTGGTCGTACATCACTAGGCTTAATTAGACATTTAGCAGAACGCAAGTATGATTTAGATGCTAATGTATTGATTGAAAGTACCATTCCTTCTAATTACCTAAAAGGGCTAAATATAAAGATCATTGACAAATTGGAGCAATTATTAGGTTATTATGATATAGCCATATTTTTAAGATTTCTACACTATTTTAATGATGTAACTGTCTTAAGCTATCTTAAAAAAATGCATCAATTAAATATCCGCAAGCTAATGATATTTGAAACTATTATTAGCCATGATAGCCCAATCGGAGGATTATTGGATATTAATATGATTATAGAAACAGGTGGTAAGCTAAGAACTCTAGAAGAATGGCAACAATTATTTAAACAAAGCAATTATTTATTAACCTCAACTAATCAAATTAATCCGTACCTAACCTTGCTTGAAGCAGAATTATAAATGAAAGATTTTCTTAACAATGGGTTTGTCATTTTAAAAAATGTTATTCCCCGTTCATTAGCAAGGAATTTAAGACAAAATATTCAAGATCAACTTGTAATCAATGCCCAAGAACTTAAAGTTGCAATGAATGACTATCTTTATTGCACAGGCAGATGGGCCTCGCCTTCTCAGATTGTGAGCTGTATAGACGAAGAAATTAATTTTACCATTCAACAAAGACTTGAAAATTTGCTAAATCAAAAGATTAAAATGGAAAAGTGTAACGTAATTTGTAAGAACAGTAGTATAAGAGATGCAGTACCTTTACATCAAGATATATCATATTCGCCCAAGTCACCATATCACTTTTCTTTATGGCTTGCTTTAAACGATGTAGATGAACAATCAGGATCGTTACAATTTATCAAAGGAAGCCATAAATGGCCAATTTCTCCTGCAGTAGATTTTTGGTCACCAGAAGTAAAATTAAATAGCACTTTAGAACAAAAACACCACACGCAATTGCAAAGAATTAGTCTCAAAGAAGGAGATGCGGTAATATTTGATTCACGGCTTTGGCATGGCAGCATAAAAAGCACTAGTGGAGATGATCGTTATGCTTATGTGAGTAGATGGGAGATACTGAGGCGGCCATTTCCTAAGATTCCTGGCATTCAGCCAGCTTTCTTTGGTATGTGGAATTGTCATAAAATTACTAAATATATATTAAGTAAAAGATTACAATTTATAAAACCAGAAGTTATAGTAAATGATAATTTTGCTGAGCTAATTTTCCAGTGGCAAACTTTGATGCAAGAAAATCACATATTAGAAGCTATTGATCAGATTAAAGCGTTACAAGCTTTAGAAAATGTGAAAATATTACATATAGCTGCAAACAGACATAATGCAGGTGATTTAACCGGAAGAATTTATAAAAATTTATGGAATTCTCTTTTGTGTCATTTGCAAAATAAATTACCACAACTTGAATAGATAGCTTATGATAAAAATGATTTAAATTTTATTGTAAATCTCATATAATCTTGAATATAAGCAGGTGAAAAGATGAATAAGCAATTTGAGAAAGATGGGTTTAGACATATAAAACAAGCTTTTAATTCAGAAGAAATAAGTGAGTTAATTGCAGCAACCGATAGTATATTAAATAATCCTGCTAATAAAAAAGACTTACTTGCCATCGATGAAAGTGGCCATATCCATAAAGTTTTATATCCATTAGGAAAACATGAGTTATTTCTTAAGTCTCTAGTGCATCCAAGTATTTTAGAAATATTATTACAAACCATTGAAAACCCTTTAGAAATAGTACCAACTTGGGAGGACATTTTAATTAAACTTCCCTATTGTGGAATACCAGTTACTTTCCATCAAGACTTAGCATTGCAATCCCCGAAATACGATATTTTTAGCTTTGGCATTTACTTTCATACATCCCAACATAATCCAGTACTTTACCTACCTGGTAGTCATGTTTTAGGTGCTTTAACAAAAACCGAGCTATATAAAATTTCTGAAGCAAGAATTAATGAATTTGTCCCAATAATTGCACAACCTGGTGATATTATTATGCATAAGGTCAAAACTATACATTATTCTGAGACCAATAAAAGTTCTTTTCCTCGTTATACTTGGTACTTAGAGTTTCGTACTCTATCGCAGTTATACGACGATAGTCCATGGGATAAGAATTGGATATTAGCCCGCCGTGCAATATTTGCTTATGCATTATCTAAATACCAACCCTCATATTATCGTGAATTGATAAAAGATGAACACATACTTGAACCTTATTTACATAATTTAAACTTACGCATCCCTCATGAAACTGAAACAGTAAAATACGATATGCAAAGCCCTTATAATCACTTTTCTTATTAGATGCTCACAGCATTCTGGTTCACTATATGTCTTGAAACCCATAGACTAACAAAACACTACCTTTTCCTGATTATATGCTTTGCTAAGGAACAATAATAATGGGTTCTGTATCTCACTTAATATCACTCTGCAGATCTTGTAACTTGGTAGTGATCAATTGGAAGACCCGCATAATTGTGGATTTGGATTTTAACCATGAACGTTAGGTCGCTAAATAAAGGCGTGAAATTATTTGTGATTTTACACTTTTTATACATAAGATGTAATATTAAACTGATCTTAACCCTAAAATAATGAGTCAAGGTTAAGCAACTTTCATCTCACAAATTAGCTAAAATTAATTAGGTAAGCAATAGCCTAAATATGAATGCTTCCTTTTGTTGTTATAAAAAATTTCAATATATTCAAATATCATAGATTTAGCCTCAAATTCTTGTTTTAAAAATACAGTTATTTGGTAATTCATTTTTTAATGTATGGAAGAAAGACTTAGCAACAGCATTATCATAACAATTACCTTTATTAGACGTACTTAGTGATTAGAAAATATTCTTTGGAACTGATTTGAGGTGTATTGCGATCTTCTTCTGTCTTAATGATGGAATTAAGTCTCTTACCTAGCTTTCTGTACCAGTATGCCTTTAAAAATGCAAATTACCAGACGTTTATTCATTCGCTCTGAAAGAGACCAACCAACTACTTTTCTTGCATATAAATCAAGAATTGTTGCTAAATACAACGAACCTTCTTCTGTGCTTAAGCCCACTGATAATCATTACTCTGCTTAATCATCAAGACCCTGCAGAGTAATTTAATTGGATAATGGTCAGTATTTTGTTCAATAAAGGCATATTTTACTTTCAAGGATTTGCAAAATATGCAATTGCCTTTTTTAGGATTTCTTTCTCTATCTTTAAATCTATGATCTCTTTATAGAGCTTTCTTCTTTCTTCGTCTATGGGATTTAGCTTGCCTTTACCGGAAAATACCGTTTTTAATCGCCTGATTCTAATAACCGCTTCTTCCATTTGCTAATCACACTAGTGCTGATACCAAGACTCTGCACTGCTTGCTCTAGAGTATATCCTCCCTAGGTGGTTATTTAACAGCTTATAACTTGAACTCTGCATCATATTTTCTTCTGCTATCTATTGTATATTCTTACTCTTTATTTTAAATTTTATAATTTAACATAAGTTTCTTAACTTCAACTCATCATTTTGGGGGCAAGATCAATCTTCTTGCTTCCTACCTATTACAAAAACTTTAGAAAAAGAGTAAGAAAATTACCAAAAATATATTTTTATGATACCGGTCTTGTCTAATTTTTAACCGGTATAAAAGATGAACAGATTTTTGAGGACAGTACTATGTCCGGTAGTATATTTGAAAATTACATCGTTTTAGAAATTTATAAGAAAGAATTAGCTAATAATACTCACTCTAACCTCTACTACTTTAGAACCAGTAATCAGGAAGAAATAGATTTAATTGTTGATAGAAAAACCCATAAAGAATTGATAGAAATTAAATCTGGCAAAAGCTTTAAATTAAAAATGATTAGCTCAATAGAAAAATTTCTTGAACCAAATGATACAGGATATCTGCTATTTAGAGGAAAAGAATTTCAATACAAACCAAATATTAAAATATGGAATTATAAAGATTATTTAAATCTTTAAATTCAACCCGTGACGAATAACGGGTCTGTCCATATAACTGTGTAATTATAAACTCTCAACGACTTCAAAATGATTATTTCCGATAAGAACATGATCTAGCAGCTTTTTCTCATCATTATAACAATAATAATGCTCTGAATTAGTATCAACATCGTTATCGGTATCTTCGATTTCCATGCAATGCTCATAACTTGCATTATCAGAAGTAATTGTGATATGTTTAGCTTTTAGGACTTCAGCTTCTTCTTGTGTGATAATACCTTGCAACAGTTGATTTGATAGATTGTATTTCTCCTCAAGTAATGGTTCGTAGATATGATCATAGAGCTTCTGACCGAACTCTCCTTTTTCTTCTACTAATTTGCTTTTTAAAGCCTTTTTCTCTGCTACAAGAGCGATATTATTAAGCTCAACCTCGTATCCTCGTGCTGTGCTTGCAAAGTCGTATATTTGCTGTAATGGCGACTCCGATAAGGTTTTTGCCAAACCTTTATAGGCCATAGTTGATCTGAGTATAGATTCAACATCACCACTCCTTTCCAGGTAAAATGAATAACCATTAGTAATAGCACTATACCCGGTATACGTGGCCATACCAATAGCGTAAGCTATGCCAAGGTACGGTATTGCCGTATATGCTAGTAGGCTAGGTAATGCCATATAACCAATAGTAGTTGCAATAGTATTTAATGCTTGCGTGTATTCTCTGTGATAAACTTGATATATGGCTTCAGATCCACCTATTGCTACAGACACTCTATTTATACCCTGGTACATACCGTATAGATATGCTGAGTCAAGAGCTACTTTCTTTACATTTGCAAATGTAGGTTCATATATTAATCTTGCTATATCAACAGTGATATCAAGACTCTTAAATCCTATGTTGCTCTTATAAATTAAGGCTTGGATATAAGGTATTAACTTAGGTAAGAGATTCTTATACATCTGCTCCTTATCTCCTACCTGTTCCTGAAATGCATTTACTGTACGGAAGTCTTCATCATTACCATCTTTATCAGGATGAACTACCAGTTTTATCTTTTTAAAATCCTTCTCGTTCCACTGCAATGGGTGTTTGTGTAATATTGATTGAACATCAGGATTTGCAGATGACTGTATATAAGGTTTATTAATCACACTATTAATAACTGATAACTCATCATAATATACATAATTAATCAATTGATGCCTGATATAATTATTTTGCGTAATCACACTCATTATAGCGTTACCCATATTCATCAAGCCATTATTTAATGTACTTGTTACTGCGGCTGTAACTCTGTGAATAAATGTAAAGAGACCTGATCCTTGAGATAGTTGAACGGATGAATCATAAACACCACTAGTTATTGCTACTAATGCAGTAGAGCTTACTATTGCGTTATCTTCTTGGAATTCTTCTATCTTTGCAGAGTCCATTAATCTATTCATTGTCTTATCTATGGCATATATAAGATCAATTGTTGGAATATCTGCTAATTCTAAACTGAAATATAGTTTTATTGCTTTTTCATCTCCTAATATTCTTCTTAACCATTGGAACTCTTGATACTCTTCTGGTTTAAGGCCTATATCTATCAGCCTATCTATTCCTTTCATTCCAAAATGAGATTTAGCTAATTTAAATAATTCAGCTATTTTTTTATCATTTAAAATTGGATTATCGTGTATTATTGAATTACAATAAAAAACATTCTCTACAGCTGCAGAATCTGTATTTACAGGCATCCCTGGTAATAAAACTAGATTATAATGATTACCTGTGAAATCTAGGTCAATCCTGTGTACATTACCTATATGTGTATTATCTATATGGTAATATTCTCCACCTCTTCTATATACATAAAATTGAATACCAAGTATTTTACTTATTATCCCAAGTTCAACAGCTCCTCCCCAAACTACTTCCAGACCTGAATCATAAGTATTACGCATTAAATTTATATATTGGCCTACAATTCCATTATTGATAAATTGTTGTATAGCATATTCTAATGCTTGTATGTTTTGTCTTGAATTATAAGCATTCGCCAAAATCTGCATTTGAGCTCTCATGCTTTCAGGGTATCCAGCTAATTCATTATGCCTTATGTTATCTGCAATTTGAAAAGCTATTAAATCAAAATAATGGCCTTGGTTAGCTTCTATATAATTAGCCACTATGCTTCTTAATTGAGCTAAATCAAGAGTGTTCAAATCAATATGAGTATTATCTGGTAATATTATATCCGTGTTAATTCCTGCTGGTAATCGTTTAATACCTGCCAATATAGAATTATACATGCAGTCGCCATCACCTTTAATATCTAATATATCAGGAACTGGTTGTTCTCGTTTTACTTTATATGTTTTAAAAATTTTAAACTTATCAAATTGTTCTAACATTTTTTTAATAAAGGCAGCGTTAGAGATATAATCTGTTCCTGAAGGACTATGTCCACTTGGCCAACTTACTTGTCTAGAAGAAAGAGAGTGAATGTCATAAAAATGATATTGACGTTCATCTAATGCTACTGATTGTAGTAATTTTTTAATAGAATTTTTAGAAAAAGTGATTACGTTAAGTGCTTCTTGCAGCAAAGCATTGCCCACTTCATAATTTAAATTGAAGATAAAATGTGTAAATTGAGAATTACGAGCTTTCAAACTTATTCCTAATGATGATGTATCTTTAACATAAACTGCTGTAACTAATCTTAAGAATCTAGCAACAACAGGATCTTTTTCATCCCAGTAATCAATTTCATAGCAAGTAAGATGGTCTCCTAAAACCCTATAATAAATAGACGCACCAGGCACAGCACAACATAAAAAATCATGTTCGATAATTAGTTGATTACCTTTCAAACTAAATTGCATTGTTAGCATATTTTTTGGAGGAATAAATTGCATATGAAAGTCAAATTTATTACGGCCGCTAACACTAGGTATTGATCTATCCATAGTAAGGTAATAACCTTCTCTAATTAAAAATGCACGATCTTCAACGGCCATATCACTTAATGCAGTTTCTATAGTGCCCTGTTTTACAATTACATTTTTTTCATTAAATTTTTGAAGGTTATAGTAAAAGTCCATGCTCTTTTGATGCAGTATGCAAAATAGTTTTGCCTCATTATGAAAGAATGGACCATAAAGAAACTTTGCATTCCAAGGTCCTAAAACTTCGTAATTTTGTATGGATACTGTACCTCTAAATGGCTCGATACAAAAATTATATTCTGGTGTATAGCAACCTGCAATAATGCGCTTTTCTGCAGCTGTAATTCTTGGATCATTTACAGAAATCTCGCCAATTCCTCTTACTATTACTCTTGTAGAGAGCTCTGTCCACTCAGGGTGATGTGGCCTGAACAAGCTTGGTGCTTCCCTGAAAAATTTAATGTTACCATCTTTTAAAATTACGTGCCTTTTTAATTGGCGTGTTTGTATATTCTCGGAATCAGTATGGTCAGTATAACTATTTTCCCATCCAGTTCCCTCAAATTTCCACTCGTGTTCTCCGCCTCTACCTGGAGTCATTGCTTTAAATATTTTGACTTTTTCTGCAATAAATTCTCTACGTAGATCTGCATTTTGTACTAAAGGTAATTTACGCTCATCTCTTAAATCATTAAATATAAACGTAATATAGGCTAGTATTTCAGCATACTGACTTAGCTGTGCTATAGGTTCCAACCCAATAGTTAATCTTAACGAACCAAAAACTGGATTAATGCTTGTTAGAGGAAATCCTATACTATATCTTTCAGTTATAGGTAGATTATAAAATTTGCACAAAGGATAGAATAAGTATACTAAAAGATCAGATACAAATTCTCTTAAATCATCAGATGTTAAAGAAAGGTCTGTAACAAAACCATTAGTGTTAATAGCTACATAACAGGGTTTAGGATCAGAACTCTTACTCACTTGTAACCCAGAATGCAATAACTCTAACTTATTGGTTTGTTTTACTATCTCTTTATATACAAACCTTACATTGCTATTAATAAGCTCTAGATATTCTACTACAGGCCAATGCAAACTAGCAAAGTAAGAAAAAAAGTTCAGCGTTGCTATATCAATAGGCTCTACATCACTCAACTGAACTAATTTAGCATTAACTCCAGACCAATGATCATTATTATTAATCATAGTAAGTGCGCCTGCACTTCTTTTATCTAGACCTAATTGCGCAAATTTAGTTAGACTTTGAATTAAAATAATATTTAATGTTCCAGATCTAATTAAGGCTAAAGTTGATTCTGAATGTAAGAAACTTCTAATTTCATGATCATTCATGGCATTTAAAGTCATATCAATTACTAGAGTTCTTTGCTTAGATGGCCAGCTATTCATTTGAGATAAAAGAGCTTCAATATTAAAAGCAAATTGTTTTGAAGCTAAAACATTATTAGGATGCAATTCTACAAAAATAATATCTGCACTTGAAGCAACATCTGTTGTTTGTTGAGTTTGAAAAACAGATATTTCATCTCTGTTTAGACCCTCAAGGTTACCCAACCGTTCATAGTAACTTTGACTAGTTACAAAAATATTTAATGGCTTATTAAAGTGCTCAGATCCATATTTTACGTCTAATATTTGAAATACCCTAACAAAAGCGCGCATTCCATAAGGTACAATTAAGGTTCCTTGTACAGGAAAATCAGTTAGTTGTGCTTGAATTATTTCGGATAATTGAGAGGATAATGGATTATAACTAAGATCTAAAAGCATAATCTCTGCAATACTCTGTACTGCCCGTATAGCGCTTGCTAGATTTTCTTCTGCACAAGCCTGTATAAAAATATTTAATACATGTTTAATTTCTGAATCAACTACAGCCCTTAAAGCATGATCAGATTGATATCGTTGTAAATAACCCTCTAGGTAGTTTTTTAAATATTTTCCATAAAACTTAAAACCTCCATCTAATCTAAGTACTGCTGTATTTAACTCTTCTATATTTTCTAGGGAAAAAGGTTCAGAAGCAGGTATTAAAGGCTGATCTTGAATTTGTTGAAGCGTTCTTAGCTGTAATTGCTTTATCACTTCTTGCTCATCAGGATCAAGTTCAGCTATTATAGAAGTTTTATTAATTTCTTCCCAAAATTTTGCAGTCTGTTCTGCATCAATAAATAATAGGGGAGATGTTTGTAAAATTATATGCTGTGCCCTAACAGGATCTATACGATAACCAAGGTGTTCTATAGCTCTATGTACAAATTCAGGTTCT
>CAZEVK010000014.1:0-33535 GCA_964515755.1 uncultured Rickettsia sp. | reverse complement strand
TAATGGTTAGGACACCACCCTTTCACGGTGGTAATACGGGTTCGAATCCCGTAGGAGTCACCAAATTATTTAGTTCTATAAAATGAAAAGCAATTTAAAACCTAGTTTTCGTGACCTTGTTTCAAATCCTGATTTATTAGTAATGCTTTTTATGGGGATGGCTTGCGGATTCCCTTTAGCACTCACAGCTTCTACCTTAAAAACATGGATTGCAACTCATGGAATTTCAATGAAAGAAGTTGGTGCTTTTGCTTTCGTTTCAATTCCTTATTCCATAAAATTCTTATGGTCACCATTTATTGACGGCATCAGGCTTCCAATTTTATATAAGAAATTTGGTCAACGTCGGAGTTGGTTATTTTTAATACAAAGCTTAATGGTTATAGCAATTTTCTTACTCGCCATAAGTGAACCAAATTCAAACCTTTTATACTGCGCTGTTATGGCAACAATAGTAGTATTTTTATCAGCTAGCCAAGATATAGTCGTTGATGCTTACCGTATTGAAAAATTACCAGTAAATTTACAATCAATGGGTGTAACAATGTATATCTACGGTTACAGGATAGGGTTATATATCTCAGGAGCAGCACTGTTAGTGATAGCTGGCTATTCAAATTGGCATTATGCATATTATGTAGGCGGAATTATAATGGCACTTGCATTAGTAGTTACGCTTCTCAGCTCAGAGCCTATACATAAAGATCAAAAGATTTTAAAAGGTTATCATGAACATTTATCTAAAATGATAATAGAACCGTTTAAGAACTTTACCCAAACATCTGGATGGATATATCTTCTTTTATTTATAATATTATTCAAACTTGGTGATGCAGTCGTAGGAAATTTAACTCAACCATTTTTGATCAAAACCGGATTTTCACTGCAAGAAATTGCTTTAATAGTAAAAACTTATGGTTTACCATCTACACTTTTAGGAACTTTTATAGGTGGAGTAGTTGTTCATCGATATGGTCTTATACATTCGTTAATATTTGCCGCTATTATACAAATGCTTTCTAATGGTATGTTTATCTTACAAGATTATATAGGGCACAACAATTTAATGCTAATTACAACTATCACTATTGAAAATGTCTGCTCCGGCATTGGTGATGTAGTTTTTGTTGGATATATAAGCAGTCTATGTAACCTTAATTTTGCAGCAACACAATATGCTCTACTCAGCTCTTTTGCTACAATTGGTCGAAATCTCATCTCCGGCACATTAGGATTTGTTGTAGATGATTATGGATGGACTATGTTCTTTATAGTCAGCATGATTGCAGCTCTACCTGGATTATTGATGATTTTAAAAATCAGGAACATAAAGCGTATCCAATAAATTTATATCTCTGAAACGCCTGCTTATAAAAACTAGTGCTAAGATGAAAAACACCCCTATGATGCAGCAATATCATGAAGCTAAAGCAGCTCATCAAGATTGTTTATTATTATTTCGTATGGGTGATTTCTATGAATTATTTTTTGAAGATGCAGTCATCGCTGCACCAATTTTAGAAATAGCACTAACTAGAAGAGGTAAACAGCAAGATCAAGAGATACCTATGTGTGGCGTTCCTTATCACAGCGCTGAAAATTATATCAATAAATTAATCAAAAATGGCTATAAAGTTGCAATTTGTGAACAATTAGAATCACCAGAAGAAGCTAAAAAACGTGGCTCTAAGACAGTAGTAAACCGCGATGTAGTCAGAATAATTACTCCGGGAACTCTCACCGAAGAAATTTTACTTGAAGGTAAATCTTCAAATTACTTATCAGCAATTACATTTCAAGATCAAGAAGCAGTAATAGCTTATGTAGATTTATCAACGTTTGAATTTTATACCATTACCTCTTCATTAGATTTATTAGCTGCAAATTTAGCAAGAATAAATTCATCTGAAATTATTATTACTGACGACGTTTTTAATAATAAAAAACTTGTTGAACAATTAGCTGAATGGAAACCAAAATTTGTTACATTCGTAAATAGTTTTTTTGAGTATAAAAAAAACCATAATAAAATCAAAGATAACTTTAATTTAAATAGCATTGAAAGCCTTGGTAACTTTAGCAACAACCAAGTATGCGCATGTGGAGCATTGATTGAATATTTATGTATCACACAACGCAAAGATAAAATTATCTTAAATTTTCCAAAGATAATATCACCTAGTGAATATATGATTATTGATAATGTTGCACGTAAGAATCTAGAGTTATTTTATTCTGAAAATGCTAAACATTCACTAATAAAAATTATTGATAAAACTTTAACTAATAGTGGAGGAAGATTATTACGTAAATATCTTTCACAACCACTTACCAGCATTAATAAAATTAACGCGCGACTTAATTTAGTAGAATTTTTTGTCAGTGAACAATCATTAAGAAAGCATCTCAGAGAAAAATTACAACAAATTCCAGATTTAGAAAGAGCTGCCGGACGCTTAGCAATTGGTAGAGGATCTCCTAAAGATTTATACGCAATATATCAAAGCTTGCAAACTGCTGTAAGCATTGCCAAACTTTTAGATAATAAAATTTTTGGATCTCTTAAATCACTAGCAACAAACTTATTACAAAATGAATCTTTATTATTACTACTTTCTAATGCTTTAACTGAACGTGATATTTATTTAAACCAAAATGATTTCATCAATCCAAAATTTGATCAAAGACTCGCACATTTATATGAATTACGCGATAATTCTGTTGAATTAATAACCAAATTACGTGATGAGTATAGACAGCAAACTAATATATCCAATCTCAAACTTGAATACAATAATATGCTTGGCTATTACATAGAAATAACTCCTAGCCATGTTAACAAAATCACAGGTGAAGAGTTTATATTACGTCAATCAATGGTAAATGCAAAAAGATTTACTACTAATAAGTTACGCATATTGGAAGAGGAAATTATCAATGCTAAAACGCAAATTACTACTATTGAAAACGAGGTGTTTTCACACATCATTGCACAATTAGTAAATCATCTAGAAAACTTATCGTCAACAGCTATGACTATCGCATATATTGATGTAATAACTGGACTTGCAACATTGGCAGTAGATAATAATTATCACAAGCCTAGTATTGATGATAGCAACGATTTTTATATCGAGAATGGAAGGCATCCAGTTATTGAACAAAGTATAAAAAAAGATTTTATTTCTAATGATTGTAATCTTGGTAATTTACAAAATTTATGGCTAATCACTGGCCCTAACATGGCTGGTAAAAGTACATTTCTTCGTCAAAATGCTATTATTGCTATTTTAGCACAAATCGGCTCATTTATACCTGCCAGCAAAGCAAAAATTGGAATTATTGATCGAGTATTTAGTAGAGTTGGCGCAGGCGATGATCTTGCTCAAGGACGATCAACTTTTCTGGTCGAAATGATTGAAACTGCTACTATTTTAAATCAAGCAACTAGTAAATCACTAATTATTTTGGATGAAATAGGGAGAGGAACATCAACCTATGACGGCATGGCAATAGCTTGGAGTTGTCTTGAATATATTCATGACCATCTTAAATCTAGAGCATTATTTGCAACCCATTTTCACGAACTAACCGACCTTAGCAAAACTTTGACATCTCTAAAATGCTATAGTGTTCAGGTGAAAGAATGGGATGAAAAGATTATTTTTATGCATAAAGTTGCCCAAGGAATTGCAAATAATTCTTATGGTATCAATGTCGCTGAACTTGCTGGTATTCCAAAATCTGTAATTAAAAGAGCAAATGACATTCTCCAAGAACTTCATCAAAAAGATAGCACAATTATAGTGAACAAAACTAGTGAAACAAAATCTAAAATAGACGTCGCAATTGAGAATCTTAACCTTGATGAATTAACTCCAAAATCCGCACTAGACTTTCTTTATAAACTAAAAACTAACTCTTAATCCAACTACCTTCGTCATTTTGAGTCCAATAAGTCAATGGATAATTATTATCTTTGTAAAACTTGTATCTTTTTCTTGCCTGAACCACTACGTCATCACCATCAGTATCACAAAATAAATCTAAACAACGCTCAAATTCATGAATATTGTCAGGAATAATTCCGGAAAGCACTAAAATAATTTTAGCTGAATTTAAGTTTTTAGAATCTATGCTAAGTAATATCGGTTGAACTTCTGGATTATGATCAATGGTAGATCCATGAGGTAAAAATGCACGGCTTGCATAAGTCCATAACACATCATTTAAATCTTTCATTTCTTGATCATTTTGGCATACCACCAAACATCTATTTTCAGCTTGATAGATTTTTTCCAGCAATTTAGGCAAAACCTTAACTACAGGGTATTTAGACAAATGATAAAAACTAACTTCGCACTGATCATTTTTCATAATTATCAATAATAAATTGATTAAGTAATCTTAAACCAAATCCTGTAGAGCCCTTTTCATGATAGTCATTATCAGTTTTAGACCAACCTGCTCCAGCAATATCTAAATGCGCCCAAGGTTTTTTGTTAATGAACCTTTGTAATAGTTGTGCAGCAGTAATACTTCCTGCTCCGCCTCTAGCAATATTTTGCATATCAGCTATTGTTGATTCTATCATCTTATCAAACTCTGGCCCTAAAGGAAGGCGCCATAATTTTTCATCCACATAATTACCAGCAGCTATTAATTGCTCAGATAATTTATCATCGTTGGAAAACAGACCGGCATAATGACCGCCAAAAGTTACAAAAATTGCTCCAGTTAAAGTTGCAATATCAATTATTAACTTAGGGTTAAATACGGATTGCGTATACCATAAAACATCTGCCAATACTAATCTTCCTTCAGCATCAGTATTTAGAACCTCAATCGTTCGACCAGACATTGTAGTTACAACATCACCCGGTTTTTGTGCAGCGCCATCAGGCATATTTTCAACTAATCCTATCACTCCTACAACATTCGCTTTAGCTTTTCTTAATGCTAAAGTTTTCATTAATCCAGTAACAATAGCAGCACCAGCTGTATCATACTTCATTGTTTCCATGGATTCAGCAGGCTTAAGTGATAAACCACCGCTATCAAAAGTTACACCTTTTCCGCAAATAGCCACTGGATTATCGTTTTTGTTTCCACCATTCCATTTCATAATTACAAGTCTTGGTTTTCTTATACTACCTTGAGAAACACTAAGCAGAGCATTCATACCTAATTCCTGCATCCTTTTTTCATCAAGCACTTCAACATCTACACCTAATATTTTTAAATTTTCGCAATGCTTGGCAAAAGTTTCTGGATACTTAACATTTGATGGCTCAGTAATTAAATCTTTTGACATTTTAATACCAGAAGTTATAGCTTCAAAATCATGATAATACGCCATTGTTTTTTCCGGCGAGCTCGTCACTATTTCTATATCAGGCAAATGTACTTTTTTCTTTTCATCAGTGAAATATTTATCAAATTTATAACTTCTTAGTTGTAAACCAAAACTTATAAAAGATAGAACCTCCTCTTCTAGAAATTTATTGCAAAGTAAAGAACTACTATAAATACCTATTTGCTCCAACTTGCCTTTGGCTAATGCTAAGTAAATTTTACTGCCAAGCTTGATAAATTTATTATGATCTAGTTCACTAATCTTACCAACACCAACTACAATAATGTTTTTTAGATTAGTTTTATCTGTAGGGATAATAACCACTTCCCCAAACTTACCATCAAAATTACAGTTTTTTAAAGTTGATAGCACATCAAACTGATAAAGTTTTTTAACACTATCAATATCATTTGTAATTGAAAAAGCTTCATCAATAAAAAGAACGATATTGTTATGACTTTTATTAAGCTGCTTACAAAACTTTATATGTAACATATTATTGGTACCAATCTTTAAATATAGGGTTAGATGCTTAAATATTATTGTAGAAATTAAAAAGCATACGTAGTAATGTAATTACTTATATAGTAATATCAACATAAAAATGTACAATAATAATTTATACGAGAAAGTTGGTGCTAATAAGCCAATAGTTCTGGTAGGCATGATGGGTGCCGGCAAAACTACTATTGGATTTAGATTAGCCAAAAAATTAGGAATACCATTTCTTGACACCGATTCAATGGTGAGTCAGATGGTTGGTTGTTCGATTAGCGATATATTTAAATATCAATCAGAAGAATATTTTAAAGAAAAAGAAATGGAGGCTATTAACACCTCTCTACATTCTGGGATAAGTGTGATTGCAACTGGAGGAGGATCTTTTCTTCATGACGATGTTAGAGAATTAGTCCTAAGAAAAGGCATCAGTATTTGGCTAAGGGCACCTTTAGAAGTTTTATTAGAAAGAGTCCAAAGAAAAAACACGAGGCCTATATTAGAACAAGGCGACAAAAAAGAAATTCTTCAAAAAATAATGAGTGACCGATACCAAACATACGCAAACGCTCATCTAACTGTAGATAGTGACATCTTAACTCATTATCATGTAGTTAATACGATAATAACAAAACTGCAACAGTATATCCAACGCAATAATGACTGATTTTTAACCACCATCCTAATTAACTAAAAACTAGAATTATATCCGTGCTAAAAAATTTTATTGTTTGAAAAACAAATTACAAACACATATACTTTTAAAATAGTTCATAGTTTAGAGAGTAATTTTTTGAAGTATATTTTAACATTTATCATTACTTGCTTTGCAACTTTAATGGTTATTCCTAGTAAATTTAATTACATTGTGGCTAGCAAATTGGCCATTATATATAATGACTTAGATACTTACTTCGGGAGATCTTATAATTGCAATAGTAATACTATTGCAGATAGAGCTAAACTTATTAATAACAAAGCTGGGTTTACCATGTTAGTTGATGCTTGTGACAACGTAGTTTCAAGACATAATTCACTATCTAAAGGCTGGGAACCACAGGTTACTAAAGCAATTACACTTTTTACTAAGCATGGCGACAATGCTTTAGTTCTTGGAGCTCATATAGGAACTCACGTATTAAATTTCTCTAAGGCTGTTGGTGAAACAGGTCATGTTTATGCAGTAGATCCTGAACCACTAATGTATAATTTTACAAAAATTAACCTTATGATAAATGACATTAAAAATACCCAAGTTTATAATTATGCTGCTTATGATCAGGATACTTTATTGCAATTTAGCTCTAACACTAACGGGGAATCTAATACCGGAAGTTCACATATAGCATGGAATGATAATCTTGAAAATAACGAACACCGCATGTTGGTAAAAGCAAAAAAAATAGATGTAATTCTTAATTTTGTAAATAAGCTCGACATAATCTTAATGGATATTGAAGGAGCTGAACCAAGAGCTGTAGAAGGTATGAGTGCATTGCTTGAACGCTCTTCTAATCCTATAATTATTCAAGAATGGGAAGTTGATTATATTAAAAAACTTCAACGTGATCCAAGAAAATACTTAGAATCATTTGCAAAAAAGCACTATAGCTTTGCAAAATTTCAAGACGATAAGTTAATTAAGGTAGAAATAGATGATTTGCTTCAGAGCAAACTCACAGATATAGTCATGTCTACTGACATAGATAATTTAATTAAAAATTATAATTATAACTAGATGTAATTGTAAACAAACTTACATTCGAACTTCAGATTAAAGCTTGATTAACTGTTAGATTCTCTTGATCTAAAACTATCTTTTCGATGGGTAACGCTACTCTTCTCATATATTAATAAATAAGTGAAATCATAGTAAAAGTCTTTCTTGTAATTTATTTTAAAAATTTTACACATATTAACTAAATATTAATAACATATATATATGTTAACTATAACTTACAATTATGAATTTAAATTTAGGGATTAAAATGACGTATAACAAACCATATGAAATTGATGTATCTGGAGAAATAAAAATGTGGCGAGCATGCTTTATGCAACATATAGCAGATTTATTGTACTCACAAGATACGAACATAAGAAAGAAAGCCAAATCTTTTACATTTGGTAATGACCCCCTTTTTGCAGAAATATGTTTATTAATAAATCATGACATATATATCTTGCGTAAGAATATAATTAAAATGTATAAACAGCAAAAAAGATTTATGGTTGTAAAGAAAAATAGAAGTAATTATAGAAAAAAAATCAATGAAAAAATTATTACAAAACTTGCAAAAGATTTGCTATACGCATAATCTACATATATCTACATAATAAAAATAATAAAAAAATGAATCAAGACATTATAATACCATCGCATATAGCTATCATAATGGATGGTAACGGCAGATGGGCCAAAAGTAGAAATTTCTCGCGCATAGCCGGTCATAAAGCTGGAGTAAAAACTACGAGAAAGATTATGGAAGCATGTATTAAGCTCAAGGTGAAATATTTAACATTATATACATTTTCTACAGAAAACTGGCAAAGACCAATAGAAGAAGTGGATAATCTGATGACATTAATGCGTTATTATTTAAAAAATGAAGCAAACTCACTTCATAAAAATAATATTAAAGTTGAAGTGATCGGTAACATAAAAAAACTGGATGAAGACCTTCAACAAAATATCCATGATCTGATGGAACTTACTAAAAACAATGATCAAATGCATTTAATATTAGCTGTTAGTTATAGTAGTAGAGAAGAAATTGTTGAATCAGCAAAGAAAATAGCCCAAGATTATAAAGATGGAAAAGTTGATATTAATGATATTACAACAAAAGTTTTTTCAGACTACTTATATACTAAAGATATACCGGATCCAGATCTATTAATTCGTACTAGTGGAGAACTTAGAATTAGCAATTTTCTAATATGGCAAATGGCTTATACTGAATTTTATTTCACTAAAACTCTATGGCCTGATTTTACAAAAAAAGATTTAAATTTAGCAATTGAAGAATTTAACAAGAGGGAGAGAAGATATGGTCAATAAAAACAAGTTTTTTAACAGAAATTTTTTTACAAGAAGCCTGACTGCCTTAATACTTGCTCCGATAATATTATTGATAATAAAAGTCGGGGGTTTTATTTATTATGCAACCGTAATAATTATGGCAATTCTGATGGGATTTGAGTGGAATGATATGATAAATTCAGCTAAAAACACTAAACATAAATTAATCTGGAAAATCACTGCCGTAATTTATACAACCATTCCATGTGCGTCATTGATATTTATCATGAATCATCACCACGGACATAAAATTGTTACTTGGTTGATACTAACAATATGGATTACAGATATATCTGCCTATATGTGTGGCAGAAGTATTGGTGGCCCGAAACTATTATCAAAAGTCAGTCCTAATAAAACCTGGTCTGGTCTAATAGGTGGTGTTCTTGCAGCAGCAATATTTAGCCATTTTGCTGGAAATTATCTTGGCTCAGAGCACCCAAAAATGCTTACCAGCCTAACTATACTACTAGCAATTTATGCACAGATTGGAGATTTGATTGAATCATGGATAAAAAGAATATTCGAAATCAAAGATAGTGGTAATATGATTCCAGGGCATGGTGGTATTTTAGATCGCGTAGATGGAATCATACTTACTGCACCAAAAGTAGCACTGGTACTAGCTTTAGATCATTGGCATTTATTTTAAATATGAAAAAAATTTCTTTATTTGGCTCAACAGGCTCTATTGGTATTAATACAATTGACGTTATTTTAAAATCTCCTCCTGGTAAATTTGAAGTGCTGGCTCTTTCAGCCAATAATAATTACGAGCTGCTTGCACAACAAGCAATAGCAACTAATGCAAAGATGGCTATAATACAAGAAAATACCCATTATCAAAAACTTAAAACATTACTACAACATACCAAAACTATAGTTGCTGCTGGCGAAAAAGGAATGTCAGAAGCTTGCAATTTAAATGCTGATTTAGCAGTAGCTGGAATAGTTGGTTCAGCAGGATTAAAAACAACCTATGCTTCAATTATAAATGGCGCAAACATTGCATTAGTAAATAAGGAGAGTTTAGTATGCGCAGGTAAAATTATGACTGATGCAGCACATAAGAGTAAAGTTAATCTTATTCCGACTGACTCTGAGCACAATGCAATTTTCCAGGTTTTAGAACAAAAAAATTCAGATAGTATAGAAAAAATTATTCTTACTGCTTCTGGTGGACCATTCCGTACTTTTACTAAAGATCAATTAAAAGATGTTACGGTTAAACAAGCAATTAATCACCCAAAATGGAAAATGGGACCAAAAATTTCAACAGATTGCGCCACCATGATGAATAAAGGATTAGAAATTATTGAAGCGTATCATTTATTCAATCTTCCACAAAATAAAATAGATGTAGTGATTCATCCACAGTCAATTGTGCATGGCATAGTTTCATATAAAGATGGATCAAGCCTGGCACAATTAGGTAATGCCGACATGCGCATACCAATAACTTGTGCTTTATACTGGCCAGAACGCAGTAATAATGTAATTGCAGAGCCACTTGATATAACCAAAATGGGAATATTAGAGTTTATGAATCCAAATTATGAATTATTTCCAGCACTTAATATTTGTCGCAAAGCATTAGATGAAGGTAGCACTTCTACTATCATGTTAAATGCAAGCAATGAAATTGCAGTAGAATCTTTTTTAAGTCAACAAATTAGGTTCATAGACATATTAATGATTGTTGAAAAAATGCTAGATAAATCACATGATTTCGAGATTAACG
Organism: uncultured Rickettsia sp.; assembly: GCA_964515755.1. Taxonomy (GTDB): domain Bacteria; phylum Pseudomonadota; class Alphaproteobacteria; order Rickettsiales; family JABSSG01; genus JAGVLN01. Next base: position 22,858 of record CAZEVK010000014.1, on the reverse strand, counting down.
ATATAACTCAGGTAATTGAATATGATCGAGAATGTCGAATAAAAACCAAAGAATTAATTAAAAATCTGTAACTATTACTTTGACTAGCGATTATAATCCATATAATCTTTGGCAAAATAATTAAAAAAACTTGATGTTATCATGACAGATATAATAATAAATACATTACATTATGCTATTTCTTTTATTTTTATTATCTCGATAATAGTATTTGTACACGAGTTTGGTCATTATTATATTGCAAAAATTTCTGGTGTAAGAATCACTGATTTTTCTATAGGCTTTGGTAAAGTTCTTTTTTCCAGAAAAGATAAGCATGGTACCATATGGAAAGTATGTGCTATACCAATGGGAGGGTATGTTAAATTTCTAGGTGATACAAGCAATACAAGCACTGAACAAGATATAGAGCAAGTCCCACAAAAAGACAGAGCATTTGCATTTCATACTAAAACACTGCCAGTAAAAGCAGCAATAGTAGCAGCCGGACCAATCTTCAATTTTCTATTTAGTATTATTATTTTAACAATCATGTTATATATAAATGGTGTAATGAGCTCTTCCACCGTGATTAACAAAGTAATGCCCGATAGTGTTGCACAAAAAGCAGGACTAATAGAAGGAGATCAAATTATCGCTATTGATAACTCAAAAGTAGATAGCTTTTTTGAAATAGAAAGAATTATTTCTATGCATCCAAGTATACCCTTAAATATGACAGTTTACCGTGGCGATAAAAGTTTCAATTTGACTATAACTCCACAACCATTCACTTTTAAAAACACGTCAAATAATGAAATGGTTATTGGTAGAATTGGTGTTCAAAGCATGGGCTTAGAACATAAAAAACTCAATTTATTAGAATCCAGTAAATATGCTGTTAGTGAAACTTTTATTATCTGCAAGCTAACATTAAAAGCTATTGGCCAGATGTTTACAGGTCAAAGATCATATAAAGGAATTGAAGGCCCGATAGGAATTGCAAAAATGGCTGGAGACTCTGCAAAAAAGGGTTTTGAGTATATTTTATGGCTTATAGCATTATTATCAATAAATCTTGGACTGATAAATTTACTACCAATACCAATGCTAGATGGTGGACATTTACTATTTTATGTAATAGAAATTATTGCGGGAAAGAAAGTTGTTATACACATGCATAAAATTGCAATGACAGCTGGACTTATTTTAATAGTTAGCCTATCAGCTTTAGCTATAATAAACGACATAAACAATATTAAACTCTTTTGAAGAAAAATTATGAAATTAAAACAAACCTTGATCTTGTTAGTTATACTTTTATTATCCTCATTTTTAAGTCTTGCAGAAGAAGAGCAAAAATTTTTAGCAGCGGTTTCACCAACAACTGAGCAAACAACTAATAAAGCTGGAGTTAAAACTGAAGAACCAGTAGCTACCACTCAAACAAAAATTAAAAATATTGTCATTGATGGAAATGAAAGAACTGAGGACTCTACTATTCTTTCATATATTCAATTTCATGCAGGTGGAAACTTCACTCAACAAAAATCTGAAGAATCATTGCGTGCTTTATACGGCACAGGATTATTCTCAGACGTAAACATCACTCTTCATGGACAAACTGTTAAAATAAAGGTTATAGAAAACCCAATCATTAACAAAATAGTTTTTGAAGGTAATGATGCTATTAAATCTGAAACATTACTATCAGAAATATACTTAAAATCTAGAATGGTTCTTTCAAAAGCAAAAATTCAAAGTGACACTAATCGTATCGTAGAACTCTATAACAAATCTGGTCGATTCGGCGTTGTAGTTAATCCGCAAATTATTGAACTTTCCCAGAATAGAGTAAATTTAGTTTTTGAAGTCAAAGAAGGAAAAAAAGCAAAAATAAGTAAAATTTTATTTATAGGTAATAAGCATTTTTCTAGTTCAAAATTACAATCAATAATAATGTCCAAAGAACACAAATTTTATAACTTCTTTGCAAATACTGATCATTATGATGCTGACTTAGTAGAACATGACAAATTATTATTAACCAGATTTTATAATTCTCAGGGCTATGCTAACTTTAGAATTACATCTGCAACTGCTGATATAGTACCAGCAAAAAATGTCTTCTATATTACCTTCTCACTAGAAGAAGGAGATAAATATAAATTTGGCCTTATGAGTGTAGAAAGCCAAATACCACAAGTTAATACTGATTTTCTAAAGGAAAAAATCTCAACAAAAGAGGGAGAAACTTTTAATTCTAACTTAATTGAAGAAACAACAGAGAAAATGCTTAAACTTCTCGCAAACCATGGCTACCCATTTGTAAATATTGATCCAGTTTATAATATTGATGAAACAAATAAAACTATCAATATTAAATATGTTATTGGTCAGGCTCGTAAAGTTTATATAGGCAAGATTAACATAAGAGGAAACTTAAAAACCTACGATGAAGTTATAAGAAGAGAATTCAGAATAGCAGAAGGAGATCCTTATAATGAATTTTTACTTAATCGTTCTGAACAAAGAATAAATAATTTAGATTTTTTCTCAAAGGTTTCAGTAAAACCTCAGCGCACTGATAGACCTGATATCGTTGATATTAATGTTGATGTTGAAGAAAAATCTACTGCATCACTAAAATTATCAGTTGGTTACTCTACTACTGATGGTATATTTGGTATGATCGGCTTAACAGAAAAGAATTTTGTTGGTAAAGGACAAGAACTTTCTGCTGGTATTACTAAATCAGCATCTAGTTTCGGCGCTAACATAGGGTTTACTGAACCTTATTTCATGAATCAAAATCTAAGTGCAGGATTTGAGCTGTTCACTAGCTCTCAAAATAATAACAAATCTAACTGGGGAGCATCAGCAAACTCTCTAGGCTATAACAAATCTTCTACCGGCGGCTTAGTAAATTTTGGCTATGAAATTATGGAATATTTATATCATAATTTTGGATACACTCTTGAGCAAAACAAAATAAGCGGTATACCAGACAATGCCCCTGTTTATATAAAAGAACAATCTGGTACAAGATATGCTTCTATATTAAATCAAGGATTTGCATATGACAGAACTGATAATCAAATTGTACCAAAAAGTGGTTATTTATTAAAACTTAACCAAAGCCTTGCTGGACTTGGTGGAAACTCCAAATATATAAAAAATGTTCTTTCAGCAAGCTATTATTACCCATTAATGAAAGAAACAGTTACTTTAAAAGTAGCTGGTTCAGCTGGAACTATTAATAGTCTTGGTCAATCTATTAGAGTTGATGAAAATTTTTACTTAGGCGATGCAAGTTTTAGAGGTTTTGAATATGGTGGAATTGGCCCACGAGATAAAATAACTCAAGACGCATTAGGTGGTACAATGTTCTATAAAGGAACTACAGAATTTACTTTCCCTCTAGGCTTACCAGAGGAATTTGATGTATCAGGTGCCGTCTTTAGTGATTTTGGTAATGTATGGAATATTGATCTTAAAAAGAATTCATCATACTCATCAAGTCAATATTACAACTCTAAATCTATTAGAGCTTCTGCTGGTATTGGATTTTTATGGATTACAAAGATGGGTCCATTGAGAATTGATTTTGCAAAAGCTGTAAAAAGAGAAAAATTTGATAAAACTCAATTAATACATTTTTCTTTCTCAACAAATTTCTAAAAAGGAATATGAAAAATAGATTTGCACTATTAATTACTTTTATACTTATATTCCCGGCAATAGCTGGGGCAAAAAATGCCAATATTGCAATTATAGATGTTGATAAAGCCATCAATGAATCCTTAGTTTACACTTCTCTTCAAAGTACCTTGGAAAAACAAAATTTAAAATATCAGCAAGAACTTAAAGACTATGAAGTAAAAATTATGGCTCTAGATAAAGAAATTGGACAAAATCCTAACAAACTAAATCAAAATCAACTTAAAAAGCTTAAAGCAGAATTAAGTCAATTTGAAATCGAAGCTCAGAAAGTTATTCATAAGCATAGAATTAGTTTAGATAACGCTTTTTCAAAAGCTATGGAAAAAATTAAAATATCGTTGTTTGATATACTTTCAAAAATAGCAAAAGAGCAAAACATACAACTAATTTTGCCAAAATCACAAACTTTATATAACACAAATAGCCTTGATATCACTAAACAAGTTTTACAAGCACTTGATAATAATCTTAAAACAGTTGATGTAAGCTTTCAGGAATTGAAGAATGACTAATAAGAGCTTTTTTATCAATAAAGGACCTTTTTCTCTAAATCACTTAGCAAGTTCTATAAGTGCAACAGCATATTTAAATGGTAAAAAAATAGACATTATTGATCATAAAATTATGGTATCAGATATTAATACTCTGGAAAAAGCTTCAAGCAACGAGTTATCATTTTTTACAAATACAAAATACGTAGAACAATATAAAGAATCTCGAGCATTAGCTTGCATTACTTCAGAGAAATTTCTTGCTAAAGCTCCACAAGGCGTTTTTATTTTGATAGTTGATAATCCATATGCAGATTTTGCAAGAATAATGTCATTATTCTATCCTAATTCACCAGTAAAACCAGGAATTTCAAAAAATGCATATATTCATCAAACTGCTATAATTAGTGAAAATTGTGAAATTGCTCATAATGTTACTATTAGATCTGAAGTAAAAATTGAAGCGAATACAAAAATATACCCAGGAGTATACATTAATGACAAAGTACAAATAGGTAGCAATTGTATTATACATCACGACGTAACACTTAGTAATTGCTGCATAGGAAATAATACAATAATTCATGCTGGCACTAGGATTGGGCAAGATGGTTTTGGGTATGCATTCGATAATTACCAACATATTAAAGTTCCTCAAATTGGTCGCGTTATTATAGGAAATAATGTAGAAATAGGAGCAAATTGTACTATTGATAGAGGCGCAATTGATGATACAATTATAAGCGATATGTGTAAGATTGACAATTTAGTACAGATTGGCCATAACGTTATACTAGACACGGGTTGTATTATAGTTTCCCAAGTAGGAATATCTGGTAGTACAGAACTAGGAAAGTATGTTGTGGTTGGAGGACAAGCTGGCCTATCAGGACATATCAAAATAGGCGATGGCGTACAAATTGCAGCGCAGTCTGGCGTAATGCAAAATATCGAAGCTAAGCAAATAGTTGGAGGATCACCATCGCTACCAATAAGGCAATGGCATAAACAAACAGCTATTCTAAAGAAATTAAGTAGTAGAGAACGAAATGATTAATATTGAAGAAATAATGACAAAGATACCACATCGATATCCATTTTTATTGATTGATCGAGTAATTGATATTGTTCCTGATCAATCTGCAACTGGTATCAAGAATGTAACAATCAACGAACCACATTTTACCGGTCACTTTCCAAGTAAACCTATAATGCCGGGGGTATTAATTATTGAATCAATGGCTCAAACCTCTGCTGTATTAGTTTGCGAAACATTAAAAGGTCAAGCTGATAATAAATTAGTGTATTTTATGTCAATTGAAGAAGCAAAATTTCGCAAAATTGTTTCACCAGGTGATCAATTATTTTTACATGTAAAAAAATTAAGAAGCAGAGCAAACGTATGGAAATTCACTGCAGAAGCTAAAGTAGATGGCGCAGTAGTAGCAGAAGCAATTTTTTCAGCAATGATAGCAGACAAATGACATTAATTCACCCAACAGCAATTATTGAACCTAGTGTTAAATTAGGTAAAAACGTAAAAATAGGACCTTATTGTGTTATTACAGGCAATGTAACTCTTGGAGATAATATTGAGCTAAAGTCACATGTTGTAATTGCTAATAAAACATCTATAGGCGACGGCACAATTATATTTCCATTTGCATCTATTGGCCATATTTCACAAGATTTAAAATATCAGGGAGAAGACTCTGAATTAATCATAGGCAGTAATAACGTAATTCGTGAGCATGTTACAATAAACCCTGGAACATTGGGTGGCGGAATGAAAACTGTGATTGGAAATAACTGTTTGATAATGGTCGCTGCACATATAGCCCATGATTGCATTATCGGTAATAATGTAATACTAGCCAATAATGTCACCTTAGGTGGCCATGTTATAGTAGAAGATTTCGCTATTATTGGCGGACTCTCAGGAATACATCAATTTGTTAGGATAGGATCTAATTCTATGATAGGTGGAATGTCTGGTATTGATAACGATGTAATACCTTTCGCACTTGTCAGTGGTGAACGTTCTGGTTTAATTGGTATTAATATTATTGGTCTTAAAAGAAAAGGTTTTGATAAAGAAGAGATTAATGCTTTGCGCGATGCATATGAAATATTATTCAATAACAAAGGTGAAAGTAATTTTGCATCCTTAGTAGAAGATGTAAAAAATAAATATCCAAATTTAAAATCAGTGCAAAAAGTTGTTAAATTTTTAAAAAGTGAAAAATCACGTGGAATTTGTAAGCAAAAGTAAAGATGACCGAACTAAATTTAAAATCAGAAAAAATAGCTATTATAGCTGGAAGCGGCAAGTTACCACAATTAATCATAGATGAATTAACTAAACAAAAAGTGCCTTTTATTATTCTTGCAGTATATGAAAATGCTGATGAAAAACTGCTAGGCACTCATAAATATTACCGAATTACACCAGGTCAAGTAAAACCAATACTTAAAATAATGTCTGATGAAAAAGTTACATCTGTCGTTTTTGCAGGATATATAAAACGACCAGGGTTCTTATCTTTGAAACTTGACTCTATAGGTTTATCAGTGATGGCAAGAATAGCAGCTAGTAAGATACAAGGCGACAATTCTGTATTGTCTATTATTGCAAAATTTTTTGAAGAACACGGGTTAAAGGTTATTTCTCCAAATTCAATATTGCCTTCCTTGCTTACTCCATCAGGTATATTAGGAAAAATTAAACCTGACCAAGATGATTTCAAGGATATAGAGATAGGCAAAACTGTTCTCGCTAAACTTAGTGATATGGACATAGGACAAGCAGTTATAGTAGAAAATAGTTACGTATTGGGAATCGAAGCCGCAGAAGGTACTGATAAACTAATAATGAGATGTGCAGATCTAAAGCGCGAAACCATGCGAAAAGGCATTTTAGTAAAAATGAAAAAAATAACGCAAGACAAACGTTTAGACCTTCCAACAATTGGTACAAATACAGTTGATTATGTTTATAAAGCAAATTTGAGAGGAATTGCAGTTAATGCTCATAGTAGTATTATAATAAATCTACCAGAAGTAATTACTCTTGCAGATAAATATGGAATTTTTGTTATAGGAGTATCTGAATGATGAACATGAAAACAATGGTCAAAATTATTACTGACTTTGTTCCTCTAATAGCTTTTTTCATGACGTACAAAATTTTTGATATGATCACTGCAACAGCTGTTCTTTTGGTTGTAAGCCTTATCGGCTTGGCAGTACACTATGCTTACCACAAAACACTGCCTGTCGTTTTAATTATCTCAACTCTTATTATAGTGGTATTGGGTTCTATAACTGTTATTAGCGGTAATACTAGCTTTGTAAAAATAAAACCTACTATAGTTAGCCTTGCATTTGCAGCTATATTATTTCATGGCGTTTACTATAAAAAAGGCTATATCAAGCATATCTTTAATTCAGCTATTAATCTAACTGAACAAAACTGGATTATATTATCTAAAAGATTCGCTTTATTATTCGTATGCATAGCAATTATAAATGAAATTATTTGGCGTACTATGCCTGAGAATATATGGGTAAATTTCAAAGTATTTGGTATACTAGCTATGACCGTTGTTTTCTTTATATCACAATTAGCGTTTATAAACAAAAATAACTTAAAATAGAGTAAATTTGAAAGTTTATATTACTAACGACTAGTATAATTAAATACTCAACATAATCTAACAGATATTATCACCTATTTTTCAAATACTTAAAAACTGGGTATAAGCATATTCTAGTCAATTTAAAATATAATTAATAAAAAAAAGATTTACTATATTAATAAAAGAATTTAGAATTTAATATATAACTAATTTAATAATGGGGGAAAATATGGATTGTAGTTATACAGAGTGCAATTGCACATATTGTGGAAAAATGTCGGATGTTCTTAAAAAAATATCGCCAGCAGTAAATCTAGTAGTTAGGCTCTATGTTGCTAATATTATCTTTTTACTCGGCTTAGAGAAAATACAAAATTGGGATGCTGCACTATTTTTATTTGAAAATGAATATCAAATTCCAATCCTTCCATATTGGTTTGCCGCTGTTACAACAGCCGCAATTCAGCTTATATGCTCAGCAATGTTAGTACTTGGCTATCATACAAGACTTGCTGCTCTAGTCTTATTTATAATGGTCTCATTATCCACATTCTTTTATCAACAATTTTTAGAAAATTATTATTGGATGATGTTATTGGCGTTGTTTGCATCATATGGCGCTGACAAATGGTCTTTAGACTGCTTTTGTGCTCAGAAAAAAAAGAATAACATTAAGAAGAAATAGTAGAAATTATAGTTAATTAAAATCTGCGATACTAAAATTTCGCAGATTTTTTTTATAATTATGAGCCTAGAAATCGTTTTATTAAAGACAATGCTTTGCTATTTATTTCGTTATAATTCTCAAATTCTAACATAGTTGCTTCTGGAGCTTGATTTTTAAACCAAGTAACTTGACGTTTAGCATATTGGCGTGTTTGTATTTGCCCCTTATCTATTGCTTCTTCAAGAGAAATTTTTTTATCTAAATAATCACTAAGACTCCTATATCCAAGCGCTTTAACTAGTAAGCTCTTATCTGAATTAGGTTTTGTGCGTAAAGCTGATATTTCATCAAATACACCGCAAGCAATCATCTCTAAAAATCTTTTATTACATGATTCATATAAAACTTGTCTCAATGGACTAATATTAATATGCAAATAATTATAAAAATTAGCTTTATAACTACCTCTTGGTTTATAGAATGAGACTATTGATTTACCAGTTTGTTCAAATACTTCCATGGCACGAATCATCCTGTAACTATCATTATTATGAATTCTTGCAGAACTAATCGGATCTTTCAATTGTAATAATTTATAAAATTTATCAACGCCAATTTCAGCAAATAAATTATTAACCTGATTTCTAATCTTAAGTGAAATACATGGAAGATCAGACAAACCATATAGTAATGTTTTAATATATAAGCCTGTTCCACCAACAATAAGAGGTGTTTTACCACTTGCCCAAAGACTTTTGATTTTATCTTCAGCTAATTTAAACCAATTCGAAACAGAAAAGCTCTGATCATAACTTAATATACTATATAAATTATAGTTTGATGAGTTTGTATATAAATCATCAGGATGTGCTGTTAATATAGGAAGATCTTTATAAACTTGCATAGAATCAGCATTTACAATAGAGAAGTCATTAAAATAATCAAATACCTCTTGTGCCAAACGAGATTTACCGCTAGCAGTAGGACCACTAATTATTATAAGTTTTGAATTCATCACTAAATTATTTTTTTAGTAACAATGCCACGAGCCAATTCGTCATATTCTATACTCTCATCCGTTAAAATCACTTGATTAGCATTTATAGATAACGTATGCCAACCATGATCGGAAGTAAGGTCTAGTAAATCTTTCTTATCTCTAGCTATTATTACCCATTTTGATATGGTTTTATTGGATGAAAATGGTTTGATACCAGAAAGTAATAAAAAATTCTTATATAACTTTGAGTGCCATGTGCTAGTATCTTTACTTCCGGTTATGAGTCCATTAACAGATTTTTTATTATTACTAATATTATATTCATCAATACACATAACATACGCGGCCAACTTTAGTTCTTGCGTTACCTTACCAATAATACTTTCAATACCATGCTCTTTAGTTGTAATATGAATAACTATTAATCCGTTCTTTTTTAATTTGCGTAAATATAGATTTATAGCTTCAATAGTTATAAAACTCTTTGGTACTGAAGTTCCATTATAAACATCAACAAAAATTATCCCATACTCATGATCTTGTGCTTTTTCAAGAGTCTTTCTTGCGTCTCCCATAATAAAAGAAATATTAGCTTTTGAGGTTTTAATAAAAGTAAAATATTCATGATTATTTGCAATTAATTTTACCTCTGGATCGCATTCGTAAAAAACAAAATTCTGTCCATCTTTACCGTAAGCAGCAACTGTACCAGCTCCTAAACCTAGAATCGCAACTTTATTATGGAAGTTTTCAGCATCGCTTCTATTAAAAATACTATAAACTGGTCCAGTATATAAAGTATTACCGTAGTAGTTAAAATTAGGTATATGATCAGCATTACCATAATAATACTGCTCACTATGTATTATATTCTGATTACATAACATAATCTTGTTAGATTTATAATCATACATCACTTTTAATTTAGCGAATGCAGAATCAATCTCATGTAAAACATAGTTTTGCATATAAAACAATGTCGTAAGCATTGAAATTAAAGTGAGGTCAAAAGATGAATGAATTTTATTTGGCCAAAAATGATTAGCAAGTAATAATATACAAAATACAAAAAAGATGTTTTTTCTCTCTCTTAAAGCAAAACAAACAGTAGTTGCTAAAATTATATAAGAAGCCAAATAAATTATTCTTAATACATGATAATCAGGTATAAATGATTGCAGTAATGTCATTATTACAAGAACTACCAAATAGATTGTTAGTAAGATCTCGTTATTAAATTGCCAGTAGCTTGCTTTTTTAGGTTCTATAATCAAACCAGATGTTAGTATAAATAAAAACAGACTATTCATAATAAATAATAATGCGTCAAGCTTAATACAAAAACTAATAAAAGTAAGTAAAGCTATAACGAACAAACCAGACGTAACATATATATAAAATTCCTTATTCAGCACTAAGAAATTGTTACGCTTTTTGAGCTCGGAAATACAGATCAAGTTAGTAATTATAAATAATAAATAATGTAAAATATACGACGTTATGCCATAATGATTACAAAGCGCAAAAGTAACAACGCTTGGTATTAAAACGTAAATTTGAATACGGATCAAAAAATATGACCATTTGTCACTATCTGATTTAAAACAAATTACAGCTAGTATTACATAACTAACAATAAAAAATATTTGAGATAATGAAGATTCAGAGAACATCAAGATGTTCATAGATAATGAAATTAAAGAAATAGAAACTAAGCTTACCAAATAGCGATTATAGTTCTGCATTAAGTTTTGAACAATCATTTAACACCTCTAAAAAATACCTTAGATTAATTATCTCTTATTTTTTAGATTTCGCCATTAATTTTATCAATATGAAGATTTTTGTTGAAAAGATAGTTATTTCAGAGCCGTAACATCAAGATCATAAATACTTAAGATCGTAGAAATATCTTGACATAGTAATTGAAGATTATGCTCTGAATCAGCTTCACAGCGCACTACTAATACTGCTTGAGTGTTCGAAGCACGTAATAACCACCAGCCTTCATCACAATTATAACGAATGCCATCTATATCATTATATTTCTTGTTTTGTTTATCTAAAAGCCTCTTAACTTCATTAATAACAGAAAATTTCTTTTGATCATCACAATCAATTCTAATTTCAGGTGTATTAAAGACAACCGGTAATGAATCAATCATAATAGACAGAGACTGCTGACTAGAAGATACAATATTAATTAGTCTTAATGCAGCATATATAGCATCATCAAAACCATAATATCGATCAGCAAAGAAAATATGACCGCTCATTTCGCCAGCAAGTGGAGAATTTTGTTCATGCATTTTAGTTTTTATAAGCGAGTGACCAGTTTTCCACATTAACGGTCTTCCACCATAATTTTTAATACCTTCAAATAATTTCTGGCTAGCTTTAACATCTGCAATAATAACAGAATTTGGTGTATGGCTTAATATCTCTTTAGCAAACAGCAATAATAATTGATCTCCCCATATAATACGGCCTTTACTATCGATTACTCCAATACGATCTCCATCACCATCAAAAGCTATACCCAAATCACATTTTTGTTCTAATACAATAGAAATAAGCTGTTCTAAATTCTCTTTAACTGTTGGATCAGGATGATGAGCAGGAAAAGTACCGTCTATTTTTTCATTTACAACTATATGCGTTCCAGATAGTTTTTTAACTAACTTCTCTACTATTTCCCCAGCAGCACCATTACCTGGATCCCAAGCAACTTTAAGCTCTGATGATACCTTGCAATCCTCAAGTAATCTTTCAATATATAACTCTGAAAAATCAACACTCTCATAACTACTATGCTTTGAAAAATTTCCTGTATAACTGATAGAAATATTTTTTAAATTTTTAATTTCATCTCCAAAAAAAGGTCTTCCTTTATAAATAAATTTAAAACCATTATGAGTTGGAGGATTATGTGAACCAGTAACCATAATTCCAGCTACTGCCTCATTTTCTTTACTAAATGTCGAAAAATATAGCATTGGCGTTGGACCCCTGCCAATGAACCTAGGCTTTGCACCACCTTCAATTAATCCACTAATAAGCGCCTCTGTTAACTTTGGCGAACTCAGTCTACCATCACAACCTACGTTAACATAATAATCACCTATTAACTTAGCAAATGACCATCCTACTAAAAATGCGTCTTGTATTGTTAAAGTCTGATCAACTATACCGCGAATATCATATTCGCGTAAAATACTAGAATTAATACTTAAACTCATTAATATATACTCTTAATTTATAACAAAGTAGGTACTATATTAGGCATAGATAAAATAATCAATGCATTTGACATTAAAAACAAATGCTATTTTCTAGTTTCGTGTTATAATATCATCGTACAATTTATTTTTGTTAAGTATAAATAATTACTCAGATATGGTTTTATTTGCTTTAATTGCATTAGCATTGGTGTTTAAATTAGTTTCTATATTAGGTCAAAAAGACCAAAATAGACCTTATACTAAATTCTCTGAGGATAACCAAAAACGTTCTACGACAATTGTAACTGACAAAATCCTAACACCCAAAGATAAACTAAAGTCAATAGACCCAAACTATGATGAAGAAATTTTCTTAGAAAATTCTAAATCAGCACTTAAAATTATCCTTGAAGCATATGCACAAGGAAGTACTAGAGTACTTTCAGATTTACTTGATATTGAAATGATGAAAAAATTTGTTAATCTAATCGTTTCGAGAGAAAATCTAAAGCAACAAGCTGAAATCAATGTATTAAAAATTAAATCTGCTACTGTTGAAGATATAAAAATTATTAATAATAATGCTGAAATCGAGGTTAAATTTATTGCAGAAATCATTTTAAACGTTATGGATCAAAAACAAAAAATTATTTTTGGCCACCAAAATAAAATAGAAAATTTAACAACTACCTGGATTTTTAAAAGAAATTTGAAAGCTCCTGATCCAACCTGGAAATTAATAAACGTAGATAATATACCTTTTACAGAGATTTAGATTTCTTTGTCCAAACATAACCCATTAGAAATTTTTTCCAAAATGGCCAGACATCAATTAGGCTAAGGCCTAATTTTCTTAAACAAGATAAAACTTTACTATTATTAGAAAAACTACGATTCAAAATGTCCGTAAATAATATCATTGCATAATTGTCAAGCTTCCTACTTCTTGTAAATTTACTCAAAAGATCTTCAGAACCTATATCCAATCCTAAATCATTATATTGAATTATTAAATTTGCTAAATTATCAATATCACGTAAACTAAGGTTAAAGCCTTGCCCAGCAATTGGGTGAATAAAATGTAGACTGTCTCCTAATAAAACAGCACGCTGCTCATAGTATTTATGAGCAAAAACCAAACTCAAGGGATAAGAAAAAATTTTACTGATTATTTCTATTTTTCCATGAGTTAATTGACATTTTTCCTGAATAAAATAACTAATTTCATCATTTGACATTTTTGCATAGATTTTTGCAGAATTAATACTTTCAGTCCACACTACGGATGACTTGTGCTGATCTTGCAATGGAAGCAATGCAAAAGGACCAGCTTTATAAAAATGCTCGTATGCAACATTATTATGCTTTTTTTCATGTTTAATTGTAAAAACTAGAGCACTTTGATTATAGTCAAATGCTGAGCTTTGAATGTTTAATTGTTGTTTTATAAAAGAATTCTTACCATCAGCAGCAACAAGTAATTTAGCTTTTATATTTTTCTTTTTATTTAAATTTAGTTTTACAAAACCTTGTTCAAATACAAAGTCTAATAATTTAGTATCATCAAGAATAGTAAGATTCTTAAATTTAGTTGCGTATGCATAAAATTGCTGCAAGAGATCATCATGTTCTATAATATAGCCAAGGGGTTCTCCACCAACTAAATCAGTGTCCAATTTTAACAAAAATGGCTCTTTACCATCAGCAACAATAATTTTATTAATAATACCAGAATCTAATTTGAAGTGCTTCCAAATACCGTGATTTTCTAAAATTCCTTTACTAAACTTTGCAACAGCTATGCCACGACCATCTTGCCTTGCTCCAAGTCTGTCAGAAATTTTACTTTGATCAATAAGTAAAGTCTTCAGATTTTTGTTAGCTAGCATACTGGCTAAACATATACCATTTAAACCGCCGCCAACTATAACAACATCAAACATAAATTAGAGACCTAATCTGTTAAAAGTAATCTTTTCCTCAACTTTTGCAACTGCACTATCAATAAAATCATTAGCACTAATATTTATACCTAACTTCTTCTTAAGCCACGAACTTTCACTGACAACTTTTACTATATTACATTTATTATCAAATTTTTGATTAATTATAGTATATAAATCTCCAATTTCATCTATTAAACCAAGTTCTTTAGCTTTTTTACCACTCCAGAATTCGCCATTAAATATCGCATCATTTTTTGCCTTCAAACGATCTTTACGACGCTCTAATACAACAGATTTAAAATTGTCATGAATATCATGTTGAATTCCATATATTATTTTTACATCAGCTTGTTTTTCAGGCTTAAATGGATCTAAAATTGATTTATTCTCACCTTGAGTATAAACTCTACGCTCAACACCAATTTTCTTAATAACATCCACAAAGCCAAAACCAGAGCTAATAACTCCTATGCTGCCTATAATTGAACTAGCAGATGCGTATATTTCATCACCTGTACAAGCAAGCCAATATCCTCCTGATGCTGCAACGTCCTCAGCAAAGCTATATATACTAACTTCTTTTTCAGCTGCTAAACGACGAATATATTTATAAATTATCTCTGTCTGAACAGGCGAACCACCTGGAGAATTAATAGCTAGCGCCACTGCTTTTAAGCGCGGCAATTCAAAAGCTTTATCTATATCAAGCTTAATCGTATCTAGATTTAAACCAGATTTATTGAAGCTTTTACCACTAGCAATAACACCATATAAATTTATCACTGCAATAGTTGGTAATTTATTAATAAAAAGCTTTTTAAATTTCCTAATCATAGTAATACCAAAAATTAAAATAAGTAACCTGTATACGCTATTAATCATCTGTTTTTTTCCTCTTTGCTTTGTATTGCTATACCAGAATTAACTGGTCGTTTTACTTTCAATGAAAACTGATCTCCTTGAATATTAGTAAAATGGCTTCCATCATTACCTTCCTTGATTTCGGATGGACTTATGTTAGTAATTGCCTCAGCAGGTATTTCGTCCCCAATCTCATTTGATTTATTAACTGATTCACTTGTTTGCCAATTATTTTGCTCTTTTAATACATTAATATAATCTGCATTCATTGATTCTCTAGGATGAACGTACGACTTGAGTAAGTCAATCATTTTCTGACTTTGCCAATCAGCAGCGCCAACTATTCTAGCAACATTTTTTCCTTCTGTATCTATAATAAAAGTTGTAGGCAAATTAGTTGCTCCAAAAGCACCAAATAACTCATTATTATCATCAACAAAACTTACCAAATTTTTAAGCTTATGCTTCTTATAAAAATCCCTCACTGCTTCTACACCTTTAAAATCTTCTGAAATAGGTAAAATAATAATAGACTCTTTACGTAAAGCTTTCTGTAATTGGTCTAAAGCTTTCATCTCTTGAGTACAATTCATGCACCATGTTGCCCAGAAATGTAATAAAAGCACATTTCCTTCAAATTTTTCAAAATTATAACTTTTACCGCCAATATCATAAAATTCAACTTCAGGTATGAAACTCGGAAGATACTCATCAATAACCACAGATTCACTATTTGCATTATTAATACAAATAGTTAATATAAAAAATAATAATATTGTTTTTAAAAACTGCGGCATTGCCAAAAATTTTTTTTAATATATTCTCCAAGTAAGAATAATACAATAGATTACTCCTAAAAACAATAAAGCTTATTTTGCTTGTAGAATCAGATTTATATGAACAAATTTATATTGATAATTTTATTATATTTAGGGACTATTTTATGTGCAGGTTGCGGTAGCGTTGGACCGCTAAAGTTACCACCGGAAGAAAAATCATTTAAATATCATGTTCCATTATAAAAATAATCTCTTATATATAGATCAAATAAATATAGCAGATATAGCTAAACAGATTCACACGCCATTTTATCTTTACTCAGCTACCCAACTAAAAGAAAATTTTCTTAAGTACAAGAATGCGTTTGCAGATCAGAATGTTTTAATATGCTTTGCTGTCAAAGCAAACTCTAACCTTAGCGTATTAAACGCACTTGGTAAATTAGGTTCTGGAGCTGATTGTGTTTCAGAAGGAGAAATTAGAAAAGCGATTGCTGCAAATATTTCACCTAAACATATAGTTTTTTCAGGAGTAGGTAAAACAAAGCAAGAATTGTCATATGCTCTTTCAGAAAATATTATGCAATTTAATGTAGAATCAATTCCCGAATTATTACTGCTAAATGATATTGCTAGCATGCAAAATAAAATCGCGAACGTTGCGATTAGAATTAATGCAAATGTTGACGGGAAAACTCACTATAAAATTAATACTGGTTTGAAGTCTAATAAATTTGGTATAGATATCGATAACCTAACAGAAATCATAAAGTCTTTAGAAAAACTAAATAATATAAATTTACAGGGATTGTCAATTCATATAGGTTCTCAAATTACAAGTCTTGAACCATATAAAGAAGCTTACCAAATAATCCTTAAAACAGCAGAAATGCTAAAATCACATGGCTGTAAAATAGAATATTTAGATTTGGGAGGAGGATTAGGAGTTAGGTATAGTCAGGAAAATCCACCAGAAATAACTGAATATGCAGAATTGATCAAAAAATTATTTTATAAATCAAACTATAAAATTATTATTGAACCTGGACGCTCAATAGCAGCAAACATAGGTGTATTAATTTCTAGTGTGTTATACATAAAAGAAACTAAAGAAAAAACTTTTGCAATTATTGATGCAGGTATGAACGACAGTCTTAGGCAAAGCTTATACGATGCATACCATAACATAATTCCTTTATCTCCTAGCAATACAGTCACAAAATATGATGTTGTCGGGCCAGTTTGTGAAACATCAGATGTATTTTCTAAAGACAAAATAATGCCTAACTTAAATTCAGGAGATTTAGTTGCTTTTAAAGATGCAGGTGCTTACGGAGCTGTTATGTCTTCAATTTACAATTCACGCTTGTTGATTCCTGAAGTTATAGCTCAAGATACTAAATTTGCTATAACCAAAAATAGACCTTCATATGAAGATTTAATAAAATCAGAAACTATACCTTCATGGATTTAGTTACTCCAATTACTAACCAATTTTCTATAGTCACTTATTAAATTTTTAGTAATTTCCCCATAAGAAAAATTATAATTTTTGATATTTTTAATCGGTGTAATTTCGCTAGCTGTACCAGTTAAAAAAGCTTCTGTTGCCTTTGTAAGCTCTGATACCTCTATATGCCGCTCAATTACTTTAATACCTCGCTTTTTGGCTAACTCAATTACAGTTTGCCTAGTAATACCATTTAAAAAACAATCAGGAATTGGCGTATGTAATTCGCCATTAATAACCATAAAGAAATTAGCACTAGTTCCTTCAGCAATAAATCCTCTATAATCAAGCATTAATGCATCATCAAAGCCATGATCTGAAGCAGCATGCTTTGAAAGAGTATTAATCACATAACCACATGCAGCTTTACTGTTAGTTGGCATCGAGTTTGCTGGAGGGCGAACCCAATCAGAAATTGTTAAAGACAAACCTTTTTCTATTATCTCCTTTCTATAATATGATGGTAATGACCAAAGTGCGATCATAATATGGATTGAACTATTAGGAGCAGCAATTGTCATTTGCTCACTTCCACACCAAGCCATCATTTTCATATAACCATCAGTTATATTTTGTTTTTTCACCAATTCGTCTTTTGCTCTATTAATTATTTCAGCTTCAAAAGGTAATTTGAATCCTAATAAATGTGCAGACTGCTCCAGTCTTTTAGTATGTATATGAGATTTAAATATTACATTATTATATACTCTTTCTCCTTCAAAAACACAGCTAGCGTAGTTTAGACCGTGAGTCATAACATGAATCTTAGCCTCTGGCCAAGACACAAAATTACCATCAAACCAAATATAACCTTCTCTTTTATCAAACGGCACTGTTTTCATTTATATAGCTCTGATATTGTAATAATAATTATAATTGAATATAATATTAGTGGAATTGATTGTAAAGAATTCATATGAATATAGATAAGGCTCATATATTAATAGTAGACGATGATAATAGGATCAGGAATCTGCTTCGAACTTATCTCGTTGATCATCAATATGTCGTTTCTATCGCTAAAGACACAAAACAAGCACGAGAGCTACTAGAGACATTCAATATAGATTTAATCATTCTTGATATAATGATGCCAAACGAAACTGGTATTGAGTTTGCTCAAATCTTACGTCGAACTTCTAATATCGCTATTTTAATGCTTACAGCAATGGGGGATGTAGAAGAGCGTATAGCAGGGTTAAAGTCTGGAGCTGATGATTATATAGCAAAACCTTTTGAACCTCGTGAATTATTAATCAGAATAGAAAAATTAATTAATAGAACTAAGTACTTAAGAAAAGCGCTTAATAATTGTATTATCTACTTCGGGCAAATAGAATATGATGTTGTAAATAACACATTAAGCAAAAATGGCATACATATAGTTTTAAGCTCAGGTGAATCTAAACTACTCAATATTTTAATTGATAACTTAGGTGTAGCTATTGATAGACAAGAACTTGCCAGGTTATGTGGAGATATAAATGAACGCTCTATTGATGTACAAATAACTAGATTACGTAATAAAATAGAATTAGATCCAAAAAAACCTAAATTTATACAAACTATTCGTGGACAGGGTTATATATTATTTGGAACAAAATTATGAGAAATAGTTTTAAAAGCTTTATGCCAAGCACTCTACTCTCTAGAATGCTATTAATTATAATTATACCCACTATATTAGCACAATTAATTTCAACTTACATTTTTTACCAACGTCACTGGGATAGCGTGAGTAATTCAATGCTATATTCTTTAGCAGGAGAAATCTCATTCATATCAGAGTTACATAAAAAACTTAATGAAAAAGATATCAAAAAACTAAGAACTTACACTAATTTGAAATATACTTTTTATAAAGACAAAAAAATTTCTATAAACCAATCTTCTTTAAGCGGTGAGCTAAAAATCTTACAAAAAAATTTACAAAACAATCTTGATACTCCTTTAAGGTTGCGTTACGACAAAAACAATAAAGAAATACAAATTCAGGTACAAATTGAAGATGGTATATTATTTTTTGAAGTACCACGTAGTAGATTTTATACTCCAACTAAATACATTTTCATTTTATGGATGCTAGGAACAACATCAGTTCTATTAGTCTTTACTATTATATTCTCTAAAAATCAAATACGCTCAATTACAAAACTAAGCGTAGCTGCTGAAAAATTTGGCACTGGCTTATCAATCGATAGTTTTAAACCAGAAGGAGCAATTGAAGTACGCAAAGTAGGCTTGGCATTTCTGGAAATGAAACAACGTATCGAGAATCAAATAAAACAAAGAACTGAAATGTTGGCAGGTGTGTCTCATGACTTACGTACTCCAATTACACGCATCAAATTACAACTGGCTATAATGAAACAAAGTGAAGCTATTCAGGAAATTAATCATGATATTCAGGATATGGAAAACATAATTAATGACTATCTTGATTTTGCCAAAGGAGAAGATTCTTACCATACTAGCAAAGTAGATTTAGACACTTTATTAAGAGAAATGATCACTAAATATAAGCATTCAGATATAAAAATCAGTGTTATTAGTAACAAGCAAATTAGTTTCGATGTTAGAGTAAATGCATTTAAAAGAGCCATCCAAAACCTTATTGACAATGCCTCTCGTTTTGCAAACACAGTTGAAATCAATCTTTATCAAAAGGAAGGCTTTATAATAATAGATATTGATGATGACGGCCCAGGCATTGCAAAGCAAGAACTTAAAAAAGTATTTCAACCATTTTATAGAATTGAACATTCGCGAAATCAAGCAACAGGCGGAATTGGCCTAGGCTTGTCAATTTCCCAGGATATTATCCTAAGGCACGGCGGTAATATCGTACTAGCAAAGAGTAAGCTTGGAGGGTTGAAAGCTAGTATTATACTTGCAACACGTTATGCTTAACTTAATTTTCTAAATCAATTTATCAAAGGGATTTGTAAATTTAATTTCTGTGCTACCTCTTTATTTATAATTAAGTCTAATTTTATTGGAGATTCAACTGGAATATCTCTAGGTTTGATACCATTCAGCACTTTTGCTGCCATATTACCTGTCTGAATACCAATCTGATACTCATCATAAGCCATAGCAGCCACTGCCCCCTGATCTATTGCCTCCATAAAAGAGGCAAACACAGGGACATGATTCTTATTCATAACTTTCATGAATGCTGGTAATGCCGAAGCTACAGTATTGTCTTGTAATAAAAATACTGCTTGAACTTTTGATGCTAAATTTTTTGCTACCAAAGGAATATCAGAAGAATTACTAGCTGCAACAGTTACCACTTCAATATTCATTTTCTTAGCTTCTTGCTTTACTTGTGATAACAATTCTACAGAGTTTACTTCGCTAAAATTTATAGCTAATCCTAATGATTTGATGTCCGGTAAAAATTTTTTTAACAAAGCTAGCTGCTGAGCTATAGCTGAAGGATTACTAGTTCCAGTTATATTACCGCCTGGGTGTTCATAAGAAGAAACTAACTTAGCTTTAACTGGATCCGTAACAGTAGCAAAAATAATAGGAATATCGCTCTTAACAGATTTTGCAACATTAGCAACTGTTTGTGCGGAAGGCGTAGTAATTGCTATAATAACAGCATTATTTTCACTAACAAATTTTTTGGCAATTTGACTAGCAAGAATCATACTACCATTAGCGTTTTGATAATCAATAATTATGTTCTTATGATCAGTAAAGCCTGCTGCTTTTAAACCATCTATAATACCTAACCTAACTTTATCTAAAGTTGGATGAGCAACTATTTGGCTAATCGCCAATTTTTTGGGTAGGTCAGCGTTAGCTAAATTAATAAATAAAAAAGTTGAAAAAATAACAGCGCTTATGCGCTTGAAGTGACTTATCATGAATTTTAATCCTTATAATAATTTTTAGTTTAAGTAAAATGACATAACAAATATAGTTAACTACGCCAACACTTCTTCAATGTATTATAAAGATTTAAGTTCATTTTTATGGTTGCCTGCACTTGTTTATTACAAGCTAAAATTATCATAACTTTGGAAATTTGTCAATCAGTCTAGTAGCGATAGGAGAAAGCGCTACAGATAGCGCTGTTTTTTCACAGAGTTTGCTATTATGGTTCTATCCACTGCATTTCTTAGTTCTTGAGCACCTTTTCCAGTTCTTGTAGCTATACGTTTCTTTAATTTCATTGCAGAAATCGCAAGCTTATTGCGTTTTTTAAATGCTGCTTGAATCTTTTTTGCCGCATCATCTTCTGACGGTTCTTTTATTGCGCCCGGATGTTTAATTGAACTATCTACAAGAGCTTGAGCAATTTTATGATTGCGCACTGTATTTTTTGTAGGCTCAAATCCAGCTAACATTGCTAAGGTAGCTTTTTTATCAATTTTCGGTAGAGATGCTCTTGGCTCTACCATTAAAGAACTCTTTTTTTCAGCTATATTATACTTAACCGTTGGATCAGGTTCAAGTCTGTCATGAAATTCTTTATTCATAGCATTGGTAGATACTTTATTTAACTCGTCGCTTTTAAATTCTTCAATAGCCTTATTCTCTAAAATAATATCATTATAACGTCCTATTACTTCACCTAAAGTAGCTGAAAGTTTTAGCCCAGTATTGTTCTCAAGAAAAGAGAAAAAGCCACCCGCTATATTTGCTCCATGGATAGATTGTAATAGAAAAATTTTTTTATCTTCTTCACTTAATTCATTTAAAGAATCGCGTAAAAGAGCTATCTGATAATTGATATTTTTATCTTGTAAGCCACGGCGACCAGTAACAAAATTGGCCAATTGTGGCATAACTTTATCAATTAATTTTTGAATGTCTGAAGCCGTTTTTAATGTCACTGGCATACTAAAGCTCAATATCTAGTTATCACTAAATTTAAGTGTGACAAAAAACGATTAAAAAAAAGTTAATGCGGCGAAATATACAAGATTTAATATGCAACTGTTAGAATATGAGTAAAAAGTAATAGAAACAAAAAAAATGTTCGCTTAATAGGCTTGGCAGTGACTTACTCTCCCACGTCTTAAGACG
>CAZEVK010000013.1:10241-34710 GCA_964515755.1 uncultured Rickettsia sp. | reverse complement strand
TTATTCCCTTTTTTGGCAAATAGTATAAAATATTGTTAAATCTTCATATTCTTCTTACTGCTTTACCTGAGCTATTTAAAAAAGAAAGGCAGCAGCTTAAAACTTGTTTAGCTAATCTCAATAATATTATTTTATATGATAATTTTGAATGTTTGTATTGCATAGTAAGTCAAGTGCATAATATAGAGCCTTAGCATATTTTATAAATAAGAAATCAATTAGCTAATTTAAATTACTATATATTTTGCTTACTTTGGAATAATTTTAACCATTTAAATAATTTACCACTTTTTAGGAAGCCTAATATTTTAAGTTAACTTCTATATGGTTTTTACAACTAAAAATTGACAATAATTAAGCTAATGAATACTGTTTTAATTCATAAGCGATTACTAAATTAAAACTTTCGTTGTAATTTATTTAGATATCTAGAGAAAAAGCAGGTCATTTATTAGCTGAAAATGAACTCAATGACACGAATGGCATAAATGATCCTAGGAATTTAACAATATAAAGATGAATAGAAATAATGATGATCTGGTAAATTTTTATTTACTCTATAGAAAATCATATAAAACTACATAGTTCTTAATTTACATGTTATTATTCTATTTCTAATCAGTAAGATAATAATCTATCGAAATAACTACTCTTATTTTCTTTTTGATGCTTTTACGAGCATCTCCTTCACTGCTAGCTTCATTGTTGTATAATGGTTCAATTATAAAAGTACCTTGATTAGCTCTTTTAATAAAGCCCAACTTACTACTCGAGTCCTGCGCAAATTGCTCAGCTGTTTTTTTAGCATTTTTACTCGCCTCTGCAAGCATATTAAGCTTGACGTCATTAAATTTAGTAAATTCGTAATTGGGGCCTTTATAATTATATTGCTCACCAAGCTCAATTAAAATATTGTCTTTTACTAATTCAGGTATTGCTTGATATATCTTTTTAATCAAAGTTACCTTATTACTAGTCAACTCAGTTATAGCCGTGATAACATACCTACTACTATTATCGTCTTTTCTATCATGAGAATTAGTAAAAGTATCAAATACGTTATATTGCCCTAATTCTATTTCTTGCTGATCTATTCCCTGATTCAGTAAGTAGGCATTCAATTTTATACGATCTTGTTCAATTTTGTTATTAATTTCTTGTAAATTATTACCTACTCCTTTAATAGTAATAGGCCATATAACCAAATCAGCTTCTATTACTCTTTCAGCCATACCTTTTACAGACACAACTCTATCAAGCTTTTTAGCTTGCAAAAAATCATATCCAACTATATAGCCAAGTAAGGCTAGACCTATCGCTATTAATGCTCCTAGAATTATTATGGAAAAATTGTTGAAATTAGTTTTATTTTGGGTAAACATAGCTGAAACCTTTATATTTCTTTATTCTCTTAACTTTTATTTATTAGTAAGACATTTTAACAACTTATCATAATTACTCAAGAATTTTACAATACCAAAATATACTTTATCAAAAATTTTACGACATTGTTGATTTTAATATCCCTATCATTTACAAAGTAATACTAAAATTTAAAATTAAAGTTGTTGACTCCCATTTTTTAAAATGCCAGCATCAATATTAACTTATAGTTAATTTAAAACATTTAATAAACAATAAAATGAAGGAGGATTAAAGACATGAGACTAAAAAGAAATAAATTGAACAATTTTGATCCAAATGACTATAGTGGAGTACAGTTGGATGCACGCATGCCAACTTCATACGGCATGTATATTTTTAGTGGCTGGAATAATATAAAAAACGATCCTACAGTTTCTGGGATATTCTTACAATCTATGCAGCCCCCAACTGCTTATTATCCAGAGCTTGCTAAATTATGGAGATGGACAGAATTTGATTGGGAATATGTACCCAATACTACCGCCACTTTCATGGAAAAAGTAGAATGCACAAAGGCATCTTTAAATCTTCAATCATCTTCAAACCTTCAATGCAAATCTTTATCAACAGTTGGGCCAGAATTAACTGATGATGCAATGGCAACACAAATCGGAATAGTTAGTGGACATAAAGATGTTACAAACTGGAGTAAGTTAGTGCAGTATACAGGACCAACTGCTAGTGGGAGTTATTGGGTAGGTGCAAGCCAGTGGTCAAAACCTGCAGCAGAATATCCTCCTAAAAATACTCCATTTCATACTATTAATTTTTGGCGCATGCCAGAAGGAACAAAACAGGTTGTATCCGATAATATTGAAGCTAAATTTATTCCTAACGACTCTGTTGATGATGCAAATGCTGCAATGACAAATGAACAATACATTACAATTCAGGATGCTGATGGTAAATATTTCTCTCCAACAGAATTTCATTTCTATACTATTATTTGGACACCTAGGCAATTATATTTCTATATAGACGCAGGTAAAGATGGTAAAGATATAGAAAACACTCCTCCAATAAAAACTTTTACTTATGATAATTATCCAGGGATTAATATGACTGGAGATCAGCAACCAGGAGGAGATTTGAAATGGTGGTTCTATGGAAATGAAAAAAAATTAGGTGACATGCTTATCATGTTGAACCACTATATTGATGGCGGATGGGGAGGACAACCTACTGCAGACTTTAAATCAGCCAGTACTTTTGTGCGAAATGTGGCACATTTTCCACTAAACCCTGATATTGAAAAATCTGAAAAGCAAGGCATATTTACACCTCCTAAAGTAGAAAATTTTATCTATAAAAATAATACACAAATCTTAGACTTGGATTTTTCACAAAATGATTTTTGTAATAATCAACCTCAGTTTTGGCGCTATTATGTACAGAAGTACTTCGCGCCAGAAGTAGCCGGTGACTTTAGCACAGGAAAACTAGGTAAAAATCCTGCCCAGATGGATTTGAGCCTAGCACCTGACGGCACAAAAGCATTAGAGTTACGCGTATCTACTTATAAAAACCTCCTTGCTACGCAAGACTTTTTTTATGTTGTATTGGACACCCCACAGACAATTAATAATAACGCGCATATTTTAGTTACTATTGACAGTGATCCCCAAGATGAAGGCGTAGGTGCATATTTAAGTGTTACTAATACAAATACTATTAATATGGATGTTTTTTGGGCTCCAGTAGGTTCTGAGATAAAGGTAAGCATTACAAATCTTGATACTGATACTACTGAGGTTTGTACTATTACTATTGAGGAAAATTTAACCTGGAAATTTGAAAGCTGTGACGGAGATAGTGGATTTTTATCTAATGCAGATGCAATAGCATCTAGCAACCCTGGTAATCAAGGACGTATTCCAGTGCACCTTTCAACAGCATACGCAGTTTATGAAGAAGAAATTATATATTCAGAATATGTAGTAGAACCTAATTCAGATAAGATTCCTTGTGGAGCGACGAATGATTATAATGATGAATTATAACTTTATAATAACCGTTAAGTTAATTTGTTAGCTTAAAAGGATTGAGTGATAGCGCTAAATTCATCTAAAATAGACGTTAGCTTATCTATACCAATAATATTTAGCTCAACATCATCAAGTATGGTGTATAAAACTTGTCCTAGCTTATAAAAGGTTCTCGAGAGTTGATTTGTAGAATCAAGATTTTGATTATTTTTTGAGAGATTATAAGCATTTTTATAAATATCATACTGTTTAATTCTTTTAATTGAGCCAGATGATTTATCGTTACTAAATAAACAAACTTTATTTTACAAAAAATGATCGCTATGTGCTTCAATAGCCTTACAATTAATATATATGTGCCCATATACTAAACAAATTATTAGAAAAGCTTCTTTCTTAGCAAATTGTACAAGCTGCATTTTTTGAAAATTAGGAGTTACCATCATTCCATACCCCCGTTGAATCTTCAGTAATTATAAATATTTACCAATGAGACTGTTGGACACAGCAAACTTCATATATAATCTTATTCACATTTCCATGTGCTGTGTGGCTAAACAAGGTAATTGAATTATATTACTATTCCATAGCGTAATATATTTCTCCTAGAATAGTAGTATTGCTGTTTGTAATGTTATGCTGATCATTGTGGTCAAAGGAGATATTATTGCTTTCGATACCTGCAACAGCGGTGCTAATGATAATAGCAGGAACTGAGCTAATAGCACCTACCATGGCAAAACAAACACCAATTTTAGCATAAGTAATCACAGTATTGTCATGAGGGCGAAATATTTCTGCTTCGGGAAACATTATTCCGGTTGGTAAATTCTCTACAGGAATATACTGGAATCGAGGTATACTGCTTAACATCATTATGCTTCCCACAATGGGAGCTATAGAAATTGCTGCAATTACACTGTCTTGGAAGTTTTCTTCTATTGTTTCTGGTAGTTTGAAAAGATCCTTACCTGTTGTGAAATATTCTGCTGCAATAATCGCACCAGCAGAAACCGTACCTAAGGCTGTTCCTTTAAAAAAACCATATATAGATACACCAAAATAGCAACCCACTTTATGATGAAGAGCATTACTGTTATGATATAGCATTTCAGGAAATCTACTTGTACTAGTAATTTGTAAAGGGCTTATATGAGTAAATCTGTATAAACTCATTGTATATAAAACAACGCCAGACATTGCAGTTTCTAGGGGAGTGTATAAGTAATATTTATAAAACATTGCTCAAAATATATAAATGATAAATAAAATTTAGGTAGTTATTTTCGCCTTCTTATATCTGAAAGCCACAATAACTTAAAGATAAATTTATTCTATTATGCATCATTTAGACTAAAAATGTAAATGAATAATGTAGAATTTAGTTGATACTAGCCTGCTCATCAAGCTTACCTTATGAATACTAACTTAGAATCGTTTGAAAAGATTTGATTATGATGTTGAGCTTATACAAGATTTACAACTAAGATTATTCGAACGATTATTGAGATGTGTGCCGGGCTTATTAAGCAATAATTTAGCAAATGAAAAAGAGCATAGGTTGTATGTATTTGAATTTAGGATTAATGAAGCGAGCTACCCTGATTTTTCTCTATATAGGTCTACATTTCAAGGACGAAATTATTTAAGTAGACCGAACTCTTTTAATTATAATGATATATGTGAGGTATGACTTGGTTCAAAATGTAACATGAATGTATATGAAGTGAGAGAGAAGCTTAGGTCCTATAAGGATTGTTACAATAGCCCCCTATACCCTCATATTGACTCAATAAATATAGTTACTTGAGCTTGTTTTAGAAGTTCATCTCTGAACTTAGGATGAGCGATGCTAATTAAAGCTAATGTTCTTTCAGCAGTTGATTTACCTCTTAAATTTACAGCTCCATACTCAGTAACTACATACTGAACATCTCCTCTTGGATCTGTTGCTGGTCCATCAATTTTATGGACAATACGCGAGATTGTACCTTTAGCAGCTGTCGAATAAGCAGTTAAAATAGGTTTTCCACCCTTAGATAATTGCGCTCCTCTAACAAAATCAAATTGTCCGCCAGGGGCACTATATTGACGACCAATCATAGTTTCTGCATTTACTTGTCCGGTAAAATCTATTTGTAAAAATGCATTTATTGAAATGACGTTATCGTTTTGAGAAATAACATATGGGTTGTTTACATAAGATACTGGATAAGCTTCCATACTTGAATTATTGTCTAAGAATTTGTACATCGCTTTATCACCCATAGCAACAGTGTAAACATTCTTATATTTATTAATGTTTTTATATTTATTCGTTACCGCCCCAGATTGAATTAAGAGAAGCTAAACCTGGACTCATTAATTCACTATGTACTCCTCCTTAGGTCTTTGTGATCAACTAATGCAGCACATACAGCATTTGGCACTCCGCCCAACCCCAAATTGGACTGTTGCTCTATCAGGTACTAATGCCACAATAAATTTGCTAATTTCAATGTCAATATCTGCGGTTTGGCGTGATGGTAGTTCAATTAATTGGCTATTACCTTCAACTATCGCATCAACATCTGATACATGCAAAAAACAATCTCCATAAACCCTAGGCATATTAGGATTAACTTCTACTATCAATTTTTTTGCTGTTCGAGCCGTAGGTATAGTATAGTCACTATTAGTCCCGCAACTAAAAAAACCTGCGTCATCCATAGGAGATACTGTCAACATAAAAGTATCTATGCCTATTTCTTTTAAAATCTCTGGAACATTACTAAAATTACTAGGTACATAAAAAATTAACTTCCTTTTCTCTTTTAAACCTAATTGCACTAAGTTTCGTTCAACAGCTCCCATAAAAAACGGGTGAGGTTTGATTATATCCATATACTCATATTTCAAAATGCTATCATGAGCAGGTTTTTCTGAATGCATATAATACACTCTTAATTCCTCAATGCTTTTCTCTTTAATACGTTCTTCAAGAGCTTTTAAAATTAAAGTCGGTTCGCTCACTGCCCATCCCCATAGAAATATTACCACGCGCAGGAATTAATCTTACCGCTTCTTGAGGGGTGGGTTAGTTTTGATTTATAAGTGGCTTTATAGTCCATTATTTTTAATATCCCGCTGCTTCATATGGTCCAACATCTTTTTTATAAATAAGGAAGTGCCTTTCAAAAGAACATACTAATTTACCTTCCTGATTATATGCATTTGTAGTAGCTTCTAAAATCCCTTGCGTTGGTCTGGATTTAGATTCTCTTTTAGAAATAATATTAGATTCAACAAAAACACTATCGCCCACAAATACTTCCAATGGTAATTTAATATTACGCCATTGCAGATTAGCAACCACACGATCAAAAGTACGAGTTGTTAAAGCCGTAATTGTGCCAATCAAAAAAGTTTGATTAACAGGAATTTTATTTCCAAAAAATTTCTTGGCATAATTTGCGTCAGTATATTGAGGATGCCAATCTAACGATCTTAGAGCATGAATGCGATTTTCTTCTGCAGTAAAAGTTCTAGCTGGCCTATGTTTATAAATTTCATCAACTTCTAGATCTTCATAATAAAGTCCTGATTCTTCCATGAAACTACCATCTGCTAATTGACGATGAGAGTTAAATTTTTCATCTGTCACAGGTATCGCATCAGTCTCTAAAGGATGTTTTCCTTTTTTATAAACTAAAATTTGATAAACAATTTTGGCTACTACTTCTTGCCTCTGATTGATTCCAGAAGTAACTAAAGTTAGTATTCCAAGATTTTGATCTTCAGCATAATTATCTGTTTTAATAATTTCTGTTGTTGAATATAAAGTATCACCACCAAATACTGGATGAGTCATTGAGATATCATCATATGATAAAACTCGGTACCTTTTTCCAAATGTTTTCCAAGTCATACCAATAAGCTTTTGAATAGTTAACGTGCTAACACCTAAATTGTTTTTCCATTCTGTTTGATTAGCATAATGGGCATCGTAATGCAATTGAGCATTATTTATAGTGTCTAAAGCTTCTTCTTTATTATCTTGTTGGCTAATTGTAAGACCTGGTCTATGTTGGAATTTTTGACCTACAGCAAATTGTTCGAAATCAAGACCATAATATTCACTATAGCGCTTATCACTAATTTTAATATAATTTTTAAAACCTATCATATATACCTTTATATTGAAATTTTTGCTGATTTTAGAATTCTTTGTGCCGAACGGAAAATAGGTACGTCAACCATTTTGCCATCTACTTCACAAACATTACCGTGTGCATTTGAAAAAGCGGAAACTAACTTTTTAGCTTTTTCGATTTCTTCCTGAGTTGGTGTAAACACGTCTAATATAGGTTTTATATGCTTAGGATGAATTGCGAACTTGCTAGCGAACCCCATTGCTTTTACTCGCTTAGTTTCATCCATTATTGCTGAATTATTCAAGTCATGTAAGTTTAAATAAAGCACATCTATTGCTGCAATACCAGCTATTGCTGCTGCCCTTACTATCTGAGCTCGTGGAGCATACATAGGCTCCCAATCCATTGTTGCTCCTAAATCTGCGGCCAAATCACCTCCGCCAAATACTATTCCACATACGTTTGGTGCTTTTGCAATATGTTCCGATTGACTTATACCTTTAGCAGTTTCAATTAACGCAATAATAGGTATTAGATTTGGTGTTAATTGTTGATTTAAAATATTAATCTCTTCCGCACTTTCAGTTTTTGGCAATACAATGACATCCGGACGCACTCCTGTATCACACAGCATAACTAAATCTTTAAATCCTGCATGTGTTTTCAAGGAGTTAATACGCAAACTATCTTAAAAAAGGATCTTTTGGAATTGATCGATTATCCTTAAAATAATTTATTGCTATTTCTCTTGCAGAGTCTTTTTCTGCTAAAGTTATTGCATCTTCTAAATCTATTACAAAACCATCAGCTCCAGTAAGTTTTGCTTTTTCAAAGCGTTCAGGACGATTAGCTGGTGTAAATAATATACAACGTGCAGAAAAATCAATCATAGTCTGTTTCCTCAAACTAAATTTAATATGATTTGAGCATGTATATTTTAAATAGTCAAAGATTTATTATTAATAATTAGTAATTTTTTGCAAAGTTAATATTTAACCCTTTTCTTTAAACTAAAATTATGATTTTAGTTAAATACAGTCATATTATTTGACTTAAATAGAGCATTTACCTCTTAATTAATTTTACTAACTTCAAGATAAACACACTAACCAAACTGTCTATGTGCTTCGATTGCCAAACCTAGCCCTACACTGCCAAACAAATCGCCAGTGACAATTTTTGTACTAGGAAATAAATTGTTAAGCATTTCTCTAATTAAATACAGAGAAGTTGAACCACCTGTTAGGAATATAGTATCAATATTATCTCTTTTGATTCTTGCATCTTCTATTGTCTCTTTAATTTTATCTTCAAGTTGTTCCACACTGCTGTTGATAGAATTATTTAACTGTGACAATGATAATGTTAGGTAATCACCTTGTTCAATAAATGATAAGTCAAGTACAGTACTGGTATTTTCAGTAAGCTCAATTTTTGCTTTTTCTACACCAATTGCTAAATTATGGCCTTTATGTTTTTTGATTATGCTAACTAATCTAAAGATGGATTTTGGTGATAATGAATTACGATAAATTTCCTCAATAAGCTTTTCTGTTTTTAAACTATAAAGCATGTTTATACGGTGCCATGTAGCAAGATCAATAAATAAATGGTTTGGAACAGTTAGATTTTTAGGGCGCAAAAAACTATTACGTCCAAAATGTGGCATCACGTCATTAAAGCTAAATAATCGATCAAAATCTGTTCCGCCAATATGAATACCACTGTTAGCTAAAATATCTGAAATACGGCTATCTGAGTTTTTTTTGATAGGAGATAATTTTATGATTGTAAAATCAGAAGTTCCTCCACCAATATCAATTACTAAAGCAATTTCTTCTTTATTTATACTTTGCTCATATTGAAGGGCAGCAGCCACAGGTTCGTATTGAAATACAATATCTTTAAAGCCTTGAGCACGAGCGATTGATTCTAATTGCTGCTGTGCCCTTAGGTCAGCTGTATCATTATCATCTACAAATCTAACCGGACGACCAAGTACAATAGTTTCAATTTCTTTTTTCACGTACTCTTCTGTACATAATTTTAATGCACGGATAAAATTACCAATTACAGTTTTAAAGGATAAGTTGATTTCACCAATTTTTGTAGTTTCTCCAATTAGAGAAGTTCCAAGTATGCTTTTCAAAGACCGCATTAACCTGCCATCTGCTCCACTTAAATATTCATCAATTGCTGCTCTTCCAAAGACTGGACTTATATTATATGAGTTATAAAATACTGCACTGGGTATGGTAAATGAGTTTAATTCTAGTGGAACTAGAGAGGCACTTGTACCATCGAAAATTCCTACTGTTGAATTCGATGTGCCAAAATCAATTCCAAAATGTTTTTTATGATCAAGTAACATTTCTAATCAACTTTAAATTGCAGAAGAAAGTAGTATCTTATACAGATTTCTATGTCAAGAATATATGCTGCTTTCTAGATATTAATAATCTTTGATAGTATATTATAAAGCTATCGAAAACTAAGTATAAAAATCTCAGCATTTATTAGATTTTACAAACGTATAACTTAATGTACTTGTTCATCAAAAACATATATTATTTTATATATTTTTTAAATACAAGCCTTGTATTTAATATACCTTGATCGTAATAGTTGTTTACTTTAGAAACATTTTAAACTATGAATTAAAATGCTAAAATTAAAATTATATACAAAAAATGTCAGACTCTATTGATAAAGTTAAGCCCGTAACTCTAGTCAAACTTTTATCTGAACCAGAACCATTTCTAACAGTACAAATACTAAATAATGTAGCTTTTGAATGTGAGACTAGTTATAGCGAAATTATTCGCTATGTACAAAAATGCAGGAATAACGGTGAAAGTATGAATCAATGCGTTATTAAAATAGTTAAAACCTTTAGACCAGAATTATTAGATTAATTAACTATGCGCTACTATCAATCTAAAATAAAATTAAAGTGAAAATCATTTATAAATAATTTTTATTCTAGATTTTTTCTTGTGATACGTACATATTCGTCACCATCTTTGGTCAAGCAACAAGTTACCGCAGGACTTGGATTAATTTTGGCATCTACTGCAACTCGATCATCAAATACAAAACAATCCCCATACCACGATTTTACTTTATCAGTATTTTTTTCTAAATAACCAAGTATCCCGCCATCAAGATGATAAACATCGTTAATTCCTCTAAATTTTGCAAACGAAGTTGATTTCTCACATCTAACACCACCTGTACAAAACATGGCAACTTTCTTTCCTTTAAATTGATCTATATTATCATCAAACCATTTAGGAAAGTCTCTAAAATGCTCAATCATTGGATTTACAGCACCTTTAAAAGAGCCAAGATTTATTTCATATTTATTTCTTGTATCAATTAGAATCACATCACTACCAGCAATAAAATCATCCCACTCTTCAGCTTTAACATAACGTCCAGAATTAGTGCCATCAACCCCTGGTACTCCTAATGTTACAATTTCTTTCTTAAGTCTCACTTTCATTTTATAAAAAGGTCTCTTTCCAGCAAAACTTTCTTTTATATTAGTTAGAACAATATCGTATTGATTTTTTAGCTCTTGATAAAAAGAATCTATATCTTCTCTAAGACCAGAAATTGTGGCATTTATACCTTCACTTGCAAGCAAAATAGTTCCCTTGAGATTTTTTTTAACGCAAAAAATACGCAAAGGCTCTTTAATAAGTTCAAAATTAGGAAGATCAATGAATTTATAAAATGTTGTTATAACTATTTGATTTTCTTGCATGTTACTTGTAACCATATTCTTTTTTGTTATTATTGTTATAATACAAAAAACTAAAAAATGAAAGTAGGATCATTTAATAAATCGGCAAACTACAGGATTAGATTTAATAAAATTATGAAAAAATTAAAAACAAATTTCTATCAAACAGCCCTGCTTCTCAGCGATGAGAAATTTCATGACGGGACTTCTATTGGTAAAAAATTAAATATAACCCGAGCTGGTGTTTGGAAAGCGATAAAAAAACTTGAAGAATATGGCATTCAAGTGCAGTCAGTTAAAGGAAAAGGCTATGCCTTAACCAAGCCTTTGTTATTGCTTGACGAAGAAAAGATAAAACAAGAAGTGCATAATAAAAACATTGATTTAGAGTGCTTTGAAACTATTGACTCTACAAATGACTATCTTGGACAAGCAACAAAAGATCACAAAATAAAAGTCTGCATAGCAGAGCATATGTCTCATGGTAAAGGACGTTTACAACGCAGTTGGTATTCGCCATTTGGACTAAATATTTATATGTCATTGTTATACCCACTTGCTAAAGATGAGTTATCAGGGTTAAGCTTAGTAGTAGGTTTAAGTCTTTGCAAAACAATCAATGATTTATATAAATTTGAAACTCCAGTAAATGTTAAATGGCCAAATGATATTATTTGGCAAGACAAAAAACTAGCCGGCAACTTAATTGAAATACAAGCTGAAAGTAATGGATTTTGCTACGCAATTATAGGTGTTGGTATTAATGTTAATTTAACTAGAGACATTAAGCAAATATCACAACCTTGGACTTCAATTAGCAAAATTAGTAATCAATATATTGATCGGAATATTTTATGCTCCAAACTGCTTGATAATCTAATTAATTATATAAAAAGATTTGAAACCCATGGATTTGAAGATTTTTTAAACGAATGGAGAGAAAATGATGGATTATTAAATAAAGTAGTTTCACTAAAAACTGGAGACTTAACATATACCGGCAAAGTGTCAGGAATTAATAATCATGGTCACTTACTTATAACAACTGAAAATGGTAAAGTTATGTCATTCTCATCAGGAGATGCAAGTATAATCAAAGCAGGTTTATAATTTTTTCAAATTCAATATAATCTTCAGGCAAGCCATTAAACGGTACAATGCCTAAGCATGGACTATTAATCCATTGTTTTAAAGCAATAATATTTTCATTAAGCTTAATCATATCGGGATATATAATGTTTGCTACCCAACCTACTAAATTCACTCCAGAATTTTTGATAAACTCTGCCGTCAAAATTGCATGATTTATACAACCAAGCTTTATAGCGACAACCATTATAACCTTAGCATCAATTAATGAAACTATATCTAATATTAACTCATTCTCATTTAATGGCACTGCCCATCCCCCTGCTCCTTCTATGATGTAAATATCTGCAGGATTTGAAAAAGTATTATTTAGTTTTTCTACTATAGTCTCTTTTGTTAATCCCATACCTAGACTTTTAGCAGCTATGTGTGGGGCAATAGGATCTTTAAATCTATAGGGATTAATCTGATTATACTCTAATTTTAGTGAAGAAGCTTTTTGTAAGGCTAAAGCATCACCGTTGTAAAGTTCACCATCAATTAAACCACAACCACTAGCTATAGGTTTCAGACCAAGCGTAACGTAACCATACTTGTTCAAACCATTTAATAAACCTACGCTAATATAAGTTTTCCCTGCATCAGTATCAGTTCCAGTAATGAATAATTTAAGTGACATTTTTTGAATTTTTTTTTACTATAAAAAAACCAATATGATAGGTTAAAGAATAATTATCTTCATTTTTAAATATTTTATTTAACTTTGTTTTACTAGCTAAGCCATTGTTAAAATTTTTGCTAAAAAGACAATTTGCGCCAACCATTTTTATTGATCGAAGAGCAATACCAGGTAATTCAAAAGGTAATTTATAAAATTGATCGGAAAAAAAGATAATTTTAAAACCACTATTTACTAACATCGACGAAATTTCAGCAGGAGTATAAAATGTGTTTCTATAGTTATCTTTTAACTCAAAAAACGTATCATTCATTGGCATAGAAAAAGCTAAAATACCATCATCTACCAATTGTCTATATAATGTTTCTAAGGTTTTTATAAAATTAATACTCCACTGCAAAGACATATTAGAAAATGCTAGTTTTATTGAGTGACTTTTAAAAAGAATTCGTTCAAAATCTGCAAGCAAAATATTAACCTCATACTGTGCTAATTTATACTTAGCTTTAGCTAATAATTTATCAGCTATATCCACAGCATAAATTTTTTTATGTGCAAAATTATCGATAAGTAGTTTAGTGCTGTTTCCAGTACCACAACCTAAATCAACTATTGAGCTAGCATTAGAGATATATTGCTTTAATTGTATAATAAGCTTTTCGCATATAGAACTTTGTAACATACAACAATTATCATAGGTATTATATGCTCTATTAAATGACAATCTAATTTTGTTTTTTAACAAATCCTGATGCATATTAATCCTTAAAATAATAAGTAATATGGTCAAGTAACCGTTCTATCTCTTGTTCTTGATGATTACAATTAATAGTAATACGAATACGTGCTGTGCCCACAGGAACAGTCGGTGGACGAATACAAGAAATATAAAAACCTTTTTGTAGTAGTTTTTGCTGTATTTGTTGAACTTTTAAATTACTACCAATCAGAATTGATTTGATAGGGGTATGATTATTAGAAACAAGCTGTAATTCACGCTGACTTGCTTGCTCAATAAAATATTTAATTAGATTATTTAATCGATCACGTCGCCAACTTTCTTGCTGTACAATTTTTAATGACTGCATTGCTGCAACTGCTATAGCTGGTGGTAATGCTGTTGTATAAATATAAGTACGCGCTAGTTGTAATATCGCTTCTATGAGCTCTTTAGTGCCGGAAACAACTCCCCCTATAGCACCAAAAGCCTTACCTAAAGGGGTAACTAAACAAGCCACGTCTTTTTGTGAAAGTTGATAATATTCACATATACCACCACCATTTTGACCAAGTACACCCACTCCATGAGCATCATCGACAATTAAACTAGATTTATTCTGATCAGCAATTTTGGAAATTTTATCAATTGGAGAAATATCTCCTTCCATGCTAAAAACACCTTCTGTAATAATTGTACCACCATTTAACGACTGAAGCATTTTTTCAAGATGAGTCACATTATTATGATGATATCGATAATGTTTTGCCTTAGATAAACTGATTCCATCCAAAATAGAAGCATGACAAAGCTTGTCTGAAATAATAATATTATTACGGCCATTTAGGGCTGAAATTACGCCCAAATTTGCTAGATAACCCGAATTAAAATATATTGCTCTATCACGATTTAAAAACTCTGCAAATTTTTCTTCAAGTTGCTTTTGTGGAGTAAAGTAACCAGATATCAATGCTGAAGATCCACTGCCAAAACCATATTGTTGTACACCTTCAATAAATGCTTTCTTAACAGTTTCTGAAGTCGCTAATCCTAAATAGTCATTACTACAAAAATTAATACATTCAACTTTATCAAAAATAATATGATTATCCTCACGCAGATCGACTACTTCTCTTTTACGAAGTAAGCTATTTATAGAATAATTTTCTATTTTCCTTTGAACCTCGAAATTCAACATATGTTTAGTCATTAATCTGTTGTTACTAACTCTCTGTCTTCGTATGGCTTTAAACCTAGTTTAGAAAAAAGCTCCGTATCTTTATCTACAGTGGGGTTGGGAAGAATAGTTAGTAATTTTCTAATATGAATTGAATTAGCTCCAGCAAAAAAGCATATAGCTTGAGCTTCATCGCTTATAGTTGCACGCCCTGCTGATAGCCTAACAAACGTTTTAGGTAATAAAATACGAGCAACAGCTATGGATCGTATAAACTCTAAAGTATTGACTTTAGGTGCATCTTGTAAAGGTGTTCCAGGCACTTGCCATAACATGTTGATTGGCGTACTCTCAGGATGTTCGGAAAGATTTGCAAGAGTACGCAACATATTTGCCCTATCAACTAATGTTTCTCCTAAACCCAATATGCCGCCACAACATACTTTAATTCCAGCGTTACGAACTGTTTCAAGCGTATCTAATCTATCTTGAAAAGTTCTAGTAGTAATTATATTTTTGTAATGATCTTCTGAAGTGTCTATATTATGATTATAATACTCAAGGCCAGCTTTTTGCAGTGCTTCGGCTTGATGCTCAGTTAGCATACCAAATGTTCCACAAGTCTGTAAACCTAATTTTTTTACTTCAGAAATAATATTGCAGACCGTTGGTAAATCACGATCATTCAAGTTACGCCAAGCTGCTCCCATACAATATCTTTGAGCACCATTTTCTTTAGCATTCTTTGCATCTTTTAAAATTACCTCTACTGACATTAAAGGCTCTTTTTTTAAACCAGTATTATAAAAAGCTGATTGAGAACAATATTTACAATCCTCTGGGCATGAACCTGTTTTTATATTAAAAAGTGAGCACATTTGTATTTCATTTGGATTCCAAAACTGACGATGGATACTATGAGATTTAAATATCAAATCGTTAAAAGGTAGATTAAATAGATCTAGTATCTCTTCTAATTCCCAGTTATGTCTTATAAATGACGATTTCATTTCCATAATTAACTCTCTACAATTAATGAGTTGGATTTTTTATTCTAAGAATTCCAACAAATAAAGCATTTGATTATTTATATTGATGATGCGCGAACTATATGGTAATTTGCTCATTTAGTCAACTTATAAAATAATAATGGTTTACTAATAATGAATGATATAGATAAACTTCTTATAAAAGACCTTAAGCATGTCTGGCACCCATGTGCTCAAATGAAAGATTATGAAACATTTAAGCCATTAATAACAAAAAAAGCACAAGGTTGTTACATTGAACTCCACGATGGAAAACAAATTATTGATGCTATTTCCAGCTGGTGGTGTAAGTCGCTTGGGCATAATCATCCGCGTTTGAAGAACGCTCTCATTCAGCAAGTAGAAAAGTTTGAACATATATTGTTGGCAAATACTACAAATGAAACAATAGTGAAGCTTTCACAAATGCTTTCTAAATTAGTAGCCGGTATGAATAAAGTTTTTTATGCTAGCGATGGTTCTTGCGCGGTTGAAATTGCAATGAAAATGAGTGCTCATTCTAGAGTTATTGATGGTGAACATAAGCGAAATAAATTCATTTCACTTTCAAATAGTTATCATGGCGAAACTCTTGGAGCCTTAAGTGTTAGTGATGTTGGTATATTTCGTAAACCTTATAAAAATTTATTATTTGATAGTTATTTCATTCAAAATATACCTTATGTATTAAGCGTTACTGATCCTTTGTGGAAGGATTGTTCATCTGTCTGGCCTAAAATAGAAAAATCACTAAATGACCATAGGGAATTCGCTACTGCTATAATTGTTGAACCGATTGTTCAAGGAGCTGGCGGTATGAAAATTTATAGCATGGATTTTTTAAGAAGATTAAGAAATTGGACTAAATCACATAATATTCATTTAATTGCTGATGAAATTATGACCGGTATAGGTCGAACAGGAAAAATGTTAGCTTGTGATTATGCAAATATTTCACCAGATTTTATGTGCCTTGCTAAAGGCCTAACTTCAGGCTGGATTCCATTTAGTGTGGTACTTACGAATGATGAAATTTACTCAAAATTTTATGATGACTACAAAACCGGTAAAGCTTTTCTACATTCACATACTTTTAGCGGCCATGCCCTTGCAGCCGCAATTGCAGTTGAAGTATTAAATATATTTAAAGAAGAACAAATCTGCAACCAAGCTTTAAATCTTGGTTCAATAATGTTAAATGGTATGGATGAAATAGCTGCTAATACAGGCAAGCTAAAAAATGTTAGAGGAATAGGTGCTATCGTCGCAGCAGATTTGATAACCAATAATCCAAAACAAAGACTTGGGTACGAAATATATCAAAAAGCAATGGCACTTGGTGCGATTCTAAAACCTTTAGGAAATACAATAT
Source organism: uncultured Rickettsia sp. (assembly GCA_964515755.1). Lineage (GTDB taxonomy): Bacteria > Pseudomonadota > Alphaproteobacteria > Rickettsiales > JABSSG01 > JAGVLN01. The sequence goes on along the minus strand of CAZEVK010000013.1, from coordinate 17,356 downwards.
ATTGGTTACCTCCATTAAACATGGATTTAACAACTTTTGAACAACTAAAAAAAATTACTCAAAAAGCAATTCTTGAAATATAAGACAATCTAATATTAGTCGTAAAAAAATTATAATTTAAACAACTGCTTTTATAAAACTTAATAAATAAGGATTGAGTACAAATTAATTGTATTATATATTTTAGCCGATTAAGTTAAGTCAAATATTAATCTATAAAACTTCTAAAAAAACTTAGCTTAGAATCTATATAGTTATTAGTCTTTCATTTATATTTTTATATATATTTTAGGAATATATTATATGATTAACAGAATTGAAAATAAAACTAAATACTTGAAAGATTACAAGCCATCTGAATTCATCGTAGATAATATTTATTTGACTATAGATTTGCATGAAGATTCAGCATTAGTTACAAATGTCATGACAATCGCTCGAGCTAAAAGCGCTAGCAAATCTGCTTCCTTAACGTTAGATGGAAACAGTCAAGAGCTAATAAAAGTTGCTATTGATGACAAGTTGTTAAGAAAAGACCAATACGAACTCACTGATTATAATTTAACTATTCCAACTAATGAAAAGGATAAATTCTCTGTCACTGTGGTTAGCAAAATCATTCCACAAAAAAATACTTCACTTACCAGTTTATATCAAGCTGAAGACATTTTTTTAACTCAATGTGAACCTAATGGATTTAGTAAAATTACTTATTTTCTGGATCGTCCAGATGTAATGACAGTTTATACTACTACCTTAATTGCTGATAAAAAATATCAGGTTTTATTATCCAATGGTGATCGAATAGATTACGGAGAACTTCCTCAAAATAGGTGGTTTGCTACTTGGAAAGATCATTCCAAAAAGCCAAGTTATTTATTTGCAGCAGTAATTGGCAACTTAAAAGCTAGAGAAGATGTTTTTATTACTAAATCTGTTAAGAAAGTTGACCTCAGAATATACACTCCAGAAGCTGATTTTGATAAAACTGAATACGCTATGGAATCATTGAAAGAATCAATGAAATGGGACGAAGATGTATTCGGACGTGAATATGATTTAAATACCTATATGATTGTTAGTACTCCAAAATTTAACATGGGTGCTATGGAAAATAAAGGACTGAATATTTTCAATACTAAATATATCATTGCAGATAAAAATACTGCTTCCGATCAAAACTATATTGATGTTCATGATGTTATTGGTCATGAATATTTTCACAATTGGACTGGCAATAGAATAACTCTACGGAACTGGTTTCAAATTAGCTTAAAAGAAGGGTTAACAGTATTTAGAGAACATGAATTTAGTTCTGATAAATTCGGCCGTGGTACCAAAAGAATCAATGATGCAAATACTATAAGATCAGTGCAATTTCAAGAAGATGCTGGTGCTTTATCGCATCCAGTCCGTCCTGAATCTTATATTGCAATGGATAATTTCTATACCACAACAGTCTATGAAAAAGGTGCAGAAATAATCAAAATGTTAAAAACCATTGTTGGTAACAAAATTTTTGACCGAGGAATGCAACTTTATTTTAGTCGTCATGATGGTGAAGCAGTAACAACAGAAGATTTTGTTAAAACAATGGAAGACGCAAGCGGATTAGATTTTACTCAATTTAAATTATGGTATTCCCAGGCAGGAACACCTAATGTTGATGCGACAGATAGTTATAACGAAAAAGATAAAACTTATACATTATCATTAAAGCAATATTGTCCTTTAGCTCGACATACTCAGAATAAGCCATTTTATATTCCTATTAAAATGGCATTGATTAATGGAAAAACTGGTGGTGATTTAAGTTCTTTTTACCAAAATAAAAAAGATGATGAGCATATAATACATCTCTCAAATGCTGAGCAAAGTTTTATCTTTACAGATGTAGCAGAAAAACCTATCCCATCTCTATTAAGAGATTTCTCAGCACCAGTTAAACTCAGCTATAATTACAATGATGACCAATTATTACTTTTATTAGCGCATGATAGCAATGAGTTTAATAGATGGGATGCCGGACAAAAGTACTTTACTAATCTTATTTTAAAATTAACTAAAGAGCCAAATCAAAAAATCCCAGATAATCTTTTTTCGTCTATTAAACTTCTATTAAACAATGATAAATTAGATAAAACTTTTATTTCATATGCCATATCTATTCCGTCTGAAACTAATCTTTATTCATTAATTGAGGACATAGATCCTAATATTATTTTTAAAGCAAAAGAATACTTAACAAAAACAATAGGAAAAGAATTAGTATCAAACTTCCTTACGGTATATCAAAAACTAAATGATTCATTAGAGCTAAAAGAATATTCATTATCAAAAGACGATGTTGCCTCCAGGTCATTAAAAAATCTTTCTCTAAAATACATCGCTGCTGGCGATGAAAAATTAGGAGAAGAACTAGCTCAGAAACAACTTGAAAATGCTAATAATATCACGGATAGACTGGCAGCATTATTTGTTTTAATAAATAGTAACAACGACACTTTATATGAAAGCACATTAGTAAGTTTTTATAATAAATGGAAAATTGAAGAGTTAGTTATAGATAAATGGTTTGCATTGCAAGCATCTTCAACAAGACCAAATACCGTAATGACAGTAAAAAATCTACTTAAGCATTCAGCTTTTGACATTAAAACTCCTAATAGAGTCTATTCATTATTAGGAGCTTTTAGTAGGAATTATGATCAATTTCATAAAATTGATGGCAGTGGTTATAATTTATTTATGGAGCTAATTATCGAAATAGATAAAATAAATCCGTCGGTTGCCGCACGACTAACAAAAATATTTGAGAATTATAAGCGCTTTGAACCTAAACGCAAATCAATGATGCAAGATATTTTACTAAAAATTAAAAATCAACAAAACTTGTCTGACGATACTAATGAATTAGTAAGTAAAATTTTAGAGTAAATAAAATATGATTCAGAATATATTTTTATATAAATTTGATATTTTTGTCACAATTTTAAATAAATTAAATTTATTTTGCTTTTTGTTACTTTAATATCATTGTTATTAATTCAAGTATTGTATTATTTAATAGATAATATATCTATTAATTCATTATAGGTAACTTAAATGGTTAAAATAGCAAAAATATCCATTGAAAAACTTAATAAGCTAGATCAAAGAGATTTGCTTGATTTATGTGATGCCACCGAAGCTACAATGCTGGACAGTGATGGTTTTACAATAGGTTTTAGACAATGGCAACCACCTCTAAGAAGTGATCTTGAAGCTTATTTTAAGGGCGTAATGATGATACCTAATCGTTGCCTAATTATTGCTAGAGTGGATGGCACTATTGCTGGCTCAATACAATTATTATTTGCTCAACAAAATACCTACTCATATTTTTCAGTATCTGTAGACAACCATTTCGTTGCACCATGGGCTAGAAGTTTTGGTATAGCCAAACAACTATTAGAATTTGCAGAAAATTATGCAAGAGAAAAAGGGTTTAAAATAATCACATTAAGTGTGTGTGCTAATATGGAAAAAGCAGTAAATTTATATGAACGCACTAAATATAAGCGCTGGGGTACTCTTAAAAAACACGCAATAATCGGTCAGGAGTTTATTAGCGGCTATTTCTATTGCAAAGATTTATAATATAATTGCATTACTAATTCTTTTTGTTCTCATAAATCATTTCTAAAATAAAAATTTAGTAACACTATTCTTACTAAGCTCTTTTGAAAGCAATTGCCTTAACTCTTCACCTTTTCTTGCTAGCCATGCATTCTTACTTTCATCATAATCAAAGTGATAAGCACCAGAATAAGGTGATGAAAGCCAGATCTGTTGAGTATAACTTTGCTTATTTATTACATATTGCTTCTTATCGGGAAGAGTGATAGTTAGAATCTCATCTAAGATATCAGAATCAAGAATTCCCTCTGTATCCTGCTCTTCGATCTTTGTTAGAAGGTCATTAAGCTCCCTATCTACAAGGTTATGAAACTCAGCTTTATTCATTTCTCTTCTCATTATTGATAATATACTCTATACTGATCCTCACACGTTTAATACATAATTTATGAAAAATAACAATAATACTCAAGAAAAAACTCCATTAACTCTTTCACCATTATTATTTATAAAATGGTTGATAGTAATCGGTCTATGGTGTGGAACAATTTTTGCTATTTATCTTTTATATATATTTCACGATTTACCAGATATTAATAAACTCGAAGAAGTTCGTACTGCACATAAAGTAATCATTTTAGATAATAAAGATTCAGTATTAGCTACTTATGGCGACGTGTATGGAAAATACATAGACTATCCTCAAATTCCACGTAATTTACATAATGCAGTAATTGCTACTGAAGATAAAAGATTTTTTGAGCATTTTGGTGTTGATATTTGGGGAATAATTAGAGCCGCGTTTGCTAATTTGAAAGCTGGCCATACTGTCCAAGGAGGTAGTACTATCACTCAACAATTAGCAAAAAATACATTCTTAAGTCCTGCACGTACTTTAAAAAGAAAGTTACAAGAAGCTTTTCTTGCTATTCAATTAGAGCAAAAATACACTAAACAACAAATACTAGCAATTTATCTTAATAAAGCATATTTAGGGTCAGGAATATATGGTATAGATGCTGCTGCAAAATACTATTTTGGTAAAAATGTTAGAAATTTAACATTATATGAGTCAGCAATTATAGCCGGGTTATTGAAAGCTCCAACAAAATTTGCTCCTACAAATAACTTACAGCTTTCTGGCGAGCGTGCATATCAGATTTTGCTCAACATGTTAGATGACGGTTATATAAATAAAAAAGACTTAGCTCAAGCAAGCAAAAACCCTGTTCAACTTGAGACTAGCATGATGGGGAGCATGCGCCATCACTATTTTACAGATTGGATTTATGAGCAAGTAGAACAATACGAGGGCGATAAAAATTATGATGTGATAGTAAAAACTACTCTTAGTATGCCCATTCAAAAAGTTGCTGAGAGTACCTTTAAAAAATATATGGATGAGATCCATGAAACAAGAAAAGTCAATCAAGGTGCAGTAATAGTTATGACACCATCTGGAGATATTTTGGCTATGATCGGTGGAAGAGATTTCAATACTAGCCCTTTCAATAGAGCAACACAAGCATTTAGGCCAACTGGCTCTGCATTCAAGCTTTTTGTTTACGCTGCTGCTATGCAAAGCAATTACATGCCTGAAGACCTAATTAAAGATGCTCCTATTAGCTATGGCAGTTGGAGTCCTAGAAATTTTAATCGTAATTATTTAGGATTAATTACAATCCAAGATGCTTTTGCAAAGTCAATAAATACAATTTCTGTAAAGCTAACTGACCAAGTTGGATTAAAAAATGTAATAGATCTCGCATATGCATTAGGTATACAAACTCCTCTAGAAGAAAACCTAAGCCTATCTCTCGGAACAGCATCACTTACATTATTAGAAATGACATCAGCATATGCAAGTATTGCTAATCATGGATTTGTTTCAAATCCACATGCAATATTATATATTAGAAATGCCCATACTGGTGAGTTTTTATATGTAAGACCATTCTCCGAACCTAAAAGAGTGATGAGTGAAGAAGCCTTCCTAAAGCTTGACCATTTGTTAACTTATGCCGTAGAAAATGGTACTGCTAGAGGAGCAAAAAACAAAGCTGTAAAAATTAGTGGTAAAACAGGAACTTCTCAAGATTTTAGAGATGCATGGTTCTTTGGATATACTAACAAATATGTAGTCGGTGTTTGGCTCGGCAATGATAATTATTCTCCAACAAAATTTGTTAGTGGAGGCACATATCCAACGTCAATTGGCAGAGACGTATTAATAAAACTACCTTTAGAAGCTACAGATGCGCGGCAGGATAAAACCAACTAAAACTTTAACTATTAGTGGCAAAAGTTATTTGCAACATTATAATGATGACACAGATCCAGTCATAGGAGATGTGCTTCTTATCCCTCATATAGAAAATCGAACTAATATATCTTTGCCAGAAATATACAGAGAAACTGGAAGTAAAGGTTATTTTCGTGCATTTATATATGATGGACGGGATTGGGGTGTTTTAAATTATATCGAGATTTTTCCCGATAAAGAACATCAATTTTCAAAATCAGAATATCCGATTGATATTGCAAGAGTCTGTTCAGAAATTATTATTAAACTTTCTAACACTGTAATTTATCGAACCTATCGCGGCCATTATACAGTTAATAAATACGTGCCTAATGATTTTAAAGGCAAAAAAGGACATAGTAAGCGTTAATTGCAAAGTAGTTGTATATACGTTTCCCTTATAGTATCATCAAATTTTTAAAATAATTAAGTAATATAAAATGATAGATCACAATAACAAAGTTATTATTGAAATTATTACTGCTCTAACCAATGAGTTTGCAGAGGAAATTAGAGTTGCTGATGTCGTTGCTTTATTTGAAGATATGCTAAAACATTTTCATAAAAATGAACTGGATCTAGTACAGCTGGATTCTCTAACTCATGACCAAAAAACAGAACTTTATACAGAAATAAAAACATTAATCACCTTAATGAGAGCTTTAAAAAATAACTCAGAAAATCAGTCTATAACTCATACATTAACTCGCAAATTAATTGAAGCTCTTAGCGTTAAAGCTAGAGCTAAAAGACATCATTTATCTAAAGAAGAACTTGAAGTAAAAATTAAAAAAGAACAAAAAGCAATTTTTGCAAAGTTAGAAAATATCAATCAACACAATATGCATAAACATAGGCAGAAAGTAAGAAAGTTACTGCATGCATCTCTCCAAAGGAAAAAATAAGCTACTTTCTATTAAGTAAACGCAACCACGCAAGCCAGTCACGTTCACCAAGATTTGTTTCAAATGATAATAAATCATTCACCGATTTCTGGCAAATATCAGGCGATGGTACTATCAAATCACGATTCATTGCTAAAGTCATACATTGTGTTTTACATGCTAGTTCTAAGTGATATGTATAAAACAGCGCCTCTTGAATAGTTTTACCGCAAGTAATTGAACCATGACCTCTAAGTAACATTACTAAATACTCACCAAGGTCATTAGCCAAAGTTTTACCTTGTTCTTTT
>CAZEVK010000013.1:0-10231 GCA_964515755.1 uncultured Rickettsia sp. | reverse complement strand
AAAGAGTTATAATCGTGATACGCAACACGTTTGTAAAAATGTAATGCCCATTGATTTATTGGCATTAGTCCTTCTTTCAATGATGAAACTGCTACTGTCGCTGGTGTGTGTAAATGAAAAATAGCGTTAATATCGGGACGAACTTTATAGATGTTACAATGAATAACGTAACCAGTGCGATTATATTGATATTCTTCACCTAACAACACTTCTCCATCTAAGGAAATTTTCATTAAATTATCAGCCTCGACCTCCTCAAATCGCAAACCAAATGGATAAATATAAAATGAGTTCTTATCTTGTGCACGCACTGAAAGATGAGTATATGTATGATCATCCAACCCTAAATGAGCAAGGATTTTATAAGCATCTGCTAAATCTTGTTTTAGTTGATTTGTCATTTTTATACTGAGTATATAATTGCGTAAAAACTTATACAATGAAGTTTTATTAATTGCTAGATTAATTAATTGATGCTAGATATTTAACTTAAGATAATATTTAATTAGCAGGCGATCATGGATTCAATTAATAACCTTCACGAAATCTTAGATAAAGTTCACTTACTTAAACATCCGTTTTACCAAGCTTGGTCGGAAGGAAAATTATCTAAAGAAACACTGATATTATATGCAAAACAATACTATCATCATGTAGAAGCATTTCCACGTTATATCAGTGCTATTCATTCTCAATGTGATGACATTGGATCTAGACAAGTTTTACTTGATAACCTAACTGAGGAAGAAAAAGGTGAAGAAAATCATCCGGAATTATGGTTGAGATTTGCTGAAACTCTTGGAGCTACTAGACAAGAAGTAAAAAATGTTGATAAACTTTATAATACTAAAAACTTAGTAGATGGTTATTTTGAACTTGCTAGAACATCATATGCCAAAGGATTAGGCGCATTATACGCTTATGAAAGACAAGTTCCAGCCGTTGCTGAATCAAAAATTTCGGGATTAAAAGCATTTTATGACATTGATAGTGAAAATGGATTGAAATTCTTTAATGTTCATATCACTGCTGATCAATGGCATTCTTCTGAATGTTTAGAATTAATAGAAAAACTTCCAGAAAAACAAAAAGCTGAAGCTTTTGATGGTGCTATTGAAGGTGCAAAACTTCTCTGGAAGTTTTTAGATGGCATTCAAGCTAGCTGCTAGAAAGTCACTTGCATAATCAGCGATACACTAGAAACAATCTAGAACTACTTATGTAACAAATTTAGTTAAGCTAGAAATATAGTTTTTAATTATAAAAGATTATAGTAAGTTTTCCTTTTTATGCTTTTAAGTATTTTAAAATCTGATCTTTGACTAGCCAATTTTAATCACAAAATAAAAGAATTATAATTAGTCCATAGACGTAGTTTATAAATATATTTTTCTTTTATTATTACATTAACTTAAAATTAATGTTTGTTATGTATAACTCCTATAAACACTATCAGGGGTTATTATGAAGTTCAAAATTGAGAGTTTTAAAAATGGTATAGTAGAAAAAGCTGTATCCATAACTAGTATCGATGAATTGAAGCCATATTTAAAAAAAATCTATGGTGGTAATCCTGTATATCCAACAGATAAATATAGCAATATTAAAGCTATCAGAGAACAAGCACAACTAATTTGCGACAAGATGGGTAAATATGGCTTTAATAAATTTCCTGACCTAATAAATAAATTTTCTTCGGCTCCAAGTGGTAAAGATGAAATAGCTATTATGAGAAATATAAAGCAAACTATGGAAGCTATATTACACCACGTAGAAAAAAATACAGCTAGAGCACAAGAGTTAGCAGTGATGTATGGCGACAGAGATTTCAACTGTAATGAAGGAACTTTAACAAATTTACAGTCTATACTTGAAGAATTTTTATTGCAAGGCGGTGGTATTGATGCTTATATTGCGGCACAAAAGAAAGAGTTAATTAGCCAAATTGTAGCAGATATGCTCCATGCAAATGAATTTAAAGACCTTTGGAGATTCAGATTTAGAGAAATTCATAATATAACAGCTTTACTTAATAAAATTGCAATTAAGTACAATATAGTCATTAATCAAGATAGCCGTGCACCAAATGTTAGCAATAAATCAGTTTCAAAACTTGAAAGCAAAATAGAAGAGCAGATCAAAAATCAAGCAGTAGTAGATAGTTTTGTAGATGGCATTGCAATGAACATTTTTAACAATTTACCATTATTTGATAAAAATAAATCAGACTTTTTTGGATCATTAGATGAAAATTTGCAGCCGCTAAAACTTGATGCTATAGGCACACAACATCTATTAGTTATGGATGAAGATTATAATCCGTTAGGATATAAAGCAAATATACAATCCATTATAAAAGATGCAGTAGCTTTACATCTTTACAACAAAAACATTATTGAATATCCTGGAATAGAAGAAGTAAAGCTTAGGCTAGCCCTTGAAGATGAAAGTAACACACGCTCTGCTGATATGCTTAATGATCTTAAAAAACGAGGTCTTCTTGAAAAGGGTATAAAATATATTATAGATAATAACTTAAAGCTTGATGAAGAATCAGTAGGAACAACTGATTCTATTAAGTACGCAATCGAACATGACATCAAAATTGATGGTGTGAATACTAAGCAATATGCAATGGCATCTATAACTAAAAAATATTTAAATACAACAGATAATAAAGCTAAATTAAGCTTAGAAAATAGATATAAAGAAATATCGAACATGGGTGATAGTGAAGAATTACTTGATCTAGATTCGGCGCTTAGTAGATTTTTAGATAGAGATGATGTAGTCGGGATTGTTACAAAGCACAATAAAGAAAAAAAATTAGTAGATTTTTTTAAAGAAATTGATTTTACAAAATGTGACCTAAAACTAATTGAAAAATGCATGAAAATAGCAGATAAAGTTGAGAAAAATAAGCTTAGAGATTATGATCAATTTACAACCGCTCAAAAAATTGTCTTTGCACTAAGCCTTGTATTAGCTCCAGTAGCATATTTTGTATATCAGGCTATAAATAAATACAATGATATTGAGAAAGAAAGATCTAATGAGATGTTGACTATCGAGTTCAGCCCTATCCAAAAAGATTTAGATAAAATATCGAACATAGCAAATTTGCGTGAAATTATTAAAACAGAAGCACATAGCAGCCAAAAGAATTTTAATGAATTTAGCAATAACATTATATACGAAATAGGTAAGTGCTGTGAAAAACCATTAACATTTGAACAACAAAAACTAATTGTTCCAGCATTAAAAGTAATGCATGACTATATGGCAACTGAGCAAGATCATATATTAGTATCAGAAATGATTATTGAATTAGCAAAAACAGCTTTATTAAAACCAAGCTATTTAGAGAAGGCAGTAAAAGATATTAAAACAAAGCTAGGAATGTCAAAATACGACACATTATCTGTTACTGACTCTAAGGCTATTGAAACTGTCAAAAAAAATTTAATAAACTTAGATTTAGTAAGCCCAACTTCAGAAAGAAAGCCTCTTAAAACCATTACCAGATAAAAGACTGCCAATTTCAGCCCGACATTAAACTGAAACGAAAAATTGATAATGAATTAGCTTGCCATATTTTTAACTGTAATAATAAATATTCATTTTATACTTACGCAAATTTTATATAAATCCGTATTTATTCCTGGGCATCAACTCCAGCTAATATTGTCTCAGGCTTTACCTCATCATTAGTTAACATTGAGGGTAAGTTTACACTATTATCTATTTCTACCTGAGATGTATCTTCTTTATTAAAATCTTTTTTATTATTATATTTTTCACAAAACTCATTTTTTGCTTCTTCTAAAGCTTTTTTAGCAGAATGAACTTGTTTTTCAATAAAATTATCTAGCTTTTCAGTCGACTTTTGTATAAAAGGAACCACCTTATCTTTTACAAAACTTTTTATAGCTTTTGTTGCTTTTTTTAAAACTTTTTCGAATTTTGGCATTTTCATATCGCTAATCAATCTTTAACTCTTGCTTATCAAGCTTAACATACTAGCTCAACTTCAGTCAATAAATACGAGAGATATGAAATTAGAGGAATAAAAAATTATTAACACACCGATTATCGATGCCAGTAAAACTATTGGCATTCACTATTTTTTCATGTATAAATTCTTTTTTATCAAATAATTTATTAGTGGCATAAAAATGCATCAATTTCGAACTCATACATGTGGACAATTAGATAAAAGTTACACAGGGCAAACCGTTAAACTTTCTGGCTGGGTACATCGTAAACGCGATCATGGTAATGTTCTATTCATGGATTTGCGTGATCATTTTGGATTAACACAAATTGTTATTAATCCAAATAGCAGCTTGTTAGAAAAAGCTGAAGAAGTTCGCTTAGAAAGTGTAATTACAATAACAGGAAAAGTTGTAGCACGCTCTGCTGAAACAATAAATAAATCATTAGCAAGTGGAGAAATTGAAATAGTCGCTGATTCTTTAACGTCAGAATCATTATCAGAAGTTTTACCTTTTCAAGTAGCTAGTGATCAGGACTTACCAGCAGAAGACATACGACTAAGACATCGTTATCTGGATCTACGTAGAGAAAAGCTTCATCAGAACATTATACTACGCTCGCAATTTATTGATTTTTTACGCGAACAAATGAAAGCTAGAGGATTTATGGAATTTCAAACTCCTATTCTAACTTCCTCATCACCAGAAGGAGCTCGTGACTTTTTAGTACCAAGTCGCTTACATCCAGGAAAATTTTATGCATTACCTCAAGCGCCCCAACAATTTAAACAATTATTAATGGTTTCAGGGTTTGATAAATATTTCCAAATAGCTCCTTGCTTTAGAGATGAGGACTCAAGAGCTGACCGCTCTCCTGGTGAATTTTATCAACTTGATGTAGAAATGGCATTTGTAACTCGAGAAGATGTTTTTAACGCTATTGAGCCTGTTTTATATAATAGCTTTAAAAAATTCTCTACTAAAAAAATTAGTGAAACACCATTTCCTCACATCAAATATGCTGATGCAATGTTAAAGTATGGTTGCGATAAACCTGACCTACGCAACCCAATTATAATTTCAGACGTAACGGAGCTTTTTAAAGAAACAGAATTTTCAATTTTTGTAAATAACATCAAAAAAGGCCATATTGTACGAGCAATACCTGCTCCAAAAACAGCTACTCAACCACGCAGCTTTTTTGATAAGATGATCGCTTTTGCTCAAGCAAATGGATCTGCAGGACTTGCTTATATAACATTTAACGAAGATGGCTCAGCTAAAGGTCCAATTGCTAAATTCCTTAGTGAACAACAACTGGAAGAATTAAAGAAAATTACAAGCATAGATAATGGAGATTCTGTATTTTTCTCATCTAATACCCCATTAGAAGCAGCAAAATTAGCCGGAAAAGTTAGAGTAACCCTAGGACATGAACTAGATATACTTGAGAAAGATTGCTTCAAATTCTGTTGGGTTGTTGATTTTCCTTTTTACGAAATCAATGAAGAAACTAGCAAAATTGACTTTAGTCATAACCCATTTTCTATGCCTCAAGGTGGTTTAGAAGTTTTGAATAATGCTCAAACACAAGAAGATTTCCTAGCGATCAACGCTTTCCAATATGATATTGTTTGTAATGGAATTGAATTATGCAGCGGCGCTATTCGTAATCATCGTCCTGACATAATGTATAAAGCATTTGAAATTGCCGGCTATAGCCAAGATGTTGTAAATAAAAAATTCAGTGCTTTAATAGAAGCTTTCAAATATGGCGCCCCACCACATGGAGGACTTGCTCCTGGTATAGATCGCATGTTAATGCTCATCGCCGATGAACCTAATATACGCGAAGTGATTTGCTTTCCAATGAACCAAAAAGCTGAAGATTTATTAATGAAAGCTCCGTCGGTAGTTGAACAAAAACAACTACGTGAGTTAAACATAGAACTTAGTCCATCAATTAAAAAAGAAATTTATAAGTAATTTTAAATATACTATAACTTAAAACTTTTAACTAATAGAGCAATATATTACAGAAAAGCCAATCAAATTAGTTAATAGATACAAATCGCCATAACTTATCAATGCCTTTTTTTATACCAATTCTAGAAGTAGTTTTAAAGGCTAAACTAACATCTTGATCTATAACATAAAAATTACCAGACTCTACTATATCGATAGAGTTATGATGCTTTGTTATTTGCAGAAAATTACATAATTTTCCAGGACCATTTAAATGAAGATAAGGTTCGGTAATTAATTTTGCGCCCCTAATTAATACTCCCGCAGCAATACCCTCTTCTTCAGTAATAAAGTTCAAACAATGATACATTCCATAAATTAAATAGACATATGAATAGCCTGCTGGTCCAAACATTACTTCCGTACGTTTAGTGCGCCCCTTATATGCATGGCAAGCAGGATCATCCAAACCAATATAAGCTTCAGTCTCTGTAATAATCGCACGATGATTACCAAAAACTAATACCTTACCTAAAAGTGCTTGTGCAACTTCTAAAGTTGGACGATTATAAAAATCTCTATTGAGCTTAGTCACGATTAATAGGTAATATCTTTATATCAACGAAAATTTGTATTTATAAACGGAAAGATACTACTCTGCTTCAACTGAAGGAGTAGTTTTAAATAAACTACCAAACTTATCATTAAATTTGCTGACTTTAGCACTGTTAGTATTTGCTTGATTAATACCTTTACCAGTCCAGGCTGGATGCTTTCTAAAATCAACATCAACCACTAACTCGTCATCTGGGTATGAAGAATATGTAATAAAACTTTCTTTACTATTAGAAATTTTTACATGAACTTTGCGATATGGGGGATGAATGTCTGGTTTCATGATACTTACCTTAATTTATGCAGTGACTCTGTTTTTAACTTCTTGAGCTTTCTTAATTTTGTTTTTTAAAGTAATAGCTTCGGCAGTCAAATCTTTGTTAGATTCGTTCAACAAAAAACCATCCAAACCACCATTAAAATCAACTGTTCTGATTGTATTAGTAGCTAAACGCAACTTAACAGATTGATTTAAAATATCACTGTGCAATGTAAAGTTTTGTAAGTTAGGACGAAATGTACGTTTAGTCCTGCGTCTAGAATGAGAAACATTATTTCCCGATAAAACACTTTTACCTGTTAATTCACAACGTCTAGACATAACAAATCCCTTTTAAGATAAACTAAATGTAGATTGTATAAATAAGCGATCTCATGTCACTAGTCAAGCAGTTTATTCATTAATGTTAGTTCATGCGCGAAGTATTAGCTATCGTAAAATCATTAAATTTTTCTTACACTTAGCTATTGTCTTATACAGCTTAACTTAAGGTTGTAATCTTTTATAATTCCAATGTCCACTTTTTAAGTCATAACGTAATCTTTGATGAAACCTATTTTTATTGCCTATCCAAAATTCAATTGACTGGATAGCTAAATGATATGCATGCCAATTTTTTGGTCTTACTATTTCATCAGAAGAATTAATAAGTTGTTTTACTTTATTTCTTAATTCTGCTTCATCATCAAGAAGCAGACTTTGTTTAGATAGCACTGCCACAGCTTGCTTATCACGAGTTCTTTCATAAAACAGTTCGTCGGATTTACTGGTAGAAAGCTTATTAACAATACCTTGCAAAGAAATTTGTTGTATAGTCTCGCGCCACCAGAAATTTCCAGCTGCCCAGGGATTTAATGTTAAATCCTTTCCTTTAATTCCATCATCTTTGCTAGTAAAAATGATCCCAGTTTGATCTAGTTCTTTTAGTAACACTACTCTACTTGAAGGTATACAATTACTATTAACAGTTGACAGTACAAAACCCTTAGACTCATTTATACCAATTTCTTCTGCTGCATCCAACCATTTTTGAAGTAATATCATAGGATTACTTTGAGGATCATCAAAACTAGTATTAATAAGCTCTGTATTGCCTAAAAGTGTCATTTATTTAATAAAAAATCTAATAGTAACTTTATCATAATTAATAAAAAAAACCTGAGCTAGGCTTAATATTTTATAACTTTAATTTTTCTTTAAATATATTTTTGTTTCTATAGAGATACATTCTTTTAATTCTTTGATTATTACCTTCGTAATCAGTCAAAATCTTCCAAAACTAATATTAAAGCTAGAATTTAAAGAATCATAATCATTGATGATTAATGCATATTTAAAATTCGGAAAGATATCAGTAATAAAAAATGCACACAACTATGCAAAATTTTGCACATGTTATAAACTCTTACTCACAAATTTCTAAACTTTAAATTAGCTTGCTTTTTTATCAGCAGCTTCTTTATAAGCCTTTAGAACATCGTAATTAACCATGGCGTTTACAAATTCACCATTAATAATATAAGCAGGAACGCCTCTAACACCAATTTTAGCAGCCAAAATTTTATTTTCTTCTAAAACTTTACTAATTTCTTCAGATTGCATTTCTTTTAAAACTTTATCTTTATCAAGATTATATTTAGCAAATAAAGCATTTAATTCTTTGTCATTAATAACAGAAGCAGCCATTAAACTATCATGAAATTCTTTGAAGACTTTAGGATATAATTTATAAACCGCTAATGATGCCTGAGATGCCTTAATTGAATCAGGACCTAAAATTGCTAAATTACGATAAACAACTTTAGCATCAGAATTTTCGTTAATGAATTTAGTCACATCTTTGTTAGAATTTTTACAATGACCACAACGATAATCATAGAATTGTACAATTACAAATTTAGCATCCCTATTTCCAAAGAAAGGTTGATTTTCTGTACTTTCAAGAGAAGATTTACTTTCTTTAACAAGTTCTTGTGTTTTTTGTTGCATTTCTTGCATTTTACGTTCTTGCATTTTCATTACTGAATTTACAATTACATCAGGATTTTCTTCAATAAATTCTCTAACTACTTTTTTAATCTCATCTTGAGACACTGGGCCAGAAAAGCTGAATACATTACTTTTAATTCCAAATAACCCAATAATAATTATAAATAGTACAAAATATATATAAGCTTTATAACTCTTAAAAAAATTCCTTAACATATCAATATCTCCTAATTAATTTTTTCATCAATAATTTTTTCTAAGTCTTCTATCTTTAATAACAGCCTTTGATCTTTTGTAACATATTTTTTAGAATTATAAATGAATTTTTTTGCTTCAACATAATTTTGTAGCAAAATAGCTTCTTCCGCCAACATTAAGTTACTATATCCTAAATTTCCAAGCTTACCATAAGCAATTGCTAAATTCCTATATACCAATGGGCTATTAGGCTGTTTATGTGCAACATATTGCAAAATTTTTAATGCTGTTTGCATATCGCCATTATTTTTACTTGAAACATCATTAATCAAAGCAATTGCGTATTCCAACTTAATTAGATATGAATTAGGTAGTAATTCTGTAGCAATTTTATATGCAGAAGCTGCTTCTTTTATGTACCCATTTTCAAATAACATTTGACCTTTTAATTCTTGAAAATAAGGGTTTTTAGGCTCTTCTAAAATCAGCTCATTAATTTTTGTAAAAGCATCTTTTAAATCAGGTTTACGAAACAATGCAACTGCAAGTTCATACTTTCTTGCTACCGGATCTAAATCCTTTTGATTGTATTTTAAAACATTGCCAGTTGGCTCTATAAAACCACGCAATTTTGCAACAATCATAGAATATTGTTTCTTTTCTTTATCTGAAGATTGATAATTATTTGAGACATTAGCAACATTCAACTTAACTGCGCTAATCCTTTCTTTATCAATCGGATGAGTTGATGCATAAGGAGTTAGCTGATCAAAATGACGTTTTTGGCTTTGAAAATATTGTAAAAGCTTTAGTAAGCCAGCATTACTATTATGTGAGCGTTGCAAATACTGAAATGCTGCTTGATCAGCAGATGATTCATTTTCTCTAGAGTACCTAAGCATACTTCTCTCTAAGCCATGTGAAGATCCGCTTAAAATAGCGCTACCCAACTCTCCTGATCCACCTAGTAATGCAGCTACACCAAGTAAATTAGTAAAAACAAACTGTGGAAATAATCGCTTTATTTGTTCCTCGCGCCTAGCAATATGCCCACCGGTAATATGCCCCAGTTCATGCGCTATCACACCCTTTAATACATCGGGATCATTAAACAAAGTGATCAAACCTGTATTAATAAATATATTCCTACCGCCATAGACAAAGGCATTTACATCTGGGTCTAATACAA
>CAZEVK010000012.1:0-39786 GCA_964515755.1 uncultured Rickettsia sp. | reverse complement strand
TTGGTAGACGCGCAGCGTTGAGGTCGCTGTTCTGCAAGGAGTGGAAGTTCAAATCTTCTCGACCGCACCACATAAGCTAGGCAGGGTAATTGGCATGGAAACTCTTAAATCTTCTTCTCATGACAATGATCCCTTTAACCCAATTGCTAAAAATGAAATCAATCAGTCTATTACTAATGCCCTCGAGCAGGGTGATAATAAGCTTTTGAAATCTATCATTACTAGTATTCACTATGCTGACCTTGCGGATTATCTTAATTTTGCCAAATATGAGCAGCGTTATAAAATTCTAGAATTGCTGAATGATCATATTAATCCAGAGATTTTGCTTGAATTCGATATTGATGTTTTGCGCTCACTTATTGAAATTCTTGGTAAAAAGCGGACTGCTTCATTAATAAATAAGCTTGAAGCTGATGATGCAATTTATTTACTTGATGATTTTAGTGAAGAAGAAAAGCGGAATATTTTAGCTCATATTCCACTAATTAATAGAAAGTTACTGAAAAAAGGACTGGAATATCCAAAGAACAGTGCTGGTATCTTAATGCAAACGAATTTTGTAGCAGTTAAGGATGAAGGTAATGTAGGTGATGTTTTAGATTATTTAGGTGGTAATGACAAATTACCGGAAGATCTTGATGAGATTTTTATTCTTAATAAATCCAATGTTCCAGTTGGATTTGTTTATGTAAGTCAGCTAATTAGGAATAAGCACGACGTATTGATTAAAGATATAATGAACAATAAGCTTCAACTTATTCCAACTAACGTGGATCAGGAAGAGGTATCATATATTTTTAGACATTATGATTTGAGTTCTGCGCCGGTAGTAAATAAAAGCAAAAAAATGGTTGGAGTTATTTATCTTGATCAAATTCTTGACGTGGTTGAGGAAGAAGTTGAAGAAGATATAATGAAACTTGGTGGGGTTAATATACTTGATATTTACTCTGCCTTTTTTAGAACTGCTATTCAGCGTTTTCCGTGGCTATTCTTTAACCTTCTTACAGCGTGCTTTACATCATTTCTAATAAGTTTATTTGATAATACTATTGAAAAAATAGTAACTCTTGCTGCGGTTATGCCTATTGTTGCCTCTACTGGAGGTAATGCTGGAACACAAACTGTTACTGTTGCGGTGCGTGCGATTGCAAATAAAGATATTACTGATGCTAACGCTTGGAGAATTATTACTAAAGAGATTTCTGCTTGTGCTTTAAACGGGTTATTACTAGGAGTGCTCGGTGCTATTATTTTGCTATTTATTTATCAAGACCTAAATCTATCCTTCATCTTTGCTTTAGCTGTTGCTATTAATTTCACTATTGCCGGATTCTTAGGCTCTATAATTCCTATAACTTTAAATAAAATTGGCGCTGATCCTGCTATTGCTTCAAGTGTTTTATTAACTTTTCTTACTGACATTGTGGGATTCTGTCTTTTCCTTGGTTTAGCTTCTGTATTTATCGCCTAAAGATAAGATTTACGCGTAATACAATTAATACTAGCAATGTTTTTAAATATTGATTTAGATATTTCATTAATATGAGCAGAGCTAAATATATATTTAAACCTATTTAATATAAAATATAAGCAAATTGCTTGACATATATATCAAATTCTTTAGTTAATAAAAAATCACAATAATGAAATTATAAATTTTAAGAAGGTTAAAAATGCAAAAAATGCTTAATAGCTCATCAAGTGAAGAATATAATATTCAATATTTAATAAAAGGATATGTATATAATTATTCAGAATCAAGTAACTTATTTTCGTATAAGTTAGGAAATGCTGGCATTGCACTCACACATCTAACTAGTGTTGTATCAACACTGATTGGAGGAGCTGAAGATTTTGTTGTAGCTAGTATAAAGAAAATTACAGGGATAAATCATTTTTTATTCTCTGGAGCGCTATATACTGGAATAAACAGTATGATGTGCACTTGGTTAATCTCAGATAGATGAGGTATATCATTATGACTATACGACATTAAGAACCGGTACAGTCATTGTATCATTATTGGCAGTAAGCCTCTTAAGCCTGTTAGATTTTCCGCTAAAATATTCGGCTAATGCTAGAGATTTACCACCAGCAATGAGACCCTTTGCTTTTGGTGGTATGTTAGTCGGTGGCATTATCTCTTCTCCACTAACGTTTTCGGCAAAATTAATTGATAAATTAGTTCCTAGAACATTTCCTGATATACCTGAAGCATTGCGTTTAGCTGGAGGTTCTCAAGAATTAGGATATGATTGGTATCCTCTTCATAATGCTGCTGCTCTTAATCAAGTGCATCGAGCCAAGGTGCTTTTGAATTCATTGGATGTAGTTACAAGAAAAAAAGCTCTGACTGAAAGCGATACTGGTGACAGTAGTACGTATACTGCACTAACTCTAGCAGCATTTTATGGGCATAAAGAGATGGTTAGTTTTCTTGTTGCTCAATATGATGAATTAGGAATTAACATAAATAGTTGTGATGCAGATGGTAAGACTGCATTAATGGTAGCAGCAGCAAAAGGGCATTCAGATATTTTTCAATTACTTGCTGAAAAATATATAGCACGATCCATCAGCATGAATGAGAAAGATAATTATGATAATACAGCTATTCATTATATAACCGCTACTTCTTTACATTCTTCTCCATCATCGGAGCAAATAATATTATACCAAGAAATGATTTCTATACTTAAGAATAACGGGGTCAATATAAATGCACTAAATTATTACGGAATGACTGCTCTAGGTATGGTGGCTAGAAGTGATACTGTTACAGCACACAAGATAGCAGAAAATTTAGATCTTGCACATTTAGTAGCTGAGCTATTATCTGAAAATCCTGATATTAGCACGTTAATGGAAAGAATGACGAATTCAAGTATAAAAAATAATATTGGTAATGAAAAATCAACAGCTATGTTGTTACTTAAAAATGGTACTAATCCTTTAGAGACAGAATATTTTTGGTGGGAAAAAAGCCAGGTATTAAAACATGTAAAACAACCAGAAGTATTCAGTTTAATGCTAAAAAAAGCTCTAGATCTTACAGAAAACACTGAGCTAATATTTGATTTAGCTACAAATGATGGTAAATCCTACATAGGATTGGTTACTTTTAATGATCAAAAGTTATTAGATAGTGATGGGCATAGTAAAGATGAATTAAGCACTTTAAATGAAATAGAATTATCCAGCTTTTTGAATGACTTACAATACAGAGGAATGATTTGTCTGTGGGATGATAGTATCGATTGTTTACTCAGTTAGTTGAGTAGTCAATCGTACTTGGTGTATAAATGCTCAGTAATATAGATATTTTATTTCTACATAAATATTCAACAGTATTTTTAATTATGTGATATCTCTTCTTTGTGTTTTGTGGCATAAAATAAAAGTGATAGAAGCAAATTAATAAATGGAGATATAATGCAAAATTATTATAAACTTGAAGCAAAAATGGCGCAAGTGCAGTCTCTAAGAGATGCAGCAGCAATTTTAAATTGGGATTCAAGTGTGTTAATGCCGGAAAGTGCTGCGTCTTACAGAGCTGATCAAATGGCAGTAATTGAAGAATCTGCGTTAGAGATAGTTAAAGAGAGCAATAATCTTGAATTGATTGAGCTAGCAAAAAAGGAAAATCTTTCTCCGATACAAAAAGCAAATTTAGCTGAAATTGAATTTATGGTTAATTCTGCTATCCTAGTTAATACAGAATTACTTGTAGAGTTTGAGCGTGCGAAATTAAGCACTGAAGTTTTATGGCGAGAAGCTAGAGCTCAAAATAATTTTAAACTTGTTGAAAATGAACTCACTCACCTTTTTGATCTAACTCTAAAAATAGCTCAGATAAAAGCAAGTAAATTTGGTGTTTCTACTTACCAAGCGATGATTAATGATTTTGATCGTGGGTTGGAAGAAGATAAGCTTGATCAAATTTTCAATAACATTCTACGTGATATACCATTGATTCTTGCAAAAATTAAACAAAAAAAACATGAAGAATATGATCTTTTCGTGAATAAAACAGACCAAAAAAAACTTGCATTAGAATTGTCAAAAATTTTTGGTTTTAAAGGTAGGATTGATGAAAGCGCGCATCCATTTTGTGGGGGTAATCAATATGATATACGCATGACTTTTCATATTGAAGATAACTTTATGCAATCAATGTTAGCAATTATTCATGAATCCGGTCATGCTTTATATGAACGTAATTTACCTCTTGAATTAATTAGTCAACCCGTTGGTAAAGCTAGAGGCATGGCAATGCATGAATCACAATCCTTATTTATGGAAAAGCAAGTTGGATCTTCATCAGAATTTGTTACTTGGCTGGCTAGATTTATAAATCAAGAAACTGGTCATAATTTTAATCCTAAAAGCCTATATAATAAAATTAATAATCCTTCGCCATCATTTATTCGTATCTTTGCTGATGAATTAACATATCCACTGCATGTGGCAATTAGATATTTAATTGAAAAGAAACTAGTTAATGGTGAAATAAAAATTGTTCAGTTACCTGAAGTTTGGGATGATATGTATGAAAAATATCTTGGCATTAGACCAACTAAGCAAAGTGAAGGTTGTTTGCAAGATATTCATTGGTATATGGGTGCCTTTGGTTATTTTCCATCTTATACTTGTGGAGCTATTATTGCTTCAATGTTAGCGAAGAAAATAAGAGAGATTTTTCCAGATTTTGATCAGAAGCTTGCAAATGCAGATTTAATTGAAATTATGAATTGGTTTAAAAATAACATTCATTTAAAAGCAAGAACTTTACCACTTAAAGATTTATTAATCTCTGCTACTGGCAGTGATATTAATTATGAATGTTATTTGGATTATTTAGAAAATAAATTTGTTAAATAGTTTTTATTTAGGTAGTTTTTTCTACAATTAATGTACTCCAATTATCTTCAACAATTCTATGAATTACCTTTAATGATTGAGCCTCATGTGCGCTGATCACTTGCTGTTCTTGGTTGATCAAAAATCCAGACAATATGCCTTTGCCACCAACTTTAAGATGTTTTGATAAATCAGGTGCCATATTAATTAATGGTTGTGCAAGTATATTGCAAGTTATCAAATCATATGGGGTATTTTTTGTGATTTGAGAGCAATTATATCCATCTGATAAAAATGCTGTAATTAGATGATCAACTTTGTTTAATTTAATATTTTCATTAGTTGTAATAACAGATTGTTCATCGATATCTGCTGCAACCAAATGTTTTTTCCATAATTTTGCCATAGCAATAGCAAGTATGCCTGAACCACAACCAATATCTAGCATCTTCTCTGGCTTATAATTATAGAATTCTTGTAAATAACATAAAGCTTTTATACAGTTTTTTGTGGTGTAATGCTCTCCTGTACCAAATGCTCTAGTTGGATCAATAATAATCGGAATTAATTTGTTATCTTTAAGCTTATGATGTGAGTTATAAACACAGAATTGATCAATTGCGATTGGCTTTGATTTCCTCTTTATTAAAGCAATCCAATCTCTATCCTTAATATTAGAACTTTCTAATTTTGGTATGATTGGAATGTTATGAATTTCTGTTATTTTTATAATATTTTGAGTTATTTCTTCTATTTTTGGTTGTTGCTTAAAATATAATTGCACTATCCATACATCATCAGGCATATGCTCAATATATTGACTGGTTTTATATTCGAAATAGGAAACATCTGAATAAAGATCACTTAAATGATCAATAAAATACTTTAGATAGTAATGATCAGTTTTGAAAGTGACTAGCCAGGTTACTGGTGACATTATCTAACTACTTGTGGTTTTTTATCAGATGAATGTTGTGGTAGCTCTTTAAAACTAGAACTAGATGTAGTTTTTATAATTTTTTGAGCTGTATCAATTACTTCTGCTAAGCCTAATTTTTTTGCCATTGAATCAAGAACTGCTTTATTACCAGTTTTAAGAGCTATAGCTAGGCAAGTATTCCGCAGAAGATTCGGTTGAGTGAACACTGATGGATCCTTTGATCTTTCAATTAAAGTTAAAGCAATTTCAGTAAATTGTAATCTTAGCTCAGGATTTTTATAAGCTAAATTTATTGCATAATGAAGAGGCGTGTTACCTCTTCTATCTTGCGTAACAATTTTTGCTCCATTATTTAAAGAGTCTTCAAGTAAGTTTAATTCATCTGCAGATTTTACTATATTATGCAATAATGTGCTTCCGTCTTTAAATTTAATGTTAATATCTATATTTGGTTGCATTATTAAAAACCTAACCATATCAGCATTCTGTGAACGAAAAGCTATTTCTAGAAGTGGTTCACCAGCCCTATTAAGAGCGTTTAAATCTGCGGTTTTTGCAAGTACTTTTAACATTTCTAATCTGCCTTCTTTTGCAGCTACATGTACTACATTATCTCCATTACTATCTTGCATGGAGTTATTTCCTTTGAAAATTAAATCATTAAAAAGATTTATATCATTTTCGCGTATTGCTTTATGAAGAGGTGATTCTGAATGAATAATTGTTCTAGGTGTGCTCATAGACATATTAAAATTTAAATTAAGAGGGAGTTAATTTAAGTAACTTATTAAGAACTATTTTACCAAAATCTAAAGATATTGCAACCAATTTTTTATTTTTTATTTCAATTGTGCGTTCGGGCCACCCAATCGAATAATAAGGTCTTAATAAAAAATTGTGTTGATTTAGCTATGAAATATTTTTAATCTTTCATTTTTTAGTGTTTTAAAGTCTTCACCTGCATGATAAGAAGACCTGGTTAAAGGACTCGCTGATACCATTAAAAATCCTTTTGAGCGCGCCATACGAGCATAGTAATCAAATTCTTCAGGCTCTACATATCTCTCAACTTTAGCATGTTTTGCTGTTGGTTGAAGATATTGACCGATTGTAATAAAATCTACTTCAGCAGATCGCAAATCATCCATTACTTGTAAAACCTCTTCTTTAGTTTCACCCAATCCAACCATTATTCCTGATTTAGTAAACATAGTTGGATCTTGATTTTTTACTTGGAATAATAAATTTACTGAATGGAAATATCGAGCTCCAGGTCTGATATTATGATAAAGTGATGGTACGGTTTCAATATTATGATTAAATACATCAGGCTTAGCTTTAACAACTTTTTGTAACGCTCCTTCTTTACGGAGAAAGTCCGGAGTTAAAATTTCTATGGTAGTATTAGGTGTGAATTTACGAATTTTTTCAATACATTTTACGAAATGATCAGCACCACCATCATAAAGATCGTCACGATCTACAGAAGTAATTACTACGTGAGCTAAACCTAATTTTGAAATAGCTTCCGCTAAACGATCAGGTTCGTGTGGATCAAGCAAGTCTGGAATACCGGTTTCAATATTACAGAACGAACAATTTCTGGTGCATACAGAACCAAGGATCATTACCGTTGCATGTTTTTGATTCCAGCATTCTCCAATATTAGGGCAGGCAGCTTCTTCACATACAGTATTAAGTTTTAAAGAATGAATTAGTTCACGAGTATTGTGATATCCTTTAGATACAGGCGCTTTAACCTTGATCCAATCTGGTCTAGGCAAAGTAGTTTTTTCAGCACTAGGGTTAGCTAATTTTTTGATGTTCACAACTTAACTTTTATATATTAAAAATGTATCGCTCTACCAAATGCATTAAGCACAGATTCATGCATCATTTCTGATAATGTTGGATGCGGGAAAATACTATGCATTAAGTCTAGCTCGGTTGCTTCCAAGTTTTTAGCAATAACAAATCCTTGAATCATTTCTGTTACTTCAACTCCAATCATGTGAGCGCCTAGTAGTTCACCGGTTTTTTCATCAAATATAGTTTTAATTAAACCTTCTGTCTCACCCATTGCTACTGCCTTACCATTACCAATAAATGGAAAGCGTCCAACTTTAATTTTATAACCTTTTTCGAGAGCTTGTTTTTCGGTTAATCCTACGCTTGCGATTTGTGGCATTGAATAAATACATCCTGGAATTTTTGTTTTACATATAGGATGTACATCTTTACTGCCGGCAATTTTCTCTACACATACTACCCCTTCATGACTAGCTTTATGAGCAAGCCATGGAGCGCCAGCAACATCACCAATTGCATAAATATTTTTTTCATTAGTTTCCAGCCATTCATTGGTTACAATATGACCTTTATCTATTTTTACAGTTGTATGTTCTAACCCTAAATTTTCAGTATTAGCTTCAATTCCTACTGCCATAATAATAGCGTCTAGCTCGATTTTCTCAATTTTTCCTTTGATATCAATGGTAACAGTGACTGTGTCTTTATTTTTTACAGCAGACTGAATTTTTGTTCCCGTGTAAATTTTTATTCCTTGGCTTTCAAAAGATTTTTTAGCTAATGATGAGATTTCATCGTCTTCTGTTGATAAAATTTTATCCATCGTTTCAATTACAATAACTTCAGATCCAAGATTGTTGTAAAAACTTGCAAATTCAATACCAATTGCACCAGAGCCAACTACTAATAGCTTTTTTGGTAATTCTTTAGGGATCATTGCTTCTTTGTACGTATAGATAAATTTACCGTCAGGTTCAAATCCTGGTAAAACTCTTGCACGTGCACCAGTTGAAATAATAATATGTTTAGCCAGAATTTCAGTTTTATTATTATCTTGTTCAACAATAATTTTACCTTTACCAGCTAATTTCCCATGCCCTTTAATTACTGTAACTTTATTTTTTTTTAGCAGATGGCTAATGCCTGAAGAAAGTTGCGATGCAACTTTTCTAGAGCGTTCAACAATTTTTTGTAAATCAAATTTTATTCCAGAAATAGTAAAGCCAAATTGATCAGCATTTTGTAACAAGTGATTAATTTCTGAACAACGTAATAAGGCTTTGGTCGGAATACATCCCCAGTTCAAACAAATACCACCAAGATCAGCTTTTTCTATTACTACAGTTTTCATTCCAAGCTGTGCTGCTCTTATTGCTGCAACATAGCCTCCAGGGCCACTTCCTATAATTGCTATATCAAAATTTTCTGCCATATTAATACCCTAATAGTAATCTTACTGGATTTTCAATTATTTCCTTAAAGCTTTGAAGGAATTTCGCGCTCATTGCACCATCAAGAGAACGATGATCTGAAGATAATGTTACACACAAAATATTTGCTATTTCAATTTTATTATTTTTAACAATCGGTGTGGGTATGTTTGCTCCAACAGCTAAAATACAGCTTTGAGGATGGTTTACAATTGCATTGAATTGTTTTATGCCATACATACCTAAGTTAGATATGCTAAATCCTCCTCCTTGAAATTCATGAGGTTTTAACGTTCCTGCTCTTGCTTTAGCTGCTAATTCTTTTACTTCTTTTGAAATAGTGAATATGGATTTTTGATCAGCATTAAAAATAATAGGTGTAATTAAACCACCATCTATTGAGACTGCAACTGAAATATCAATATTATTATATTGCAATATTGCTTCATCAGTCCAAGCTGAGTTAGCTTCTGGAACTTGTTTTAAAGTTAATGCTACGGCTTTAATTATTATATCATTTACTGAAACTCTAACTGCATTAACGTCAGCTGATCTAGCATGATTTATATCATGTCTAAGTTCTAGCAATTTATCTACGTTACAATCAATTGATAAATAAGTATGCGGAACATTTTGTTTAGATTCGCTTAAGCGACGCGCAATAACTTTACGTATGTTACTATTTGCTATAGTTTTATATTCTTGTGCAATTCTTACTATAGGCCCTTCATGACTACTTGTTGAGGATTTTGAGCTTGCTAAGACATCAGCTTTTACGATTCTGCCATGAGGACCAGTTCCTAGTACGTTATTTAAATTTATATTTTGATCAGAAGCTATTCTTTTAGCTAAAGGGGAAGCAAAAATATGTTCTTTAGAATTATTGGAATTACTTGTAAACTGAGTTTTTGGCTCTTCATTAACTATTGATGCTGGTTCTGCTTTAACTTCTAGGTTAGTTTCAGTCACGGTTGGTTTGGGAATTTCAAAATCCATAGCATCTAATACAGATTTATCTTCGCCTTTTTCTAACAATACCGCAATTACTGAGTTGATAGCTACACCTTGAGCACCTTCTTCTACAACTAATTTACCAATTATTCCTTCATCAACTGCTTCAACTTCCATAGTAGCTTTGTCAGTCTCAATTTCAGCAAGTAAATCACCTGATTTAACTTTATCGCCTACTTTTTTATGCCATTTTACTAAATTACCTTCTGTCATTGTTGGTGATAATGCTGGCATTAGAATTTTTATTGGCATGTTTTTTCCTCTTCTTTATTTAAATTACAATAAGCTGAGTATTATTTTGATCTAAAACAAACTTCTCTGCAAGCTTTGATTATATCTTCAACCTGTGGCAATGCAAGCTTTTCAAGATTTGCAGCATAGGGCAATGGTACATCTTTTGCTGCAATATTTATTATCGGTGCATCTAAATAGTCAAATGCTTCCTCCATTATTATAGCCCCTATAGAAGCTCCGATTCCTGCAAAGGCCCATCCTTCTTCAACAGTTACAAGCCTATTTGTTTTCTTTACTGAATTGATAATTGTTTCTCTATCAAGAGGTCTTAATGTTAGCAGATCTATTATTTCGACGCTAATACCTTCTTTAGATAGCTCTTCAGCAGCTTTTATAGCATTTCTAACTTGTAATGAAAACGTCGTTATGGTTACATCGCTTCCTTCTGTTACAATATTTGCCTTACCTATTTCCACTTCTTTATCTTCATCTGGAAAGCTATTGCCATAAAGTAATTCATGTTCTAAGAAAATGACTGGTGAATCATACTTAATAGCAGCTTTTAGTAAAGCTTTAGCATCGCTAGCAAAATATGGTGAAATTACAGTTAGCCCAGGTATATGAGAATACCAACTAGCATAACATTGAGAATGTTGCGCGCCTACTCTTGCTGCTGAACCATTTGGCCCACGAAATACAATCGGGCATTTAATTAAGCCACCAGACATATATTTTGTTTTTGCAGCAGAATTAATGATTTGATCAATTGCCTGCATTGCAAAGTTAAATGTCATAAATTCAACAATTGGACGTAAGCCCCCCATTGCTGCACCAACTCCTAGTCCAGCAAATCCATGTTCAGTGATTGGAGTATCAACAACTCTTTTAGAGCCAAATTCTTCTAATAGTCCTTGTGTGACTTTATAAGCTCCTTGATATTCGGCTACTTCTTCTCCCATTACGAATACATTTGGGTCAGCTCTCATTTCTTCTGCCATAGCATCACGTAATGCTTCTCTTAAAGTAATTTGATTCATTGTATACCTAATAGCTATTAATTAACATCTGTGTAGAGCTCAGACTCATCTGGTTCAGGACTGTTCTCTGCAAACTCTATGGCTTCATTTACTTTATTTTTTATTTCATCGTCAATCAAATCTAATTCTTCTTCTTTTATAATTTTGTTATCTAATAAATATTTTTTTAAATTAACGATTGGGTCATGATGATCTCTTTTTTCTTGTACTTCTTCTTTACTACGATACTTTGCTGGATCAGACATTGAATGACCACGATAGCGATAAGTTTTTAATTCAAGTAAAACAGGTCCCTTACCGCTTCTTACAAAATCTGCTGCTTCTTTAGCAGCCTTTTCTACTGCAAATATATCCATACCATCCACTTGCATTCCTGGTATACCAAAACCTTCACCGCGTTTATATAAATCTGTTATATGGCTTGATCTTGATACAGAAGTACCCATAGCATATTCATTATTTTCAATTATATATATAACTGGTAATTTCCATAAAGCTGCCATGTTGTAGGATTCATAAACTTGTCCTTGATGAGCAGCACCATCGCCATAATATACATAAGTAATATTGTTTTTATTTAGATATTTATCAGCAAATGCAAGTCCTGTACCAATTGGAATTTGTGCTCCTACAATACCGTGCCCACCATAAAAATGTCTTTCTAGATCAAACATATGCATTGAGCCGCCTTTACCTTTGGAACAGCCTGTAGCACGCCCCATTAATTCTGCCATTATTACTTTGGGATCTGTGCCGATAGCTAGCATATGACCATGATCTCGATAACTAGTAATCATTTTATCGCCTGGTTTTGAGGAAGATATAAATCCAACTACAACTGCTTCTTGACCAATGTATAAATGGCAAAATCCTGCGATTTTTCCCATACCATAAAGTTGTCCTGCTTTTTCTTCAAATTTACGAATCAGAACCATTTGCTTATAAAAGAGCAAATATTTTTCTTTTTCATTAATTTTGTTTACTTTTGTCAAAATAATCTCCGTAAACTGCTGTTAAAAAGTTAGTCGATACTAAAACATAAATGCTCTTTTGTCTATTAATTTATACACTCTGCTAAGGCAATGTCATAGACCGGATGCTCGATTGTAGAGATCGAAGATCCAAGAGAAAATAACCAACCAAAAAACACTCTATCTATATTTCCTGTTGAGTCTTTATGCCATACTTCTAACAGAATTTTGTTTTCTACTGGATCTTCACTTAAATCTTTTTGGCATGAACGCACAAAAAGTCCTAACGTCTCAAAATAATATAGATCTTCACCTACTGGAATTTTTAATATTTGACTTTTGCCTGTGATTTTGTTTAATCCGCGCAATAGAGCATATTTATGCTGATTATCAGAAGTTACTTGTTCAGTGTTTTCGTTAGCTAAAGCTAGACTAGTAGTCAGAACAATATAATAAATAACCCAGCTAATTAGCTGGTATTGCTGTACTGGAAATAGTTTTGTTATCATTGCTACTATTTGGCGCTGGTGAATTTTCTGCAGTTTTATTATTAGCATTTGTTGAGCTGCTAAAAATGAACTTACCAAGCAATGACTCAAGATTAACAGAAGATTGAGTGTATAATATCATATCGTTATTATTTAACATTTGATCATCTGAACCAGCTTGTAATTCAACATATTTACCGCCAAGTAATCCGCTACTAACAATACGTGCAGATGAATCAACTGGTAATTTTATGCTATCCTCTATCGCAATTGTCATAATAACGTTGTAGCTTTTAGGATCCAAAGATAGTTCTGATACTGATCCAACTTTAATACCGCTAACCATTACGTCGCTTCCCATAATTATACCTTCCACTTGATCAAATTTTGCTTTGATTTGATAACAGCTATCTAATTTTTTAATATTTGCTACTTTATAAGTATAAGCTAAAAAACCAATTGCAATTGCTATTACTAAAAATCCTACAAGAACTTCGATAATATTTTTGTTCATAAATACTCTTTAAATTATAAGTTAATCGTCCGGTCTCCAAGCATGATAGTCACTCGATACGTAATCTCTCACTCCGCTTGATGTCATATGACCTTTAGGTCTATATGCGTATTTTGTACCTGTTAAATTGGGTAAATATTCATCTTGCCAATCATATTCTAATTGATTATCCGCAGGTATGTCGTCAGATAAGTAATGTAGCCAAGCGTGCCATCCTGCTGGAACTTTCGTACTTTCTGGCTTACCTTTATACATTACACTTCTAGTTCTCTGCTTTCCTTTTGCAAGTTTAAGTGATTCATAATACTTATTGCCAAATCTATCTTGCCCAACGCACTTATAGTTTAACCACAACAAAATTTTTGTTACAATATTCATGTTAAACCTTATTTTTTTTTATTACTTCGTCTCTAGCACTAACAGCTAAAGCATCAGCCATTTCGTTATATTTATCACCATTATGGCTTTTAACCCAATTCCAAGTTATCTTATGGCTGTTGGTAAGAGATACTAATTTTTGCCATAAGTCAACATTCTTAACTGCTTTTTTGCTTGCAGTTTTCCAATTTTTTTCTTGCCAATTTTTTATCCATAATGTTACACCATTTTTCAAATAGGAGCTATCTGTATAAAGGTCTACTATACAAGGTTCTTTTAATGATTCTATAGCTTTTATAGCTGCCAGCATTTCCATCCTATTATTTGTTGTGTGTGTCTCGCCACCGTGCAATTCTTTTTCTATATTATTATAAATTAGTACTGCGCCCCATCCTCCTGGGCCAGGATTCCCAGAACATGATCCATCTGTGTATATATTAACTTTTTTCATTATAATCTACAAAGGTTAATAATCAATTAAAATTAAAACAAACCTAGTAATTCTTGTATTTTTATCATGTTTTGTGAAGCTATGGATTGTGCTTTTTCTTTTCCTAAGTCTAAAATTTTTTTCACATAGCCAATATCTTTCATTAGTCTCTGATGTTCTTCTCGAATTTTAGATAAATTAGCTATGGTTAATTCTGCTAAATCATTTTTAAAAGCTGCACATCCAATGCCACTATATTTTTCTTCTAACTCTTTTATTTTAATGCCTGAAAAAGCTGAATAAATATTGAGTAGATTACTCATTTCTGGCCTGTTTTCTTTATCGTAGTATATTTCTGAAATTGAATCTGTTTTAGCTTTACGAAACTTTAAAATAATTTCATCGTTGCAATCTGTAAGGTTAATTTTACTATAACCTGAATCATCAGATTTACTCATTTTTTTAGTACCATCTTTTAAACTCATAATTCTGGTTCCTGGACCAGTAATTATTGGTTCAGGTAATGTAAAATACTCCTGTTTTATTATTCTATTAAAAGCAGAAGCTATATCCCTTGTTAGTTCCACATGTTGCTTTTGATCTTCACCTACAGGTACGTAGTTTGCTTGATAAAGCAAAATATCAGCAGCCATTAGTACTGGATAACAATATAAGCCTAAGGAGCTATGCTCTTTGTATTTGTCAGATTTTTCTTTAAATTGTGTCATGCGGTTCATCCAGCCGGTAGGTGTAATGCAATTAAAAATCCATGCTAGATGGGCATGTTCAAGAATAGTATTTTGTATAAAGATTTTTGATTTATTAGGATCAATGCCACAAGCAAGGTAGGTGGCTACTACATTAAGAGTATTGTGCTTTAATTCTTCTGGAACATAAGGTACGGTCATAGCGTGTAGATTTACCACTGTAAATAAGCAGTCATATTGATCCTGCAAATCTAACCAATTTTTGATTGAGCCAAAGTAATTTCCAATGTGCAGATTTTCAGTTGGTTGAATTCCAGATACTACTCTTTTCATCTATTTTTCACTAGCGATTGTAAATTCTATATCTTTAGATTTTAACTGATTTACAAGTTTTTCAAGAGCTTCATCTATTTGCGTTGCATTTTGTCCTCTAATCACTAAATTTGTTCCCCATTTACCATCTACTTGAAATGGATAGCTCCCAAGGTCTAAATTTTTATATTCTAAATTTACGTCTTCTAATATCCTTGCAATTGTACTTTCACCTGAATGTACAACTATTTTCTTAGTAATAAATTTTGCACTGGTTTTTAATTGAGGTATTAGATAGTTAAACATACTTTGCATAGTATTTGGGATGCCAGCCATAACATAAACATTTTCTATTTTAAATCCTGGTGCTCCACTTACTTCATTTAAAATTAACTCTACATTTTTCGGCATATCAGCCATTTTATAGCTAGCTTCGTGCATGACTCTATTTTGTGAAGCATATCGTTTTTCCATAATTTGCAGCGCTTGAGTATTACGTTCTAACTCCACTCCAAATGCTTTTGCAATAGCAGCAGTTGTAATATCATCGTGAGTAGGTCCTATTCCACCAGTGGTAAAAACATAATCATATTTGGCTCGAAGCTGGTTAGCTGCATAAATAATATCTTCTTCAACATCACGCACTATTCTAACTTCTGCAAGAACTATGCCAAGTTCTGATAAATTCTTAGCAATATATTGAATATTAGTGTCCTGAGTGCTACCACTTAAGATCTCATTTCCTGTAACTAAAATTGCTGCTTTCATAATGTCTTGCATATATCTAAAATTATGAGTATTTTCAGATCATTAATTGATAATTTATAGTTTAATATGACCATAACAATTCATAGTAATACAGATTTTATAAAAATGCGTCAAGCTGGAAAACTAGCAGCGCAGTTATTAGACTATATTACCGACTTTGTTGCTGTTGGTATAACCACAAACTATTTAAACGATCTCTGTCATGACTATATTATAAAACATAATGCAGTACCAGCTCCATTAAACTATAAAGGTTTTCCTAAATCAATATGCACTTCTGTCAATCATGTAATTTGCCATGGTATTCCAGACGAAACTAAGCTGAAAAGCGGTGACATTTTAAATATTGATGTAACAGTAATTGTTGATGGGTATTACGGAGATACCAGCAGAATGTTTTATGTTGGTGAACCTTCAATTAAGGCCAAACGTTTAGTTAATATTACTTATGAGTCAATGATGCTGGGAATAGAGCAGGTAAAACCTGGCGCAACTGTAGGTGATATTGGTAATGCAATTCAAATATATGCAGAAAAGCACCATTATTCAGCTGTACGTGATTATTGCGGTCATGGAATTGGTAAAGTTTTTCATACCGAACCTAACATTTTGCATTATGGTAAAAAGGGTGAGGGCATAGTGTTAGAGGAGGGTATGTTTTTTACTGTTGAACCAATGATCAATGCTGGTTCTTATCATACTCGTCTTAATATGTACGATGGTTGGACGGTTACTACTAAAGATCGTTCATTATCAGCACAATTTGAACATACAATCGCAGTTACTAAAGATGGGTTTGAAATTTTTACTCTTTCACCAAAGGGTTATACTCAGCCACCATTTAACGTTTAGATATGAATGAGTTATTAGAAGGGCATCGTGCGCGTCTTAAAGCCAGGTTAATTCAGTCAAATCTTGGCTTAGTAGCAGATTACGAAATTCTTGAGTTAATTCTTTGTTTGGCTATTCCTCGTAAAGACATGAAGCCTTTAGCTAAAATACTTATCAATAAGTTTGGCAGTTTAGGTAAAGTTTTAAATGCAGATCCATCTCTATTAGCACAAGTTTCAGGTGTTGGTCCGTCTGTCATTTCAACATTTAGGTTATTTAGAGAAGTTATAGCTAGTGTAACAAAAGAGCAGATAGTGAATGACAATATTTTTTCTTCTTGGGATAAAATGATAGAGTACGTTCGTAGTACAATGGGCTATAATTCTACTGAACAATTACGAGTTCTTTTTCTAAATAATAAAAATATGTTATTGGCAGATGAACTTCAGGATTACGGTACTATTAGTAGTATCAGCATATATCCAAGAGAGATTGTAAAAAAAGCAATCTATCATTCAGCTAGTGCTATAATTTTGATACATAACCATCCTAGTGGTAGTACTAAACCATCTAAATCTGATTTAGAACTTACAGAGGTAACAGTTCAAGCTCTGAGTGCAATTGATGTCAAACTGCTTGATCACGTCATTGTTAGCAGTGCTAACCATTACAGTTTTAAGGCTAATCGTTTAATAAGTTAGAAATATCTATTCAACGAGTGACTAAATATTTGAGTATAATATTAAAGCCACTATTTTATATACAGCTTACTGAGCGACGGTTACGCCAATAGCTTGTGTTAAATTTGCGTTTGTAAATAAGCTATTGATGATGCTCGCATTTGATAGATTAGCGTTACTAAGATCAGCATCAGAGAAATTACTACCTACCATTTTACATTGCGTTAAATCAGCGTTTTTTAATATAGCAAATCGGAAATCAATTTTTGTTAAATCACTATTTGTAAATTTTGCATTAGTAAAGTCACTTCTCTTCATGTCTGTTTGTTGCAAATTTGAATTAGAAAGATCTGCACTTATGAAAGTTGAACGAGTTACATAAGCGTTTGTTAAATTAGCTTTTATAAATAATGCTTGTTCAAATTTAGAGTTATTTAAGTGCGTCCAGCTTAAATTGGTATTGCTAAAGTCAGCATTGTTAGCTATTACGTAGCTTAAATTTGCGGATTCCATATAGCTATTATTAAATTTGGCTCCTGTTATGTCTGCGTAAGCCAGGTTTATACCGTAAAGATTTGAATTTTCTAGAATAGCATTATTCAATTTGACTTGAGTAAGAGTTCCTTGATTCAAATTTACATTTGTAAATTTAGCTCCTGTTAAATCAGAACGAGAAAAATCTATGCCATTTAGATTTGCATTATTAAAATTTGCTCCTGCAGCTTCTACATTTTGTAAAATAGCAAATTTCAGAATTGTATCGCTAAAGTCAGCATTATTTAGAATTGCATATGGCATTTTAGCTGAGCTAATATCTGCTGTAGAAATTTTTGCGTTAGTAAAATCACATTCATCACATTCTATGAATTGTAAATTAGTACCTGATAAATCAGCACCATTAAACGCAACTTTACTAAATTTAGAATGTGATAAATTTATATTTGAAAAATCTACATTACTAAAATTTGCATTTCTAATTGTTAGTCCCGGCAAATTAGTGCCAAATTCTTCTTTTAACTTAACTATTTTATTTTTATTTTTAATATCGGCTATATAATTTTCAACTTTAGAAGATTTGTTTGAAGTGCTATTTCTATATTTACCGGTAATGTAAAAATAGCATGATATACTTATGAAAGTAAGGCTTAACAGGGCAATTAAAATATTACGTCTATTATTGTTTAGCATAGGTATAAGAGTGGTGTTTGAATTGTCTTTAGTCATATATTCTGCCTTGTATTTTTATAAATAGAATAAGGAAGAATGTATTAATTCGCAATATGTTTTTAAGTCGAGTAATTTTTTAAGTAGATTTTTTTGATTGTTTTGCATTAATGGCTTTTATATATGATATAATCAATAAGATTGCTGCAAAAGAGTACCAAATCATAGCATAACCAAAATGGTCATTACGAATATAGGTTTTAAAGATATCTGGATTTGCATTGCGGATGATTAATGCTGGAAGTAGTTTATGATCTGTAAATTTTTCCAATTGGTAAATATCTACATAATACCAAATATTTTTTGCTGGATCATTATCTGGTGTAAATTTATTTTTTCTAGAAATAGGGATGATCATTCCGGCTATCTTGTCATTCATTTTGTCATAATTTTTTTCCTTTACCCATTCATACTTTACCAGAATAATTTTTCCTCCAGTTTCGTATGGTACGATCACATCATAACCAGCTTCACCTTTTTCATTGAGGTTATATAGATAAATTATTTTTTCTTTAAGTAATTTACCATGCAATTTTACTTGTTTATAATATTCGACTGGTTCTACAATTTCATTGACAGCAGGTAGATGTGTTTGTTTAGAAATTGTTTCAATGAGTTGAGTTTTATAATCTAGTCTGAATAGCTGCCAGGTGCCAAGACTTATTAGAATAAATTCAGCAATTATTAATAATGAA
Source organism: uncultured Rickettsia sp. (assembly GCA_964515755.1). GTDB lineage: Bacteria > Pseudomonadota > Alphaproteobacteria > Rickettsiales > JABSSG01 > JAGVLN01. The sequence goes on along the minus strand of CAZEVK010000012.1, from coordinate 20,461 downwards.
ATAGTAATGGTTTTACGCATAAAGCGTTTATTAAGCACCCCAAACATATACAAAGGTAAATAAGAATAACCATACTACGTCAACGAAATGCCAATACCATGCAGCGAATTCAAAGCCTAAATGCCCATTTCCTTTATCAAAATGACCAACTTTTGCTCGGAAATAACATACAAGCAAAAATATAGTTCCAACTAAAACGTGAAAGCCATGAAAACCTGTTGCCATGTAGAAATTTGAGGGATAGATACCACCAATAAACTTAAAAGTTGCATGAAAATATTCATAAACTTGCAAGCTGGTAAACAGTACTCCTAATAATACTGTGCGCAATAAAGCCTTTACCATTTCTTTGCGATTATTATTTAATAATTCATAATGTGCCCAGGTTACAGTCGTCCCTGAAAGTAGCAAAATCAAGGTGTTTAAAAACGGAATATTCCATGGATCAATTACTTCAATTCCTGCTGGTGGCCATATGCCAGCTTTTGCTACCCATGCTCCATCTAATATCCCTTCAGGAAATAATCTTGCCTTAAAAAACGACCAGAAAAATGCAAAGAAAAACATTACTTCTGACAGAATAAATAATAGCATACCGATGCTTAAACCACGACGAACAATTTCATTATGAGCTTTATGTTCACGCCCTTCTTTAATTACATCTCTCCACCATAATATCATGACAGCAACAGTTAAGATTAAACCAATAGGTAAGATATATTCTCCAAGAGGATACTGGTGAAAAAACATTACTGCACCACTGGTTGCTAGGAGTAAGGCAAAAGATATAGCAATTGGAAATGGGCTAGGATTTATAATATGAAAATGATGACTAGGTTTGCTCATAAACAATTCCGTAAAATAATTATTTTTTCCCAATTTAATTCAAACACGAGACATTGTCTAGAAATTTAGAAAAATTTATTAGCGTTGTCTTGAGTTACTTTGAGTGTGAGTAGGAGTTGGAGGTGGCGATGTTATTTCTTTTGCTTCAAACTTTTGTCTTGTTATATGATCATTTATTATTTTAGAACATTCTGGATTTGCTATTTTATCAATAGTTTCACCTTTATTATTTGCTATATCAACCTTAGCTCCAGCATTTAATAATGCTCTGATAGTATTTGCATGTCCTTTTTTAGTTGCAAGAAGCAATGGGGTATTTCCATTATTGTCTTGAACGTCGATAATTTTTTGTGTCATTTTTTCCCCAATAAAACTTTTACTGAATCTGTATATCCTGAGATTGCAGCTAAATGTAAAGGCGTTGCACCGAATTTATCTTTTGCATTAATATTGGCACCTTTTTTTAATAAAAATTCAATAATAGGTATATTGCCTTTCATAGCTGCTAAGTGTAAAGCGGTATCTCCATTATTATCTACTTTAGTAAGATTTACTTCAGGGTCTTGTTCAAATAATTTTATAAAACGATCAGGATCAACTCCTAAAGCTGCTTTTAGAAGCTCATCACGACCATACGTATCTATTACTGTTGACATGTTAAACTCACTCTATCAATTAAAAGTTTATATCTTAAAAATACATGAAAAAGCTTAATAAACAATTAACGTGAAAAAAATCTTTTATTATTTAAATATTTTGTTAACTCAGAAAGAGCACTTCTAAATAATTTATATTCTGAAAAGATTTGATAATTGTAATTCATATTTTTTGGCACAGTTCGTAGAAATTTAGGTGTTATATCAAACACACAAATATCACATACCAAATCGAAAGCTTTAATTTTCTTAAGCAGCAATGCCATTTGGTGATAAGTTATACTATATTTCACTAAGCAATCTTCATTGTATATATTTGGAGATGGTGATATGCCCATGATTTTTAAGAATACGCTATAGCTATTATGTAATTTTACTTGTGTACCATATCTAACTTTATATAAAAATACAAAAAAAATTGCTGCCTTATAATGCTCTTCTAAGATTAATTCCTTTTTTAAACAGAGATCCAGGGGGGCGATACTTAATTTACGTTTATATTTTACTTTATCAACTAACTTGCACTTTGACATGATTATCCTTTAATTTTGTTATGACCATAGCACAAACACATTGCTTATAGTAAGTAGCAGCGACCAATTATTTTACCTTTTTCCACGCCCAGAGCTAACAGCTGGTTTTATTCTTCCCGTAGAATGAGGTATTTTTTTGCCACTATCATGTTCATTATGTGTTACACCAGCATTTGCAAGCCTTCCTAATACTGCAATGAGCTCGTCATTTTCTTTTTCTTTTTCTGGTTTAAATCTTGCTTTAGAAAGATCATCGAGCTTAGCAGTAACAACTTTTTTTGCTGCGTATAATATTTTATTTTCAGGCCTTCCTAAACCCCATATTCCATAACCTATGATAGTAAAAGTATTAGCTATACAGTCAATTACTCTCATAACTAAATTCCATTTATATTTAGTTGTATAGTTTTTTGCATCTTCAAATTTTTTCATGTCCTTATAAATAGGCTCTAAAGCCTTATTTAACTCATTACTAAATGCAAGGTTTTCTTCATCATTTACTAGCCTTTTATCTTTTAATAAGTTTTCAGTAATTTCTGTGATTTCTTTACAAAAATCTTTTTGATCTCTTGGAAGTTTTTTAACTACTTCATATATTTGTGAAGCTAAATTTTTACCGATTGTTTCTAAGGCTTTGTCTATTCTTTTCTTTTGATATTTTTTTAGTTGTTCAGATACACCGGCATTTAACGCAAGCATTGCCATTGCAGAAGTTATTTTCTGGTCTTCTACAGGATTTTCTGCTTTCCCTCTATATCTATCTAAAATGTCAAAAACTGTTTCCATCGGCTTATACTTACCAGTAACTTCGTCTTTAACTGTACCAGCTTTGCTTAAAAGATATGGGTTAGCACCTGCAAACGCTAGCCTTCTGATTGTTTCAATATTACCGTTTATAGCTGCGTAATGTAATGCTGTATTTCCATATTTATCCTGAGCATTAATTTTATCTGGATATTCTTCAAGTAATTTAGCTACTGTTTGGTCATGACCATACATAGCTGCAAGATGTAATGGTGTTTGCTCTTTTTTATTGGTAATTTTTTCCATAGTAGCATTTTTGACATCGGGCAATAATTCATGATATCCGTTACGAGCAATATAATGAATCAAGGATTCACCATTATTATCTGCTGTTGAGGATAAAATTTCAGGATGTTTACTAAATAGTTCTTTTACTTGGTCAATAAACTTTAAATTTCGTTGTTTAAGCGGATTATCATCTTTGTAATTATAATCATTAACTTGGCGTTGATGATTTAGCAATACACTTATAGGAGTTTGCCCGAGCTTATTTCTTGCTGTTAGCAATGGTTTTAGTTCTTTTGCTTCAATTAATTTAGTTACACTTTTCGCTTCCCCTAATATATGAGCTATATTATTACCATCATTATCCAGAGTGCCTAGAGCTGAACCTGAAAGAGATTGTAAATCTGCTAATTTTTTTAAGTGAGAAAACTTAATTTCAGGTCGGGATGCAACTAATAAATGTATTGCTTCTCGACCATTGTTATTTTTCATTTGCAATAATTCCAATTGCTCTTGCCGTGCTTTTTCTTTACTATGAGTTTCAGAACTTACTATTTCAGCAGCAGCATTTAATATACTATATATATTTTCTATCTTTCCAGCTGAGGCAGCAATCATTAAAGGTGTGTCTCCGTGTATGTTTTGAGCACGTAAATTAGCTTTATGCTTAGCAAGTATTTCAGTATACCTATATCCAATAGGATGTTTTGCTATACAATGCGCAAGAGTGGTTCCTTTCCCTAGATCACTTCTTGTTTCTCCTAAATCTTTGTTTATATCATCTGCTAAACATTCTTTTATAAGATCTTCTACTAAATCTGGATTTTCACTATCTAAGATATAATCTATTGGTGTTCTTCCAGTTTGGTCAGCTCTAATTAAATCTCCACCCAAAGCTGCCATCCATGCTATATCACCGTTTATTGCTGCGTAATGCATTGGTGTCATGCCTTTGTTATCAGTTTGATTTGCTAATTCTTTAATTTTGCTTTTTTCTTTAGCAGAGATGTCTCTACTACCTAATAACAAAGCGAAATGTTCAGCAGTAAATGTTTTATTATTTAGAGTAAAGTGATGTATAATATTTTGTCTATTATCGTTAACACTATTTAACATTTTCTTATCAAATTTACTAAGGGCAGTAAGGCCAAAATCTGTTTTATCTATTACTGGAGCTGCTGGTATCTTTAATTCCTGATCTTCATCGTCTTCAGTAAATTCTCTAACATCTTCAAAGTCTAAAGCTTCTTCAATACTTGGCTCTGATAGAGGAATATCAATGTGTTTTGCTTCTGCAATTGCTTCGTCTATGAGTTCATTTATAAAATCAGACATTGATGAATCTCCAAGAAAAATTTTTCTTGCAGCTTCTTTACCAATTCCTGAAAATAAAGAACTTTTAGCATTTTGAGCTAAAAATTCTTCTACTTGAGCAAGTGTTTCATCTTCATTGATTTTGTTATTAAACGATTCTTGAAATTTTTCAATTTCAAAGCTGTCTTTAGGAAATCCTGGTTTTAGCTTTTTTATCACTAACTCGCTGATAGCTTCAGCTACACCATCTGTTTCATTGTAATAATCACGCATCTTTGGATATATAGGTACTAATATTTCATTATAAAGACCAATAGTTTCTTCAATTTCTTCCTGAGAAGCTTCTCTAAAAGATTGAACAATAGTCTGAGTAATCTCTTTTTCTGCTTCAACTATTGCACTATTCATGGCCTGATTTATATGATCTTCAATAAACTTTGCATAAGATTTAGAAAATTCTTTTTTAGCTTTTTCAGCTTGCATACCGCGGAAAGAGATTGAGGGCGCCTTTGCAGTTAAGAAATCTCTTATGGTTTCTAACGCTTCATTGCTTGAGAATGATTTTTGAAGAGATTCTGAAATTATTTTTTGACTAAGAAACTGATATTCAGGCTTTTCTAGAATATTGGGTAATATACTTTCTAAGGACTCTTCTATAGCGCTGATAACACCTGTTCTTTCATTTTTCCATCTCCAAATGCTCCACGACCATGATTTTTCTAGGATATAGTTTAAATCTTCTGCTAATTCTTGTGCAATTTCTTTTGGGTCAAATGGCATTACATCTCTCCTGTAATTATATTACTAAATATAATTAATGCTAAATGAAATAGATTAAAATATGGTTAACATATTTTGCTATTTCTTGTGTTAATGGCGATCTGGCAAATTGATAATAATTATGTTATTTTTTTATCATAAGCGGTTGCTTTGTCGGTCAAGCTTTTCAAAACATAATGATTGCTAATTCTGCTATTTAAATCTATTTATAAGTAAGGTTTAAGTAATGAGGTTGTATATGAAGAATTATCAATATGTTTGCGTAATGAAAGGGCTTAACAAAACCTATCCTAATAAAGAGGTTTTAAAAAATGTTTGGCTATCTTTTTTACCGGGAGCAAAAATTGGTGTTATCGGTCATAACGGCTCTGGTAAATCTACTATTCTTAAAATTATGGCTGATATAGATAAAGAATTTACTGGCGAAGCATGGATAGCTGAAGGTGTTAAAGCTGGTTACTTGCCACAAGAACCGCAGCTTGATTCTTCAAAGAATGTTTTTGAAAATATAATGTTAGGTGTTGGTAACATTACTAATCTTATTGATCAATTTAACGAAATTAGTAATAAATTTTCTGAGCCAATGTCGGATGATGAGATGAATGATCTTATTATTAAACAAGGCGATCTTCAGGAGAAAATAGATGCAGTTAACGGCTGGGAGATTGAACGTGAAGTAGAAATTGCTATGCATGCCCTAAATTGCCCGCCTAAAGACTCTAATGTTGATAAAATTTCTGGCGGAGAAAAACGTCGAGTAGCTTTATGTAAATTACTATTAGAAAAGCCAGATATGTTATTGCTTGATGAACCAACTAACCATCTAGATGCTCAGTCTGTTTTATGGTTAGAAAATTATCTAAAAAACTATCCTGGAACAGTAGTATTAGTAACGCATGATCGTTATTTTTTAGATAATGTAACTAAATGGATTCTTGAAATTGATCGTGGTGAGTGTGTTCCTTGGGATGGTAATTATTCTTCTTGGTTAGAGCAGAAGGAAGTAAAGTTAGGCCAAGAGAGTAAAGAAGAGGATGATCGTCAGAAACAAATTAAGCGTGAACTTGAGTGGATAAGACAATCACCACGGGCAAGACAAGCTAAGAGTAAGGCGCGTGTTAATGAGTATAATAAATTAGTGAGCCAAGAAAAAAAAGGTAGTGTTACTGCTGCTCAGATTCATATACCTGATGGGCCTCGTTTGGGTGACATAGTAATTAATACTGAAGAGCTTAGCAAAAAATTTGCTGATCGCACGCTAATTGATCACTTAAACATTGTAATTCCTCCTGGAGCTGTGGTTGGTATAATTGGACCTAATGGTTATGGTAAAACTACTTTATTTAAGATGATTACGGGCCAAGACAAGGATTATACTGGTAAGATTAAAGTTGGCGACACTGTTACCCTAGGGTATGTTGATCAATCACGGGATAGTTTAGATAGCAGTAAGAATGTATGGGAAGAGATTTCAGGGGGGCTTGATGAGATTAAAGTAGGTAAATATGTAGTAAAAAGTCGTGCTTATTGTGCAAGTTTTAACTTTCGAGGAGCTGATCAGCAAAAATTAGTTGGTCAACTTTCTGGTGGTGAGCGTAACCGAGTTCATTTGGCAAAGATGTTACGTCATGAAGTTAATGTCTTATTACTTGATGAACCAACTAACGATTTAGACGTCGATACATTGCGAGCATTAGAAGAGGCAATACAAGAATTTTCAGGCTGTGTATTAGTTATTAGTCATGATCGTTGGTTTTTAGACAGAATTTCTACTCATATCCTGGCTTTTGAAGAAGATCAAGTGTATTGGTTTGAGGGAAATTTTACTGACTACGAAGCAGATCTAGAGCAACGTAAGCCTAATTTATATGGAAATAAAACTAGGTTCAAAAAAATTGCTAGACAATAGTTTTTAATAAATGCAAAATAGGGCATAGCAATTAGTATTTATAATATAGGTTATGTTTATGGGATTTTCTTTATCACATCTGATTATCACTTTATTAGTTATTTTAATTATATTTGGTGCGGGTAAATTACCAAAAGTTATGGGAGATCTTGGACGTGGTATTAAGCATTTTCGTGATGGTTTAAAATCCGATGATGAGAATGAAAATAAAAAAACTACTAGTAAAAGGATTAAAAATGGCAAAAAATAGAAAATCCAGTATTGAAAAGCATTCTAATGATACTGAAGCCAATGATACTATTTTGGTTTTATTAAATGATATTCTTATAAGCCATAAAAGTGAAAAGATATCGCTTGGTGAGATCGTAGACAAACTTAAAGACAAAGGTTTGGCGCTATTAATCGCTGTTTTATCTTTTCCTGTAGCTTTACCAATTCCTACTCCTCCAGGTTTTACTACTCTTTTTGGGATACCTCTTTGTATATTGACCGCACAGTTGATATATCGTTCTGAACATCCATGGTTACCAATGTGGTTACGAAATAAAACCATAAAAATTGAAACTTTTAGTAATTTTGTTGAGAAGTCTAAGCCTTTATTTTTTAAAATTGCAAAGTTTTTGAAACCTCGTCATCCTTCAATGCTAACTGAATCATCTGAACGTATTGCAGGTGTATTAGCTTTTTTGTGTGCGGTATCAGTTGCTTTGCCTATATTATTTGGTAATGCGGTACCAAGTGCGGCTATATTTATTATGGCTTTAGGAATTATGTATCGTGATGGATTAGCTGTCATCATAGGTATGATTGTAGCTGTAATTGGTTTGATTGTTTCTAGCACAGTAGTGGTTATAGTTGCATTGTTAGGAATGACTGCTTTAGAAAAATTTATAAATTTAATTTAATTAATTAGGAGTGTATTATGACTAATAAACAAGCTAATCAGACTAATTTTCCTTTTATATTACCTGAACTTCCTTATGATTCAGGTGCTTTAGAACCTCATATGAGTAGTAAAACTTTCAGCTATCATCATGGTAAACATCACTTGGCTTATGTTAATAATTTGAATAAATTATTAGATGGATCTGAGCTTGCTAAAAAGAGTTTAGAAGATATTATTTTAGCGACAGTCGGCAATAAGGAAAAAGTAGGTGTTTTTAATAATGCTGCGCAAGTTTGGAATCATACTTTCTTTTGGCACTGTATGAAGCCAAATGGTGGTGGAATGCCAAAAGGTGAATTGTTAAATCTAATTAATAAAGATTTTGGTAATTTTGAAAAATTTTGTGAAGAGTTTAAAAATGCAGGTACTACTCAATTCGGAAGCGGTTGGGTTTGGCTGCTATATGATCAAGAAAAATTAAAGATAGAAAAAACTGCAAATGCAGATTTGCCTTTAGCGCGTGGTCAGATAGCAATTTTAACTTGCGATGTTTGGGAGCATGCATATTACCTTGATTATCAAAATTTAAGACCAGACTATATTTCAGTGTTTCTGACTAAATTAGTAAATTGGGACTTTGCTGAACTTAATTTAACTAGCAATAAATAATTTGATCTATTATGGAAAAGCCAAAAATGCTGACAGTTATAGGTACCATGAGTGGTACATCTTTTGATGGTGTTGACGCTGCGCTTGTGAAAACAGATGGAATAGATATAGCTAATTTTGGTGGTAAATATAGTATAGCTTATCCTGAATTATTTCGTCAAAATATTCGTAATCTTATTCTCGGTGACTATAACACATCTTTACTGCTTGAAGTAGAAAATGAAATTACCATTTATCATGCACAAGCAATTAATAAGTTAGTTAAAGAAAGTGGTTTAACGAAAGAGCAGGTGGATTTAATAGGTTTTCATGGGCAGACAATTTTTCATGATTCCAGAGGGTGTAAAACTTGGCAATTAGGAAATCCTTCTTTATTAGCTGAACTAACAGGTATTAACGTTATAGCTGATTTTCGTAGACGTGATATGGCTAGTGGTGGTGAAGGTGCACCATTAGTGCCGCTATTTCATCAAGCATTATTTAAAGACATGAAGCAATCAATTGCAGTTGTAAATATTGGTGGTGTTGCTAACATAACATTTTTGAATCAGAAGGGTGATATTATTGCTTTTGATACCGGTCCTGGTTGTGCGTTAATCGATGATTGGGTTAATTCAAGAATGCAGTCAAAATATGATGATAATGGGACTATAGCTTCTTCAGGTGTAGTTAATAATAAGAAGCTAAATTTTTTGATGGATGATAATTATTTTTATCGTAAACCACCAAAATCTTTGGATCGTAATCAATTCTTAAATAGCATGCGTAAAATTTCTACTCTTAATACTGCTGATGGAGCGGCAACTTTAACTCATTTTACAGCTAAATCTATTTCAATGGCAGCAAAATTTTTACCTGACGTTCCAGAAAAATGGATTATTTCTGGCGGAGGAAGGCATAATTCTTATTTGATGGATATTTTAGCTAATGACTATAAACTTTCTGTCCAAAATATAGATGAATTAACACATAATGGAAAAAGCCTTGATGGTGATTTAGTAGAAGCTCAAGCTTTTGGTTTTTTAGCAGCTAGATCTTATTTTCATCTACCTTTAACTCTTCCAACGACTACTGGCGTAGTTCAAGCAGCTTTTGGTGGTGCTTTTTACAGAGCGTGATCATATAATTATAAGAACAATAATCTAATAATTTGATGAATTATTCATAAATAAGAAAATCATGGGTTGCAAACTATGTAATTTTTTATGATAATTTTATTTGATTAGGTTTATTGTTTTATAAAGATAGATATTTATATATAATTTAAGGTTAAGAGATGTCGTTTTTTTCTAGGCTTCGTGGTTTTAATAAAAGTGAAAGTGATCAAGCCATAGAACATAATACCAAAGAAGTCCCCCATGTTTATGAGGCGCGTAATTGGTATTATGATCGATATGAAACCTTGATTGTTCAACGTAATGTTTTGTTTTTAGTTACTGTACTGTCTGTAATTGCTTCTGTAGTTGCTGTATTTTTTGTTGGCAAGGTAACTCTAAGCAAATCAATTGAGCCAATGGTTATTGAGGTTGAAGATAAAAGTGGTATAACTAACATTGTTAATCCTAATACTGATAGAACATGGACAGCAGATAGAGCTATTAATGAATATTTTCTGATGACTTATCTCACTGCTAGAGAAACTTATAATGTTGCAAGTTACAATTATAATTATTCCACTGTTGTAAGATTGTTATCTAACACTACGGTTTACAATCAGTTCAAAGATCTTATTAATAATCCAGTGACCAATCCTATCACCAAATATGCAGCAAATAATTATACTACTTTAAGAATTAGATCTATACAATTCTTAGAAGATGCTCCTTCAGGAGATCATAATGTACAAATTAGATTTGCGATTGAGGAAATGTTTGGAAATAAATTGCAATATAATAAAATCGTATCCATTTTGTGGAATTATAGTAAAATGCAAATGAAGTTCGAGGAGCGCATGGTAAATCCTTTAGGTTTTCAAGTTAAATTTTATGCGGTGAGTGATGATGTATCTTAAATTCATAAATAAATTATTTTTAATTTTGGTGATGGTTCTATCAATAGGAAATTCTTATGCTGATATACCTCTGGCAACAGATCGTAGGATTAAGACATATGTATATAATGCAAATGAAGTGTATTTACTTTTGATTAGAAGCGGTTTCCAATCTAGTGTCGAATTCGAAAATGGAGAAGAAATAAAGACACTTTCTCTTGGAGATGCTTATTCTTGGAATATCACGCCAGTTGGCAATAGAATGTTTATAAAGCCTTTAGAAAATGATATTAGAACAAACATGACGGTTATCACAAATAAGAGAACATATCAATTTGACGTTGTTTCACAAAATGGAGATGATGATAATATGAATGAAGATATTTCTTATGTTGTTCGTTTTTATTATCCTGTAAAGAATGAAAATTAGCAGATGTAGGTACTGTAATGAAAGATAGTAAAATTGATAACCCTAAAGATGAAAATCAAGCAGTATTGGAAAAAAATCCAATGGAAGAATCTGATATACCTTCAAGCGTAAATAAAAGCCAAGAAAGTTTATATAAAGACGAACTTGAAGATGCGGATGAGAAGGCTGAAATTGAGTATGGTAAAACTGCTGTAGCTCGAAATTCTAAGCAAAATATGATTATGATTGGGATAATGCTTTTGGCAGTCGGCGTAATATTATACTTTGCTTTTTTTAAAACTTCATCGAAGACAGTTCCTGTAGAGAATGATTCGTCTGAAGCTAATAAGCCTATAAGCGCAGAAGACGAACTTTCTTTGCCTAATATTCCAAATTCACCAGTGCCTCCTGCTGATTTCTCATTGCCTGGTAACCAAAAACAGATACAAAAACCTAAGCAGCCTGAATTCACACCTCCAGCTGCTCCAGTAGTTGTAGAGCCAAAAAAACCTTTAGTAACTCATGCCCCACCGATAGAAGCACCTTCAAATGTTCCAATGCAGCAAGCTCTTCAAGCGAAGATTCAGTCTCCTATGATGTTAGGTGGCGGAGATGATAAATCTTCGGGTAAGTCTTCTGACGAAGCTAAAAAGAAAGCGGCACAGATGTATGTTGAAAATTTTATTCCAGAACATACTTCTAGTGCTCAACAAAAAGTTACTAAAGTAGGTAACATGTCTTTACTTGTTGCTCAGGGTAAAGTTATTGAAACAGTGCTTGAAACACCTGTTAATACTAACTATCCTGGTCCTATTAGAGCTGTAGTTAGTTCAGATGTTTATTCAGAAAATGGTAATAACGTCTTAATACCCCGAGGTTCTAGAGTAGTAGGTCAGTTTACAGGGTCATATAGTCCGGGTCAAACAAGAGTTAACATCATTTGGGACAGGATAATCATGCCTAATGGTTATGATATTGCTGTGTCATCTCCGGCTATTGGTTCAATAGGAACTGCTGGTGTTGAGGGTGTTGTTGATACTCAAATGTTGCCAACAATAACCAATGCAGTATTAATTAGTGCATTAAACGTGGCATTTGCTCAAGCTGCTTCAAATTTAACGGGAAGTGGCCAATCATCACAAACATCTACTTCAACTGCTCCTGGTGGAATAGTTAGTTCAACTACAACCTCTACTCCTACACAGCAAGCAATTCAGCAGCAAACTACTAATTTAGGTAATACAATGCAAGGCTTGGCGCAGCAAACTTACTCCACTAAGCCATTTATAACTCTTGATCAAGGAACTTTAGTTAGTATTTTTGTGAATCGTGATCTGTTATTTCCATCAAGCTTATCAGATAATGGAGTAGTAATAAAATGACCAAATTTGCAGCATTAGAGACATTTTTATTGCCATTTTATGGGTTGTTTCAAGAAGATGGAGTAGCTGAAATTTCAGTTAATAAACCTGGTGAAGCTTGGGTCGAGAAACATGGAGATATGCGCCTTGAAAGATTGCCACAGCTTGATTTAAATCATTTACTTAGTTTAGGTAGGTTAATCGCTCAATCTACTGATCAAAAGATAGGAGAAACTACTCCATTGCTTTCAGCAACTTTACCTAATGGTTATCGTATACAGATAGTTTTCCCACCTGCCTGTGAGCCAGGAACTGTGGCGATGTCTATCAGAAAAGGTTCTACATTAAATTTAGATCTTGATGGATACGAAAAGTTAGGTGCATTTAGTCATACTAGTAGCAAAGAGATAGAAGATCCTAACAATGGTGAGCTCAATAAATTCTTGCAAGAAGGTAAGATTAAAGACTTCTTAAAATTAGCAGTAAAAGCTAAAAAAAATATTATAATTAGCGGTGGTACTTCAACCGGTAAAACCACTTTTACTAATGCAGCATTATTAGAAATTCCTAAAGACGAAAGACTTATAACTTGTGAAGATGCCCGAGAAATTAATTTACCAAAACATGAAAATAGAGTGCATTTACTTGCTTCAAAAGGTGGTCAGGGTTTAGCAAAAGTTACTATTCAAGATTTAATAGAAGCATGCTTAAGGCTTCGACCTGATAGAATTATTGTTGGTGAATTACGTGGAGCTGAAGCTTTTAGCTTTCTGAGAGCAATAAATACTGGTCATCCAGGATCAATTTCAACATTGCATGCGGATGCGCCTTCAATGGCTATCGAGCAATTGAAACTTATGGTTATGCAGGCAGGTTTAGGTATGCCACCAAGCGAAATCAAAAGCTATATTTTATCAGTGGTTGATGTGATTGTACAATTAAAACGTGGTAGTGGGGGCTCAAGATTTGTTTCTGAAGTATATTTCAGACACGACCCAAATAGGCAGCAATTTCAGGTTTAATATGATTATAAAAATTAAAAATTTTATAGTACGATCTATACTGATTATTTTTGCCTTGGTACTTTTGTTTGAAATTTCAGCTATTTGCTTTATGTTTCTCGCATTTGGTCCGCAATATATTGAAATTACAGATTTTTCTCCTGGTTATATCAATCGTAATTTATACACTGCTCAATATTTTATTCAGCAGCTTGTTTACTATACGCAATGGATGATAGAAAATAAAACTATTATTGCGTATAACACTAATAATTACTTTATATTAAAATTATATCTCCCACTTATTTTGCTTTATTCTATCTTAACAGGAATTTTTATATGGAAACATAATGAATTCTTTGACTGGAAGCCATTTAAAGTCAAAGAATCATTGCATGGTGATGCTAGATGGGCAACACAGGAAGATATAACTCGTGCTGGCTTGCGATCAAAAAGTGGAATGTTACTAGGTAAGGATGATAATGGTTATTATGTAGCTACTGGGTTTCAGCACGCATTACTATTTGCGCCTACTGGTTCTGGTAAAGGTGTAGGCTTTGTAATTCCAAATTTGTTATTCTGGGAGCATTCTTGTATTGTTCATGATATTAAGTTAGAAAACCACCAAATTACTAGTGGTTATCGTGCAAAAGCAGGGCAAAAAGTTTATGTTTGGGCGCCTGCAGAACCAGATGGTAAAACTCACTGTTATAACCCTATTGACTGGGTGAGTAACAAGCCTGGCCAGATGGTCGATGATGTTCAGAAAATTGCCAACCTGGTTTTGCCTGAAAAAGAATTTTGGAATAACGAGGCACGTAGCTTATTTGTTGGTGTTGTTTTATATCTTATTGCTGTGCCCGAAAAAGTTAAATCTTTTGGTGAAGTAGTTCGTACTATGCGTAGTGATGACGTGGTTTATAACTTAGCAGTGGTTCTAGACACCATTGGTAAATACATTCATCCTGTTGCTTATATGAATATTGCTGCATTTTTGCAGAAAGCAGATAAAGAGAGATCAGGTGTGATTTCTACACTTAACTCGGGTCTTGAACTTTGGGCTAACCCATTAATTGATACAGCAACTGCATCAAGTGATTTTAACATCCAGAATTTTAAAAAAGAAAGAACTACAGTTTTTGTTGGTTTAACTCCAGATAATATTAAGCGTTTAGAAATCTTAATGCAGATCTTCTACCAGCAAGCTACAGAATTTTTAAGCCGTAAATTACCTAATAAAGTTGAAGATCCTTATGGTGTATTATTTATCATGGATGAGTTTCCAACTTTAGGTAAGATGGAAACCTTTAAAACAGGTATTGCTTATTTTAGGGGTTATAATGTCCGCTTATTTCTAATTATTCAGGATACCCAACAATTAAAAGGTATTTATGAAGAAGCTGGAATGAATTCATTTTTATCTAACGCTACTTTCCGTATTACTTTTGCAGCTAACAATGTCGAAACTGCTAACTTGATATCACAGCTATGCGGCAATAAAACTGTAGAGCAGTCTTCGCAGAGCAGACCTAAATTCTTAGATTTTAACCCTGCAAGTCGCTCTGAAAATGTGTCTGAAGTTCAAAGAGCATTACTATTGCCACAGGAAGTTATTTTATTACCTAAAGATGATCAGATTGTTTTGATTGAGTCATTTCCTCCGATTAAATCTAAAAAAATTAAATATTATGAGGATCGTTTTTTCAAAAAAAGGTTATTACCAGAGACTACTATTCCTACCCAAGAACCATATGATCCTAACAAAGCTCGTGTGAATATGGCAGCTAAACCTGCAGAAACAGAGCAAGGGCAAGGACAAGAAGAGCATATATAATGAGAAGATTATATCATTTTGAATTATGTCCGTTTTCTAGACAAATAAGAATACTACTTCATGAGAAGCGTTTAAGTTATCAATTAACGGTTGAGAAATTTTGGAATAGTAACGAGCATTTCTTACATCTAAATCCAGCTTCAACCGTTCCTGTTTTACAAGATGATAAATTAACGGTCGTAGAGTCGTATCCAATTATTAATTACTTAGATGAATGCTATACTGATGTAATGCTTATTGGTGAAGATGTCAAAGCTAGAAATGAGAATCGTCGTTTGATTTGTTGGTTTAATCAAAAATTCTATCAAGAGGTTACCGGCTATATTATAGCAGAGAAAGTAATAGGTTATTATAAACAAAACCATGCACCAAAATCTGAAATTATTAGATTGGCAAAATCTAATTTATACAAACATCTGGACTATATCACTTCCTTGCTAGAAAAACGCAATTGCTTGGGTGGTGATAAATTTTCAATGGCAGATATAGCTGCGGCAGCACATATATCTGTGTTAGATTTTTTAAACGACATGCCCTGGAGTCATAGCAAGATAATTAAAGATTGGTATAGCTTGATTAAATCTAGACCAAGTTTTAGAGAGTTATTAAGTGACTATGTCCAAGGTTTTAACCCACCACCGCATTACGCGGATCTTGATTTCTAGCTAAGAGCTATATTTAGCTTCTTCTTTTATTGCGAGCTTATAATCATGCGGAAAATTATTTTCAATGTGATAGCCATAAAATTCTAGATTTAATCTAGAAGCTGTTTCTTCTAAAGATTTTAGGTTATGTAATTTATCATCTATAAAAATAATTTTTTTGAACTTACGCTTTTCATAACTAGATAATTTTTTATAGAAATCAGTAAAAACTTTCCCTTTTTTATTTAAGTCATGTGCGAATAATATGCCTTTATAAAATAAAGCTTGAGAATCGTCATATTCCTTACTTTTCGTAGTATTACATATTTTTACATTTTTCTCATCTTTGCACCATTTTTGATCTGGAAAAGTTTGGTTGCGATAGAATTCTTTAAAAACAAAACCGGATAATTGATCTAAATAAATATTATGTTTTTTAATTTGATTATAAGTAATTTCTGCAATTCTAGGCTGTCGTGCTGTAAATGCTATCACGGTAGCGTTATTTGTTTTTGCTAGTTTTATAAATTTATGAATTTCATTATCAATAAGTTTAGTAGAAATATTAAGCTGTGATTTAATCCATCTATCATATACTTTCAATTTAGCTTGTGATTTTGTACAATTACTTTTAAGTACTTCATCATCTACCATTTGTGCAAAAAACTCTCCAGCGCCATAATGACTTGTTGATCTAAATATAGTGTCATCAATATCTAATAATACTAAAGTTTCAGAGTCTAATTTTGCTGGAATTTCTTCAAATGTTTTTATCGGAGTTATAAATGAATTTAGATACTGAGTAGGCGGTAAGCCAACATTACATTGCTTTTTACATGGATTGCAAGTATCTATGTTTTTAAGGTAATTCCTTATTATAGTAACATGGTCAAAAGCAAAATGCTGCTCATTTAGAGCTTTATTTAATTTTTCAAATGTATATAGATTAACTTTTTTAGCATCACTACCAGCTTTAGGAATTTGATTGGTTGTAGCGGTAAAAGTTATCTCAACTGAATGTTGTCTTGGATCACGACCTGGATTGCCATATACTCCGATAAATTTTAAATTACTAATATCATTGATATTAAGCTCTTCAAATAGTTCTCGTTTGAAAGCTGTTACAGGATCTTCATGTTCTACATGTCCACCAAACATTGCTAAGCCTTTGGGATTTTTTCCACGTTCTATAAGTGCAATTTTATTCTCAGGGCAAATATGAATAATTCCTGCTACAGTTAGAACAGGGCGGGTCTGTGCTGATTTAATTTTGCTTGAACATCCTGTTAGTATTGCAATTAAAAGAGAAAATTTAATAATTAATTTGGTAAAATACTTCATATCTAAAATATTGCGTGAGGTTTATTAGGAGAGTAATTTATCATCACTTTACTTGATATCAATAAGATTTTTAAAAAATATGATTTGGCTAATTGCCATACATATCTTTGTAATAAGACAGTTTGATTCCATTTTCCTTAAATAGAGTGTGAACTCTAATATTTAAATCATTTAAAATTCTCTTTCTATCAATAGCATTATCTGTGCTGATAAAAAAATAAGCATCAAATTTTATGCCACATGGATCAAATTTATCTAAACATACTGTAGATCCGTAATCTTGAATTATATTTTTATTATCGCTAATAGCTTGAGTAATCAACTCTTTGGCCAGTTGAGGCGAGCAATCTCCATCTACATAATAATTGGAGATAATACGAATAACATTATCTTCTAAGGTCCAGTTAATTATATTATTCTCAATAATTTTGCTATTTGGGACGAGCATGTCAATGTTGTCATAAGTTTTAAGGTGTACGCACCGAGCGCCTATATTAACTACAACCGCAGTTTTACCTTCTATTTCTATAATATCGCCGACACTTAATGGACTTTCAATCATGATTATTATGCCACTTAGAAAGTTATTAACCATATTCTGGCTACCAAGACCAACTCCTAGAGCAATTGCTCCTCCAATAAATGTTAGCCCTGACAATGGAATATTAGATATATCCAAAGCAGTAATTATTATTAAAGCAATAAGAAGGTAGTAGATAAATTTCTCAATCGCGCTAGAAGCGTTTGCATCTAAATGAAAAAATCTTAGCATTTTCTTTCTAATAATGCTGCTA
Source organism: uncultured Rickettsia sp. (assembly GCA_964515755.1). GTDB lineage: Bacteria > Pseudomonadota > Alphaproteobacteria > Rickettsiales > JABSSG01 > JAGVLN01. The sequence continues at coordinate 2,465 of CAZEVK010000012.1, read as the reverse complement.
AAATATTTTGCTAGTCTTATGCCAATAATTAGCACAATCAAGCTAATTATTACATTAGAGATGCTGATAACTTTATTGTCTATAGTTGTAAGTTCATAATGCCAAAGATCTTTTATAGGGGAATGTTTGAGAATTTTGTTTGGTAACTCTGCTATTATAGATTTTTCTTCAGCATGTGCATATGATACTACAGATAGTAGTATAAAGTAAAATTGCCTCAATAAATTGTTTATCATATTAAATCTTAGTAATTGACTGTGTAATATTATTTTAGTATAAACCTGTCTATGTTTGTTGCAAGTTAAGAATTTATAATACAAGGAATGCATCATGAAAAGAACTTATCAACCTAGTAAAATAGTTAGAAAACGTCGACACGGCTTCCGTTCAAGGATGGCTACTGTTGGTGGTAGACATGTTCTGAACAATCGTCGTGCTATTGGTAGAAAACGCCTTAGTGCTTAAAATGTTGCGTTTTTAACGTGCATATCATTAATCTCAGGAAAAAATCGGATTTTTTAAGGCTTAAAGGATCGAAAAAGAAGTTTTTTGTGAGTAGTGCGGTAATTGTTGTTGCTAATTCACCAAAAATTTCTGAAAATGACTTATCAAACTCAATCAGAGTTGGTTTTATAGTTACGAAGAAAATTGGTGGAGCAGTACAACGAAATAGAGCAAGACGAAGATTAAAAGCAGCTTTTCGTAATGCTCATAGCTTGAATACAGCTTTTGGTTTAGACATTATTTTTATTGCCAGAACGGGTGCATTAAGTGTAAAATTCGCTGAAATGGTTGATAGTATAGCTCAACTATTACATAAATTAAAATTAGAACATGAAAATAATTAATAAGATATTTTCTACTTTGTTGTTTACCATTGTAAAATTTTATCAATGGTGCATATCACCTGTTTTATCGAATGTTTGCCGCTATTATCCTACATGTTCTCATTACATGCTAGAAGCGATTAAAACTCACGGTGTGGTTTATGGTTTTTGGCTTGGTAGTAAAAGATTCCTGAAATGTAATCCATTTGGTTCTAGCGGTATAGATCCAGTGCCGGAATCCAGAAAAAATTTTAAATTTAATTAGGTTAAAAATATGGAACAAACAAAAAGTTTAATAATTGCTGTGGTGATGGCGACTTTAGTATTATTTGCATGGCAATATTTTCATGAGAAACCAGCTGTAGAAGCCAGAAAATCACAAACTCAAGTGCAAAATGGTTCTACTTTACCAGATACACCGCAAGATAGAGTTTCTGTGCCTACAGAATCAGCTTTAATAGCGCGAAAGCAAGCTATTGATAACGTGCCTAGGGTAAAAATTCATAGTAATAATTTACAAGGATCGATTTCTCTAGTTGGTGCACGTATTGATGATATTACTTTACCAAAATATTTAGTTACCACTAATCCTGATAGCCCTCCTGTAACATTGTTATCTCCAGCTAAAACTAAGAATGCTTATTTTGCTGAATTTGGATGGTTATCATCTTCACAAATCGACTTACCTAATTCTAAAACCTTATGGCACGCAGATAAAGATGTTTTAACTCAGAATAGTAAATTGACACTTCATTGGGTTAATAAACAAGGTATACGCTTTATTATAGAGATCTTCCTTGATGATCAATACATGTTCTCAATTAAACAAATTATCAATAATAAAAGCGACAAAACAATTGCATTTTACAATTATGGCTTGGTTAGTCGTTTTGAAGAAGGAAGTAAGAACTTTTTTATTTCGCATGAAGGCGCTATTGGTGTGTTTAACAACATTCTTCATGAAACCGGTTATGAAGATTTGAAAAAAGATAAGAAACAAGAATTCAAGAATAATGCTTCGGGAAGTTGGTTTGGTATTTCAGATAAATACTGGCTTACAGCAGTTATTCCTGATTTTACCAAATCATATGATAGCAATTTTAATTACAATACTGTAAGTGGTCAAGATCAATATCAGGTTGATTTTATTACTCAAAAGCAAATTCTAGCACCTGGAGAAAGCGATTCTTATAGCACACATTTCTTTGCTGGCGCTAAAGTGCTTACGATTTTAGAAGGCTATGAGAAATATTTTAAATTAGATTTATTTGATCGAGCTATAGATTTTGGTTGGTTCTATTTTATAACTAAACCAATGTTTAAAGCTTTAAAGTTTTTCTATGAATTATTAGGCAATTTTGGCTTAAGTATCTTATTAGTCACTATTATTGTTAAAGCAGTTCTCTTTCCTTTAGCTAACAAGTCATTTAAGTCTATGAATAAAATGAAGCAGCTTCAGCCTCAGATTAATCGAATTAGAGAGCTTTATGCTAATGATAAAATGTTACAAAACAAAGAAATTATGGAGTTATATAAACGCGAGCGCATAAACCCACTTTCTGGCTGTTTACCCTTGTTAATACAAATTCCGATTTTCTTCTCTCTATATAAGGTTCTTTTTGTAACTATTGAAATGCG
>CAZEVK010000011.1:0-39839 GCA_964515755.1 uncultured Rickettsia sp. | reverse complement strand
ATAAAACTATGAGCCACAGAATTGAAAGCCCGAACGCGGTACAGAAAGCGTTCAAACGGTCGAAGGAGCGGGAATCATTGATTCGCAGATACGAGCAAATGTGTGAATGCGGTCACAAAAGCGGTCGGCATTGGTACGCGACCGAGAACGGAACAGCCTCATACGATTGTCGCGACTGCGATTGTTTGAATTTTATTTTGAAAAAGATGAACAAAACCGATTCGTGATCCGGCTTAGGTATGAGAGCGGCAAAAGCCTCAACTAAAATTATGAAAAACCTAACACCAGAACAAAAGAAAATGGAACGTGAATATGCACGTATGGAATCCGTCATCGCGTCGGCAAGCAAAGGGCAGCAATCGCTTCGACCGAGAGGCTCAAATGGCGAATATTCACAGTTTCAGCAAGAGTGCTATGCGAAGTATCAATCTCAGATTGAAGCGGCTCGAACAAGAATGCGGGAGCTAAAAGCTCTCGCCGCTCAGGAGGCGATATGAAACAAGAAGAATTGGCTCAACACGGTTACAAGCACGATCCTTATTGCGATTGCGGCATCTGTCAATTTTGCAGCGGCGATGAGGATAAGTACGGCAATCCTACGAAGAAAGGCGAACAGGAAACGGACGCTTTAACGGATGCGGTCAAGCGAATGCTCATTCTGGAATGCTCCGAATGTGACGAAGCTAGAACAGAGAATCTTAAAAATGTCTTGCTACACGCCTGTGCTTTTGAAACCCGGCAGTTCGCAAAAATAGCTTGGAAGCACGGATGGATCGTAGAGACAGGGAAAGTCCTTTGTCCGAACTGTCGGGATGACGCAGAAGAATGGAGGACAATATGACAGACGCAGAACTACTTGCACGCTTTACGGATATTTCGGAAAAGAATTTATTTCCCGTCCAATTCGGAAATGGATCAATGCTTACAGGGCTACCGCCGAATGACATTTACCAATTAGGATTCTTTGCGGCTTTTAACGAGTGCCATCTCGCGGTCAGGGAATACGCGGATCAGAGGCTTGTAAAGGGGACACTTGACCAACAAAGAGAGGCTCGCAAGCTGTCGAGAGGTGAAGCAGACAGACCTTTATGGGAAAAACATGCAGAGCAAGAGCGACAAGCTCTTATAGCTGCTGTAGCCGAACGCTCAAGGCTTGATCCTGATGCTCCCGCAGCAATCGTTATCAAAGATGCACAGGACGCTTCGCAATTACGCAACACTCAAATTGCTCTTAGAAATCTTTATAAGGCAGTTCAAAAGTCTAGGGCGGTCAACGATCCGCTTGGTATGGCTACCGCGATGGAAGAAGCGGGTAAATGGTTTTAGGAGAAAAATATGAGCCAACAATCACCATTACCACAGAACGATCCGATGCTGATTGCTTTTCAGAAACTTAAGCACACGCCGGAATATCAAAACGCCGTCAACTGGACAATCAAGGCTGAGAATGAGAGCCAAGCGGACGGAGAATTATGGTTTGGCTTTGCGGCTGGCTGGAACGCCCACGCCGAACACACAGCGGCTATACGACGTGAGAAGGCGGTGGCGTTGGTGGCGGCGGCAGATAAATTCCTTGTATTTAGAGAGGTATCTGTCTCTTACGGAGAGTTGGTAGCTAAAAAGAAGTTCACAGAAGAACTCACCGCTCTCAAGGCGGCTTTGGAGGAGACAAAATCATGACACCAGGACAAGCGTGGGCATTAACCCACCCAATCAAATCTAAAGACGAACTTGGCGCTTTACTAGCTAAGCCCAAGATCTTCAAGTTTCCAAGTCAGGTAGTGTCGCGCATAGCGTGCGTCATAACCTGCGTGGCCCTCGAAGGTACGGATTACAAGTGGACTACGAACGTCCGCGTCATGATCCCCAAGTCCAAGAAGACACGCATACCAGCAAAGTGGTTACCCTTCGAACGTAACACCGTGATGCGTATGTTGTACAGTGAGATCGAAGGCTGCGGCCTAGAAGACAGCGATACGCAGTTCGATACGGATAACTCAGCCTGGCTGACTCGCAAGCTTACAAGTGCCGAACTCACAGAGATGGTCAAGCCCGGCATCCTGGGTAACGGGCACAAACCTAAGCTCACGTCGACACAGGCTGCAGAAGAGCTGTTGACTCAGATGGAAAAGGCTCTCGAGGATCGCCCGAGAATAATCAAACCAAATCTGAATTAACCGCTTGTCATTTTAGATGGATCGTGTTATAATGAGGCTTTGAAGGTATCATTCACCCCAAAGCCTTATGTCACATCCACTAGCTCGACTTGACTCATTCACCTACGATAACCTCAACAAGGAACTTGAGCTGACGGAGACCGAGCTCAAGACCGCTGAGGCCCTCTTGAAAGCGTACAACGATGACTTCTGGCAGGCGGGGGCCGGAAGTCTTCTTCCCCCTGCGAGCGGAGCAAACGCAACACACATCACAGCGATGTTCGCCAAGCGCTTTGTGTTCCGTAACGTGATCAAGGAATGTACTGGACGTGTTGCGGGTGCCTTCTTCGGTAAAGCTCCCAACTGGAAGTTCAGGGTGGGTAACAAAGACGTAATGCGCCCTAAGAACAATAAGGGTGAGGTTGACGCAAGCGTCAAGGAGATCGATGACGCTTTGGCAGATCTCTGGACCCGACAGAACCTAGCTGACGTGATGAGCAAGGCCTTTGAATCTCGCCTGGCTTTTGGTCGCGGCGGCATTAGAGTATTCCTACCTACCAAGTTCAAAAAGGCTAATACAGTCAAACGGACTAGTGAGCCCGACATCGAGGAGATAGAAGACACAGCTGCACCACAAGTCCTGTTCCCTGACATTCCGTCGGCGATCCGAGCTATGCGGGTGGAGTTCGTATCACCTCGACAAGGTAGGCTCCTAGACGATGAAGGTGAACAGTTCTCGATCGTAGCCTACGCACAGCGTAAAGACTGGCAGACGAAAGATTCTGAAGGGGTACTTGAATTTAGCTTCGTAGATAACCAGGGCATGACGTTTCTGGGTACACTCAAGGAAAGAGGTGGTGAGAGCTCACTGGCGGCGTTAGGAGAGTCAGGTAACCTATCGGATGGTATGCCGCTCGACGAATGCACCACATACAATGAGTTCAAAGGAACACCGTATATCACACACGGCCTGTACCGCAACAACCAACTTCTGAACCTAGCACTCACATGTGCGGGCTTCTCATTGGTCGACAACGGCTTCGGTGAGATGGTACTCACCAACGTTGATCTTGAGACTGAGAAAGTTCCCGGACCTGACGGTGAGCTGGTTGATGTACCTAAGCGGATCAAACGCGGAGGTGCCGTATCTAACAACTTCATTGGCGTCGAGACGGTAGATGAAGCTACTGGGTCTATACAGAGGGCTACACCTGGAGTTACGTTCCGCGATCCGACACCGATCACAGCTTTCAAAGATGGTAAGGATATGGCATACGCAGCTTGTCTAGAAGAGGCAGGTCAGCTGTACGCCCTGATCTCAGGAGATGCAACAGCATCCGGTGAGAGCCGTATTCAGGCCTTGGCCGACTTCATCCTCAAGATCATGAAGTTCAAGAGTGAGGTAGACGAACAGGGTAGTTGGCTTATGACGCTGATCATGTTGTTCGGGGCCACCCTTGCTGGTAAGAAAGCACCCGCAGATCGCATTATGTTCGACTGTCGCGTACACGTCGCCAATGTATCATCATCGGAGCGCGACATCATCATGAAGATGCGCAAGGACGGTGTTATCTCGCGCGAGACTGAACGCGTACTCCTAGGTGTGGATGATCCTGCGCTCGAAGCTACGTTGGTCCTACAGGAACAGCAAACTCCGATCAAAGAGACGACCACAGAAGAGTTTAGTGAACGACTTGACGTGGGACTCAAGATGCTCAGCGTCGGCATCGACCTACCTACCATTCAAAAGTACCTAGGTTACACCGAGGCAGAGATCACCGCGATGCAGGAACTACAAGCTCAACGCGAGGCGGAGATGTTAGCCAGCATCGCAGACGCCTCGGGTGAGACAGCAGGAAACTCAACACCACAAGATCTCGCAGCGGCTAACGGAGCCTAATGACCAAATTCGAAGAACTTATTAACCGCGTCGATAAGGCTGCCTCGAGAATGGGCGGCCTTATTGCTATCCTTCTAGCTGTCAAAGAGAAGCGGGCAAAAGACGTGTCCTATGATGGTGCTGACTTCTACATCAAAGGTGTGAAGGTACAGGCCGAACTCATTAACCGCGAGATGGCCCGTGTAGAGTTGAAGGTAGGGCTGACTATCATCTCGTACAATAAGAAGCTGTGGGATCGGACGTGGACCTTACTCCAATGGCAGACAGCCATGGAGAAGCTTACAGAAGAGAACCACCTGTTGTTTGCCGCACTCGCTTGGGGGGGTGTAGAATTTGTACTATCCAAGACAGAGAAGGATCAAGCCGCTACAGAGATCTTGAAGCGCCGTACTGAACGGGATCTCAGAGCTGTAGGTAAGTTCGCCCAAGCGATCAAAGATAAACAAGTCCCCAGTGAGCAGGCTGCGAATAATCGAGGTCGATCTTATATCAGAGCCTGGTTCGTAACATACCACATACTTTCGCATAGAGCGCATATACTCGCAGGATATCGCGAAGCTAAGAGTATGCTAAGGATCGCAGAACATTGCAGAGATAAGAAAACGGCGTCAGGCTTTAGTCCAGGCTGCCTAGAGCTCAATCGGAAAGGATGGATGCCGATCCGCGAAATGACACCTATAGGACTGAGAACTTGCAAACAATGGTGCAAATGCTACATTATTTACAGATAATGGGTTGCCTTCTGTGGAAAGGTACCATATAATGTTCTTACGTCGAAAGGCGAATCAAAATTTAACGGGAGACTTTTAGTATGTCAGAAGTAAACGAAACCAACACCACCGTTCCGGCTCAGCCAGAGCTCACCTCAGATCTTCAGGCCCTCGTCGATTTCATCGATGCAGAGGTTGCAGCCATTAACGGCCTGCCGAAGAAAAGCAATTATCACAACGCGCGTCGGTCGGCCTACATGACGATCCGCAACCTGATCATTCCACCTCCGCCGAAGCCAGAGAAAGCTCCGAAGGCTCCGAAGGAACCGAAAGCGCCGAAGCAGACCAAGGAAGAGAAGGCGGCCGCAAAGGCGGATAAGGTTGCCGAGCACACCACGCCGGATATTCCAGGTGAGAGCGTCGTCACGCCGATCGAGGAAGGCGCGTAAGACTGTTTAAGGTACGAAAGAAACGTTTGAAATCTACAGTGGTGAGTATCCAGTCCTGTAACCCTAGTACCTTATAACAAAGTGTGACTCCGAGTACCTCCGGAGTCACACGTTCAACATCTGCGTTAGTAGCTCAGTGGGTAGAGCATCGGATTGTTAATCCGAACGGATAGTCCGGGAGTCGTTGGTTCGAGTCCAACCTAACGTAGGTATTTTCACAGGCCAATTAAATCACGCAAGGAGAACGCATGAAAAAAACTTTCCTAAGACCAGTTCTTGCAGTAATGCTCATCGCCCTCTGTTTCATCACTTACGCGATCCCGAAAACCTCGGCCGCGCCCGTAGATGGAAAGTCGAAGGTCACAGCTGTTACTCCGTCGGACACTTCGGCGACGTCGATCGATCTCACAGCCGTCTCTACGGTCCGTGAACAAGAATATACAGCAACCGGAGTTGTGCCGACCAGTACGGCCGAGATTTCCCGTGAAGCTGTTAACCATGATCAACCCGGGATCAGCGAGGCTCACTTGACACTGCCCGGTAGGCCTCCGTCGTGGTAAAAGCATAGATCACATCAAGCAAGGGATTGCTAAAGAAAAGGACTCAGAAATGAGTCCTTTTTTGTGCTTGAAAATAATTCGAAAATAAATGAGTTATTAACCATTTTCCCGTTGACACGAACTCTAGGATGCGTTATAATGGCCTAAAGCATCGGGGATTCCCTTCGATCTTTTAACTTCAACTCGTTAGCTCTGTGGCGCAGAGAAATTCGAGGCTTAAAACGGGCTTTGTATTTTCTGTTGACCTTTCCACAAGTTGTTTAGCGAACACCTCAAACAGAAAGGAGACTTATTATGATTTGTGAGGCGACATATGCCAGCTTAGATGCTATCCCTGAAGCTCTGCGCGAAGAATTCGAGCAGGTCGGGGGTAAATGGCAACTTAAGCCTACAGCAATTCCAGGTGTCGGACCGTTGTTCAATTCAGCTTTGGCTGCGAATGAGCAGAAAGCGGTCGGCCAGGTGAAGACTCGGAACGTCAGGATCAAGGAGCTAGAGACCCAGGTCAATGACCTAGAGAACAAGCTCGCCGTGGTAGACATTCCGGGACACAAGGTTCTTTCAAAAGAAGATTCCGACCTATTCGACAAGTATGCAAAACTCGGGACTCCTGCGGAGCTCGAGACTCAGTTGGCCGCGGCGAAGGATGCCTTAGATAAAGCTCAGCGATTTGAGATCACTGAAGCCCTCAACAAGGTAGCCGGAACCCTTACCGGGATCAATTCGGAAGTATTATCCGACTGGGCCCTGGGAAATCCAAATCTCAAGTTCTTCACCAAGTCTGTAGAACAGACGGACGCGAAGGGGCTTAAGACGACCGTCGAGATTCCGTTCGTTCGAATCGAAGAGGAGAAGAACGGTAAGGTCGAAGTGTCCGAGAAAGAGCTTCTTCCTTTTGCGAAGGAAAGTCTTCCAGACTGGAAGTATGCGGCGTTAGTAACCGCAGCAGATGGTAAGAAAGTCACAGCGCCAACAGCGCAAGCGCCAGTTAAAGGGGTAAGGCTCCCCGATCTTGGTAGCACGCAAACGGCTCCAGCGGGCGGCCCTGTAAAGGAAAGGCCCATCGATACATTCAACAAGCAAAGAGATGCGCGGCCTAGTCCATTCGCAAAGCCCCTAGCGGCTGCGGGTATGGTTAAAGTCGGGTAACCCAATGCGATCTTTTAAGGAGAGAGATAGATTATGTCCAATAACATTGCATTTTCCAGAACACGGTCGTACAACAGTCGGCCTCCGTTCCTGGTAGACGAAGACGCAGTGGTCATCGATACAGGTCACCAGATCGCTTGGGAATACCTCGACTCGCGGTACTCACACGATCCAGTCGTGATTGAAGTCACGGCTGATGCCGATATCGACGACACTACGTTAACAGTTGTCGCGCTCACGCGTGCCATCGCTCAAGGTGAGGTTCTTGATTTTGGTCTCCGTCCGGCGATCACAGTCACCCTTTCCGGTAACGAAGCTATCGGTCAGACGGCGATCGGCGTCACTGCACTAACAGCCCCTATCCGTTCAGGAGCAATCCTATACTCGGGTGCGGGTGAGTTCATGAAGCTGACTGCTGATGCAGCCCTCGGTGCTACCAGCTTGACCGTCGAAGCCCTCGAAGTTGCTTGGGAATCAGCCGATACAGCAACACTGCCCGCGCAGCGAATCTTTGCTCGTGTCACAGATACCGGAGCAGAGATCGGAGACACTTCGATCACGGTTGAAGCTTTGGATGGCTGGATCAATGACGGTGATGTCGCGTACCTCGGTACCGGCCTCAGCGGTCGTCAGGTCAAGCCAGGTACGTGGATGTGTGAACTGGCTGACGGTCGCATCGTTCCTCGTGCTGTGCGTCCAGGATCCGAAACGGCAAAGTATCTGTTGGCGACCTTCGCTAATGAAGAAAGCCCAACGGATGCAGCTACAGGCTACGGCGTCATCGCAGCTGCCTCGGTGTATGAGAACCTTCTTCCGGAAGCTTCTGGTTCACCTAAGGTGTCACCAAGTGGTTACGTTACCGAGGCTCGTGCCAACGGCGGTTACTGGATGATGAGCCAGTATTCGGATAACACGAATTCGTAAGGCGGTCCCATTGGGGATCATTTCAAAGTCTGGTCTTGGCGAGATCAGAATTCATTATTAAATTAGTAGGAGAAGAATATGGATTTTGATCTGAGAGAAGCGATTGACAATCTGGAACAGTCCACGATTTTCGAACTCGCGAACCAGGCAAGACCGCCCGCAGATTATTTGTTCAACGCGATACTTCCGAGTATCAACATGGACACGTATGATGTGTCGAATAGCACCATGACTATTCGGACAACGATGGCTGGTCTATCCGGCATGGACAGTAAGTACGCGCCAGGCGGTGCTTCTGAAGTCAGTGAGATGAACGGCAAGACGGGTAAGATCACCGTAACAAGTGACCTCCCAGAGCAGTTCCTCCGCCAGTTGCAGAACCTTCTGCTTAGACTGACGGCACAGACCCAGAGCACGGATATGGCCATCCAGCAGACGGGTATCAACTTCGTCAACAAGGTCATCGTTCAGGCTATCCTCGATCGTGAGGAATGGCTGAAAGGTCAGGCCCTGTTCACGGGCGCACTCGACTGGACTTTCAACGGTAAGTCGCTCACCGCGGATTACGGGTTCCCAACTGATAACTTCTTGACCGCAAGGACAGGAAACGACAAGTATGGTGGTTCAACGTCCAAGTGGTGGACTGACTACTACTCAGCTCAGGAAATCCTCGGCTGGAAAGTCTCGGCATGTGTCATGCACCCAACGACACTGAAAGCGATCATGGCTAACGCCGAGGTCAACCAGCTTCAGTTCGTCAGTGCCGACCCAGCAACCAACCAGTTCATGTTCCAGCGTATCGTTTCGCGCGGTGGTAACTCCGTTCTTTCGGCAGACCCACGCGACATGATCACCATCATCGCATACAACAAGGAAGGAGAGATCATGGATCTCACCAACCCGGGTCACACCGTGAAGGTTCCTTTCTGTCCGATTGGAGCGGTGATGTGGATCGGCGAGCGAATCGATTCGTCGGTAAACGTGTTTGTTGTCGGTGACGGTAGTACACCTGATCCGATGATCGAGAGTCCTGTCCTCATGGGCTATGGTCACGTTGCGCCAACCACGGAAGGTGGTGGTCTGCCAGGTCGATGGAGTCGTCTGTACGTTCCGCAGGATAAGCCTTGGAGCTTGTCTGCCGATGGCGTCAGCAACTTCATTCCCGTCATCCAAGCTCCGGAGCGTATCGTAATCGGTACCACGGACATCTAACCACACTGGAGAGTCTGAGACCAACTCAGACTCTCCACCCCTTTTCTTTTTACTCTCAGAGGAGACGACAATGCGGATTTACATCTATAAGAGATTTATTGGTGCTGGCGGTAGAATGTGGGCTGACGGTGAACGTGACATCGATCCCAAGACCGGCGCAGAACTGATCGCGGAGGGTCGCGCAGAAGAGATTGAAGTCGAGGCTCCGGCCTCTGTTGGTATTGCAGCGCGCGTTACTGCGGCGCTCCCAACCACGCAAGTTGAAGTCGAAGATGACGAAGTCGAAGACGAGACCTCGGATGAGATCCCAGCAGACTTTCCAGAACGACAGTTGCTTATCGACGGTGGCGTAACAACGCTTACTGAACTCCTGGATCCTGAAACCGAGTTCGACCTTATTGAAGGTATCGGACCGGCCCGCCTAGCTAAGATCGAAGCGGCAGTTCAGACCTTACGGGGTGACACTGATGACGAAACGGGTGATAATGATTCTAATGATGTTGAAACGACATCAGAAGACGAAGAGTAACAGCTTGATTCTTGCGAAAAGAACCGCGATTTGACAAGCTTTTATTTCGGATTCATAGGTTAGCGAAGGAGAGAGTTTTAATCATGCCGATATTCGTCAAACAGCACATGCGTAAGGGTAAACAAGTCAGGGCTTACCAAAGACCTGATACCCCCAAGCTGCGTAAGCTGAAGACCGAGAAAGCAAAGGCGGCCCGTGAGAGAGCTTGGAAGATCCAGGCATACAGAAAGAGAGGTTAACGATGCCAACATTTGTAAAGAGCCACATGCGCAAGACTAAATCGGGTAAGTTGACCTCTGTACGAGCGTCGACTCGAGTAAGTGCGATCCGTGGCTTCTTGAATGCTAAGGCTGCCGTACGTCGACACGAGAAAGCGAATCACGCGGGTGTCTCTGGCGCCTACACACGTCTAGAACGTGCCGAGAAGAATCTGGCGTCCATACGAAAGGTGCTGATCGACAAGGCTAATAAAGGTCGACGTGCTCGTGGTCGTCAGGAGACGAACTACATACCCACATCAGTGATGTATACACTCGAAGGGGGTAAGAAGAAGTCACAGGCGATCACCGAGGCTAACATACGTGCCGCGTCGTTCATGATGATGAAGGGTAAGATGAAGGGTTAACCAATGTTCACTGAAGCAGAAATCACAACAGGAGCAGGTCGACTTGAGAGTGGCAAATTAAAGGCCAAGGATATCGACTCTATCATCACCGCCTTCAGGAAGTACTTCAAACACCTGGAGACCAAATATTCGTACGCTTACCGTACAGACCTAGAAGCACTCGATGATACGGGTAATGGTAAACAGACCTGCGCTGAGATTGGAGCCGCCCTAGATAAGATGACCTCATTCAGTTGGGGATCCGCAGCAAAGCTTCAAGGTGGTTCAGATGCGATCTTCTTCGAGGAGAACAGTCGCTACTTTGAATATGTCGCCATCATCTTCACCAAGTTGTATACATGGCCAGAAGAGATGGGATCTAACGGGATCATTCGTCGAGGTAAGAGTTACACCTCAAACGCAGTAGGCTCATACAGAGCTGAAAGATGTTGGGACGAAAACTACATGTCGGAACGTGAACGTCGGAGGAGAATGTAATGGGACAAGTATTTGTAAGAGCAAGTCGGAGAGCCAAGGCCTATGTTCGTCAAGGTAGGGACCGCGGGTCATCTATTGCAGGGGTTTCACTTCACAGAACTAGGGCCGGGGATAGTTTTACGCGTATGAGTAGGGCAAAATCGAGCTCACAAGTATCTAGAGCAAAAGCCGCGATTTCAGCTAACTTACATCACGCGCGTCAATATAGACGTGACCTTGAATCCAAATTTCTTCGGGGTAAAAACAATAAATTGTTTTCTAACTCCAACCTATATCGCAAGTTAATGTATGGGTAACGCCTGATTACGCCGTCGGCAGCGACATTGGTTGGAGGTTAATTATTATGCCAGTATTTGTAAAAGCTTACCAGAGAGGTAAGACACGTGTCAGAGGTTACAGTCGAATTGAACCCGCAGTAGGCGGAGGAGGCAGTAAGGGTTACGGAGGACACGCCTTCAGACTTACTACCCGAAAAGGAACACACGTCACCGTATTTCGGCATGGTAAATATTCGGATGTAGCTAAGAGGATCAAACAGTTGCAGAACAAGATGCGTGCTGGTATAAACCACATTCAACATTTATCTTAATGGGACTCAGAGACACGATCATCGGCATTAAGGCCGTCGGTAAGGACATCAAGCGGGACCTTCTATTCGAAGATGAGCGCTTGTTCTTACTTGAGTCCAAGCCGAACACCAGCCAGTACAACGTCCTAATGGAAGTGACTTCAGGTTGGTTGGTAACGTGGAATGATTTCAGGGCTCAGATGGTAGCTAAGGTAAGCACAGCCGACCCTGACTTCAAAGACCTAGTTGAGCGGTGCAGTCATTTCGCATATGGCACACCAATCAACGACAAGATGGATGTGTTCACAATAGATCCAGATCAACGTGACGTTACACCACCTTCGGGTAATAATAGTGATTGGAAGATTTACGGGACGCGAATGGGTGCGTCTAGGTTTACAATAGTTTAAGGAGACTCACATGCCAGTATTCGTACGCGCATCATCTAGGGCAAGGGCTTATACACGCCGATCGAAATCACCCGTAACCTTGCGTTCTAGAAAGGCTATTAAGAAGATCGATTCAGCCATGTCCAAGTTACTGGCAGCCGGAAAGGGTGGGCAGAAACGTGCTAATCAGTTGGCCCGCCGTAGAGAGACAGTACAGAGATTCTATTGGAAATCAGTGGGTAATTACCCCTACAGTTAAGATGCCACTCAGAATCGTATCTCTGAACTTCGTAGACCCGATCTTTGATAAAGCAAAACGTGACGGCGTGATATCACGTGGCTTGACTCGTATAGGCAAGAGATTCAAGACACTCGTGGTCAACACGATGATCCAGACTCAAGCGAAGGGCAGACTGTACGAGCCACGCTTCAAAGGTAACGCGGCTGGGTTCACCCGATCACATAGAGCTTCGATCAAGGGCGATCCACCTGCACCAGATACAATGAATCTGACGCGGTCGGTCAAAGATCGAAAGATGTCACCAACAGCTCATGAGGTTTATGTCGACGACGGTCAAGCACCTTACGGTAAGTTCTTAGAACGACCGAAACTCAACAGACCGATCATGAAAGACGGTGTACTGAACAAATTTATAACCACGGATCTCCAAGAGGAGAACGCGAGGATGGCGAAAGAGTTAGCAGGTAAATGATCACATCGGCAGACCAAAACTTAATGCTTCAAGAGCTGACCACGGTCATCGAAACCCAAACAGGCTTTCGTACGATCCCGTCACCGATGAAGTTTGTCGACAAACGTGACTTCCTAGCGAGTGACCCTGATACAGTAGAAGCTGATCGGGATACCCAGGATAAGATGGACGAGCTCGACGTTAAGGCCTGCTGGGTAGCATTCAAAGGTTGGACTGATGTAGGTGGTCCTGAGGATTCGCCACTCAAGTCATACAACTACGACCTAACATTCTTCGTCCAGGCTGACAGAGAGCGCGTCGACGAGAATGACACGTTTAAGAAACGCGTCCTCAAGAATTACGATGACATCGTCGCCGCCGTAGTCAACCTGCAAGAGGAAGTGTACGGCTCACGTAACTTAGGTGTTCTAGATGATACTAGGTACGCAATTCAACAGATGACCGCATTGGTAGTTCAGCAAGAGTTAGACTTTGATGTACCGTGTCCATTTGTTCCCGGTGTTGTAGGTTACCTCATCGTATTACGTGAGGGTATCCAGATTCAGTTAAGGGAGTGTTAATTATGACTAGGAAGAATGTTGATGATCTACCGCCTACGGAGGCTGAAGACGGAAGAGAAGACTACGAGGTGTTAAATGAAGAAACGGACAATGAAACCGAAACGCCCGAAAACATCAACGACGAAACAGACGAAGTCGTCAAAGAAGAGTCAGGCGAAACCGAAGAAGAAAAGCCCGCCGTGGAAGAAGAAGTGAAAGAACCTAACGTCCAGTACGTAGGTAAGAAACGCCTCAAGGACAAACAGACTGGTGAAGTCACAGAGACGATCATGATGCCAGCTGATGAAGTCCCAACACTTCGTATCAACGGAGATCGTCGCTTCGAGCTTCCTTCAGGTGAGGAACAGTTAGCTGGGTTTTACCACCCCGATGCCGCCTTTTTGCGAAAGGCTTACCCCGATCAGTTCAAGCGCCCCGTTAAGAAGGGCTAAGGAGAGAGTATGAATACACCGCAGAGGTTATTGAACAGATTCGTGGCCTTCTCGTCAGTCGGCAAAGTTCAGGTGGATAAGGATACGCCACTTGATGATGCAGATATCGATAAGCGTCACAAGTGTGAGATCGTGATGGAGGACGTTATTGTCCGCACTCCGATCTATGATTGCAACAACCGCGACAAGGTCGTAGAGACTATCCGTACGCGGGCTAAACGTGTGACCTTCAATTACACGGAAGTTGATGACACTATCCTGGCGTTCCACTACGCGAACTTCTTCAGCGCGGCAGACGCACCAACAGGAACACCAGCTAACGAGGTACAGTCACTTGCAGTAGCTTCAGCAGGTAAGGTAACAGCTTCACTTGAAGGGCGTACCGTGATCTCCAAAGAGATCCCCGCGCTAGCTACTGCGGCAGACGTTCAGCGTATCCTTACAGGTGCATCGATGATATTCATCCAGCCGGGTGATCTCGTCGTGACGGGAGCTTCAAGTCCATTCACGTTGACCTTCCCTGACACAGGTCGTCTAGGTAGAGCCAACCTTCCTTTGATGGTAGGTGACGGTGGACTTACGGTCTCAGCAACGACGAATGGAGTACAACTACTTCATGCTATGTACCGCAGCGCTGATGATGTCAAGAAGCGTATCAGCTTCGCCCTGGGATGGGATAATGTTGAGGACCGTGTTGAGAAGTATTCGGGCTTTGCGTGTGATTCGGTTACGCCGACACTCAACCGCAGACAGCCAGTCCAGTTCTCGGCATCGTACATCGGCGCTTGGGAACCTGAGATCCGAACCGAGTATGATATCCCGGCTTGTGTCACCATCAAACCAATGATGACGGAAGACTGCCGCCTGTTGGTCAATGGTAACTGGGAAACCTCGGACATCAACACGTTGACGTTCCCGTTGAACGATAACATCCCAACGGATGAAAGTTCGGCATACGGCTTCGATGAAGTTGACATCCAGGACCTCGAGCGTGCTGATCAGCCTACGTACAGCCTAACAGCTTCGATCTTCGGATCAGAGGTAGATGCGTTGTACACGCTGGCCCAGAACGAGCGCACGCAGGATCCTGTGGATGTTAAACTGCACTTGGGTATGCCGGGTCATCGCGTATCGTTACTGGTACCTGAAGGCAAGGTCAAGTTCCAGAACACGCCACTTGGTAACGCGGGTACGCTTCGTAAGAGTGTCATCCAGATCGAGATCGATCCGTTCAAAGATGGCGTCAATGCTCCGGTGAAGGCAGACGTTTACACTGGGCAGACTGAGACGTTCCTTGATTCGTAAAACAGCTAACCTTCATGTTAGTATGTCTTCATAGGTGAAACGCGCAAATACCTATGATAACTTTGCA
Organism: uncultured Rickettsia sp.; assembly: GCA_964515755.1. Lineage (GTDB taxonomy): Bacteria > Pseudomonadota > Alphaproteobacteria > Rickettsiales > JABSSG01 > JAGVLN01. The sequence continues at coordinate 25,115 of CAZEVK010000011.1, read as the reverse complement.
AATAGCGCATGGTAAGAGGCTCGCAAGAGCCTCTGTTTTCAAAACGGGAGACAGTAATGCAAGCAGAAACAATCTCACTTAGAGTGGGGTATAAGAACACGAAAGTCACCTTTCATCTTCGAGTCATTAGCCTCGAGGATGAAACTCTTTACACACAACGGTACAATGAGATCAAAGAGGACTCAGACCAGTACGAAAAAGAGTACCGTTGTATGCTCGATGCACTCGGCCAATGGTCAGCTGAAATGCCGACTTACCAGGATGGGGTTGATGACACGGGTAAACCGATTGAGGTACCTCTTGGTGAAGGAACGTATCTAGAAGCCCTCAGAGACTTCTTCAAAGAGCGTACCAACCAAAGTGAGCGGATCATTCGGGCGACGATCATCTCGTACAGGAATCAGCTAACCCCTGATGTAAGTTTTTTGTAGCCTTCCGAGTTCTGGTCTCGGAATACTTTGAGTACATCAAAGCGGTAGGGGCATTGTCAGCTGCGTTTGCTGACTGCCCCTTCGAATGTCCGAACTCGGAGAAGAAGTATGATGTGAGACGTGTTGAGATGTGTCCGACGTGTCCACGAGCACACCAGAAACGATTGTTTGAAAAGCAGGCGCGCGAGTATGTGGGGGTTAAATTAGGTGAAGACTACAAGTTCGATTTCCAGAACACCCTCGAAAAGGTCTTTCTAGTATCTAGCCTTGAAGGTTACGGACCTGATAAGATCACGCTACGCAATTCGATACTCCTAGGCATATACATTGAGGAACGCGGTAGAAGTCGCGAAACAACATGAATGAGGTAAGAACAGTATTTGAGGTCGACACTAGGAAGGCCTTTGCTGATGCCGATAAATTGAAGTCCACATATGCGGATGTAGATAAGGCAGGAGCGAAGGTCGGATCTAGTTTTGCCAACGGTCTGGATCAGACCTCCGGTAAGCTCAAGAGCCTCATTCAAGATCTCACCAACGTATCAGCCGCAGGTCAGCAGAGCTCAAGTCGTCTATGGCAGTCATACCAGACGGGAGCTAACCAGACTATCATAAAGGCCCAAGCTCTCCAGAAAGAGTTAAGGGATATCCGTACTGAAGCAGCCAAGACAGTTGACCCTAAGGCACTGAATGCTCTCAACCAACGATTAGCTGAAACAGCGGCGCGAGCAGACGCCCTCCAACGCAAAATGAGCAACGTGACTCAGAGTCGTGTTGACATTGCGGGTAAGCCTGTGAGTGCGAATGCATTGGGTAACGTAACCAACGCAGCTCAGCAACTTGGGATTCCCGGGGCCAATGAAGCTCAACAGGTCATAGAGTTAGCTCAGCAAGCAGGGATCGTACTCACAACGAGTACGGTAGCTATTGGAGCGGCAGGCGCGGCAGCTATAGGAGCTGTAGCATTAGCCACCGCTGCGATCGTGAAAGAGGCTAACGTACGCCTCAAGAGTGAAGAGAAGATCACCATTGAATATGGTCGTCAGCAGAAGATCCTTTTTGACATCAAGAAGGACCAGTATGACTTCAATAAACAAAGGGGCTTCGCAGAACAGGAAAGACAGTTTGGTCAGGATACGGCAGGCGCCAGTCGAGATGCTCTAGAGAGACGTAGAGCAGCCGCCGCGAGTGAACTGGAGAGACTGCAACGCTATGGTGGTCTAGAAGCCATCACGCAGGGTAAGGCTTTACCCGTCGCTGAGATCCAACAGAAGCAGTCGGAGATCCTCAAACTAGATGCCCTGATCTCACAGGCCTCAGATAGTAGTCGAAAGTTCTTGACATCAGCGGGCACTGACTTCCAAGCGAGGTCGTCGCAAGTATCGAAGCAACTCCAGACTGACATCGAGGCAGCTAAGAAGGATGTACCCAAACTTAGGGCTCTCTTGGATCAGGTTAATGGCGACCGTAGTCTTCTAAGCGCTGATAGGAACCCGTTAGCTAAGTCACTCACTGAGAAGATCGATGAGCTCGTTAAAGAGGGCGTAGCTAAGGTCGAGGAGTTCAAGAAGAAGACACAATCTATCTTCGAAGACCTCCAAAGAAGCTCTGCGGGGTCAAATCCCTTCGTAACCTTGTTTCTAGATGCAGACAAGGCTATGCAGGCTTTACGGGAAAACACGAAAGGCGTAAGAGCTGATATCCGTGAGACCTTTGAAGGTATGCTCCGCCAGCAGAATCAGCTCAAATTATTCAGCACTCAGGTGGATAATAACCTCAGTGCCCTCGAACTTAGACAAAGAGCCAAGGCACTTCGCGGCTTCGCAGACACATCACGTCAGGATCAGCTCAAGTATATGCTTGAACTTGAGAAACGTGTGCCTAGTGGTAACCTGCGAGATATCTACTCTGATATAGGTAACCCCGGTGATAGTCAATATGGGAGTCGTAACGGTAACCCCGGCTTAGGTGGTACGGGGAATCCTGGTTTCGCAATCTTTGACGCCCAGAACGCAGCCTTCCGAAAGTACGCTGAAGAGAACAGACCACAGGTGACTGTTAACGATAGACTAGATGAGCAGTTGAAGGTCCTTAAAGAATCAGGAGCCAAGACCGAGGAAGAGAAGGCTCTGATCGATCGAAAGATCCTGGGGCTAGCCTCGGGTGATCCATCATCGCTTACTGGTGAGCAACGTAACGTAGCGGCGGCGGCGGCTGAGCGTGAAGCGGTCCGTAAAGAGAACTACGAGCGTACAGCGCTCCAGACAGCTTTGGATCACCTAGGTGTATCACGGGCCATTCTCGAGCAGAACAAGTCGTTGTTAGGCGTGGCCCAGAAACAAGGTATCAAGGGCGTAGAGACGCTCATCACTGTCAAGGATAAGACGGAGGCAGGTATCGAAGTCAAGACTCAAGTATCGCCTAAGCCTAAAGACACGGCTGACCTTTATGGTGGATTTGGCATAGCGGGAGGAACTAATCAATAATGCCGACATCAGGGCAGTACAACTTAATTTCTCTAGATACGATCTACCTCACCTCAGATGGGACTGAGACGGGTATCCCATGTAAGGTCGAGTTTCCAAATGGAGACCAGTTACGCGGATCACTTGAAGGGGCAACAATCCTTTCGGCGAACAAGACGCCATACACGTTTGTGATCCCTAAGTTGAAGAAAGGTGTTTACCTCCCAATGAAGATTCTTCAGTTAATGGGAACGCAAGTGGATGATCTCGAAGAGTTGTTTGATACTAAGACCTTAGCTGGCGAAACAATCTCGATGGTAGTAGAAGGCGACACAGGCGATTATGCGCTTGAGGTTACTGGTTACTATGCTGAAGGGATTAGGCCGATACAGTTTTCAGGTAAGTTTAACAGGGACAGAATATACGACGTTACGTTGAACGTGGTCGTCGCAGGAGAAACATAATGAGAATTTCAGATTCAGATGCAGAGGCAATTCTAGACGACAAATTGGGGAGTGGTACACCTGCAACGGTGTACATCGGAATCATAACCGCGGCACCTGGAAATGACGGTACCGGATATACCGAGTGCTCGATGACTGGTTATGCCCGGGTTACGATGACCAACAACACCACGAATTTTCCCGACTGTGTTGCAGGCTCACGTACCAAGAAAACAGGAACGTCAGTTGCTTTCCCCTCATTGACTGCAGGCGGACCAGTCGTAGGTCAAGGCCTAGGCTTCTTCACCACAGGAACGGCAGGCTCAGGTGAATGCTTCTTGTACTTACCGTTCTTGAGCGGACCACAGACGTTTGCAAACGGATCAGCTCCGACCTATCCAGCTGAATCGATCCAGGTCTCAATACTTCCTTAGGAGTTTACTTAGATGGCACTGCATAAAATCGAACGTGAGTATGCCGTAAGCGGAACGACGAGACGACTAACCTCTCCAGTGGCTAACCTTCTCTCATTCGATATACCTATTGACGGCGACATTGTTGAGATCTCCGTTATTGGTAATACCGGATCTGGGACATGTACCTTCTCAGTCGAGAAGAACACGGTACCCTTGTATGCCGGAGCGGCGAGACCTTCGATAGCTACCACTGAAACCTTTGATACGAAAACAGGACTATCAGACGCAGTCGTTTTCGGGGACCGTATTTCATTATCCTTAGTGGAAATCTCTGGTAGTGGACTTAAACAGCTCCTGAGCTTCATCGTGACCATCGACGATGGAACCCCCGCGATTGGTGATCTGGATGACCTTGGAGACGTCAACACATCTGGTGTAGCTGACGGGGATACACTAGTCTGGGACGCTGGGACGAGCACCTGGGTACCTGGAGCGGGTGGAGGAGGAGGCGGAGCGGCTTCACCTACAGTACTCTTTGACGACACGTTCACAGGCGGAACGATTGATTCGGCGATCTGGGATACCCCCGGAGCGGGAACGTCACAGGGAAGTGGTAAGCTCACGATCACAGCCTCATCAGGGGAACAGCTGACGAGCAAAAGTAGTATCGTAATTGTCCCCACCATAGATGATGCGGCTTGGCATAATAAGCAGATCACGGCGAAGATTCCGACTTATGCTCAGTCCGGGGCGCTGGCGACACAATTCTTCATCAGCTACGCAGCTGCCCTAGGAACTTACTATCGAGGCTTTCAAGCTTACAATGGTAACCTGGCGGCTATTTGTCAGGGCCAGAGCCTTACCAAGAACGTCACGTTCAACGCCACTAATCATCTGTGGCTTCGCATTCGAGATCTCTGTGGTGTGACGAGCTTTTGGACATCTCCAAACGGGACAGATTGGACTATGATATTTGCTGCAGAGCCTAACAACGGGGGCCTGTTCGATGCTTACAATCCGTTCTACATTGTCCTGAGGTTGTACAACGTCTCGGGAGCGCCGGCCACGATAGAGTTCGATGAGGTCAAGCTTGAGGATCTAAGCCCTTGGTTCCCTAACTAAAATGCCAGTAATTTTCATAGACAGTATTCCCAAATCCGCCAAAGCCACTGCATATGATGTAGAGGCTTTTGGTGAGATTGAGTTTAGTGGGAGTGTCGACGATCCGGATATTGTATTTGCCCCAGGTTATGCTGGCGCAGGGATTCAGTTCGAAGGATCTGTTACCCTCTTTCCGATTGCGGGGGCTATATTAGAGTTTGCTGGGTCAGCTCAGTCAACAGATTGGTTTGGTGGAGCTACAGCCGAGATCTCATTCGGAGGATCAGCGGCAGGATTCATAGGCGTATTCTTCGGAGGTGCCGGAGCTGGTATACAGTTTGAAGGCTACGCAGACGGAATAGCTAATAACTTGGAGAGTTACCTCATCCAGGTTATTGTAGATGTGGTAGATGACGACTGGGGTGATCCCTTTAACGACTAAGTATGGCTGTTACGCACAATCCATATAAATTTCAACAACCACGTCTCAGGTATGGTCCAAAGGATGCTGACCCTGAGTCGTGGCAGGAATATGATCTAGGCCTGCAGTGGTCGTTCACTGAAGGTGATAACGGTATTGGATCCACGTTTGAATTCCCACTCAAGCACCCAGATGACATTCTGCAGTTCGGGAACATCGACACTCGATATGATTTCTCAATAGGGAGAAGGTCAGCTCTAGGTGTATGGTCCAATGTGGAGATCAGAGCCCCGTACATGCAGTTCGCACGTACAAGCCATCAGATTGCTTATGGCACCACTGGACCTACAGATCAGGTCATCGTGACCTTGGAGTCACTTCACAGCTCAAAGATGAGGAGAACGCCCTCCTTGGATTTGATCATATATGACCCAGCGCTCGAGACAATTGATGAAGCTACGCTGGAGCCTATCCAGGATTCCCGTGGTGGTTATTACTACCCTGAAGTAGTGCGGAAAGAAGGGCTTACCTTGCATTACCTATTCAGCGAGATTTTCGTTGATAGGTGTGGTTTTGCGGCATATCAAACGAACATCCCAGATTACGGGATCAAGCGCTATGACTGCTCCGCAGGTCAGAGTTACTATGAAGCCTTGACTGGGTATATTGGAATGTGGGAACCCTTGCTTTATACAGAGGGAGATACACTTTGGATTGTCGACACAACTATGTCAGGTGGTGTAGGTGATCAGCCTATGGGAAGGCCGTTCACACCTAAGCTCTACAAAGACGTAGGTAACACTGAAGGAAAAGATCACATCGGTGGTTTGGTACTCCAGTACATCGAATTGGCTTCTGAGTGGGATTATTACACACGTGCCACAGATGATCCGGAAAGGACTGGAACAGGTACCTTGTTCACGGAGGTTATACGTGAGTACCTAGAGTATCGTAAGCTGAGCCTCCCGTTTGTAGTGCAGCGCAGAGCCTTAGATAAGGAGACTACTCGGGTTCGTAAAGATGACCCTGTCTTTGGTGACATCATCGAGAAGATAGTCAACGACCTACAGTATGATGGGGCGGGTAGGATCATCAAGAGGATCCGAACAGCTGACTCATACCTACCTTCCTTCTCTGGGATTTTTTCAATGCAAAGATCTGAGACGGAGACGGAGACCTACACGTACTTACAACATCCATTCAAGCAACGTCAGATCTATGTTGCCGAGAAGAAGTATACGCGTTCGGGCCTTCTAGTCCGGAACGTAGATTCGCCACATCTCGAGCAACCGTTCGATCAGACTTTGAAGGATGCGTATCGAAGTGGTAACCTCACCTGGGAACTGTTAGCTCAGCCTGGCGCGGTACGCACACTACCTATCGAGTCGAGAATTGAAACAGCCCGCCCACTGAGAACAGGAGATGTAAGGGTAACCGTTACTGAGACAGATGAATTGACTGATGTTGTTACGCGTCAGTATACAGAAGAGCGTGCCGGAGACATCGGACTGAACACGTTAGCACCTTCGCAACAGCGGATGTACGTGTATCCGGAAGATCCTGTGGACCCTGATGAGAACTCACGTCTTGATACGTTCCATATAGGCGAAGTGCCTCTCTCAGTCGGGTTACCTCTAGCTAAGAGAGTTCTCGTTCAGAGAATGGCACCAAACGGAGCACTTGAAATGACGGGTATTGGCTTCGAGCGTGGAATGAAGTTAGGAGGTCTGCTTTCCATCTATGGTCGACATGAACCAGGTGACATAGACTCTCTCCCAAGGTACCTGAGCGATCACCTGCTAGTCAACATCAGGCTCTCAGGAGAACAAGACGGATCGATCACAGCTAAGTACAGGGGGAAGAAGATATGATGTACAAGATGAATGATGAACCCCTCTGGAACTTCATCGTTGCTATGGATCGCCCAGCAAACCGGGTAATCAATTTCAAACTCAAGTGCACAGCGAGTGCTATACTGGCTGCGATCCCATCACCCCACTTTGCAGATCTCGTGGTGGAAGCTCGGCCTGTGGAAGATCCTGTAGCTAGCTGGGTCGACATCGTAGCCGATCCAATAGATCTGACGCCTTATGCTAACGTAGCCCCACAACCTTTTCAACTCCGAATCTCCTCAGAGGCAGACGCCTTAGGGAGAAGTCAATTTGGATTCTACGTAGGTCCACCCCTCTAAGAAATGTCCACGACCATTGACATCTATATAAACGCCCAGATCGAAGCGGCGAGACGCAAGAAGAAACGCGTCCCGACGCAGTATGACATTGGCGCTCGAAGACGTGGTAAAGGACCCTTATCTCGTCGAACGAAACCTGGTGGTGGCTTGATCAATTTCTGGGATCTAGGTCAGCGTAAAAATGGGTCAACTTGGGAAGACCTTGACTATAGAGTCATCTCCTGGGATGACTCGACGGGTTACCCAAGAGCAATAGCGCCCACGCTAGCTCAATGGCAGGGGTTGATAGATGAGATCTTCCAGATTCCAGTCAGTGATTGGAAAACTAATTACCGTGAGTTGACCTATGAGACCGCTGAGCGTATTGGGATTGACTTAGTTGACCCAGGTCTATTTGAAGGTGGTATCAATAACCCGCCAACCAATCTTTACTCCGCTGCAAGGTCGGGTTCTAGATACGAAGCAAGCATAGACGTGTTACCCGATTTGACTGAAGGATCAAAGTGGTCAGTTGATGGGTTGACTCTAGTCGAAGCTGACTTCTCGATGGGGCCCGGAGTATTTGGTTTCCAGAGCTCTGGCGCTTCCCTTGGATTTGGCGCTGGAGAAGCTTATCAGAAAGTCACGTCGACCTACGACTACAATGATTCACCTGTAAGCTTCACACTTGCGTTAGGGCAACCCGTTAATGTGTATTTAGTACCCCGATTGATGAGTCATTCGATCGTCAGTAATCAAGGGGCACCTTTCTTTACACCTCTAGCTGAGATGGTAGGGCCTTATAGAACACAGAAGCGTACAAGATGGTTTGATATGTCAATAGACATCAAACCGTCTTCATGGCCTAATAATCTCCCTCTGATGACCAATCTCAACTTTCAGATCGGAACGTTCAGCCCTACGAAGTCAGCTTTGATTTACAATGACGTAGCTTCGGACCCCTTGACGCGTACAGTAGTGAATATAGCTGGTACACCAACGGAGGCTCCCTTCACAGGCACACCATTCTTGTTTGTTGGGGATGTCAGTGGTTCGTATTCGATGGGTGTAGCTAAGAACTCAGTAGGCACAGGTGGTCTCCCCGAAGGACTGTTGGTAGGTGTAATAGAGCAGGGAGGGCAGTTCTACTACTTCTGGGTAGCAGGTTCACCTAATTACGGTAATGACCCAGATGCTAATGCTTCGATCCAGAAGTTGTACGGGTTAAATGGCTGACGTTAAATAATCTTAAATTCGGAGTAGACGAAAGCTTTGTTCTCATATATTATATTTCAAAAAGGAAAGCAACCATCACTATGACTTATTTATATTTCCTAAGACGCAAAGTAATCGCGGGTCAAGTATTCGCGACAGGTATGGGGTTTATTTAGCAGCCACGTATAGTGGAACCGGAGGAGGGATTACTACAGCTGCTCAGGGCGTAGGGGCTTCCGCTACAGGGTTCGCTTCCGCTCAGATAAATTCCTTTGATAGTTTGCAAGGGCCGTTCATTACTCAAAACGGGCGTGGGGCCGTAAAGATAGACGGCATTTTCAAATCTGGAACCGTTGCTGGGGACTTGTCCCTGCAATTCGCAAAGGTTACCAGCGGTACGGCCACAGTCAATTCGAATAGTAGTATGATACTGACTAAAGTGGCATAAAATAAACGGGAGGACTTAAACGGGAATGGATCCAAGGACAGCCAACAGATTGGCGAAACAAATATTCGAGGAGTTCGACAAGCAAATCGTTGAAGCGTGTGCCGGGACAAATATCCCGCCACGCTTCATTGCTGGACTCATAGGCAACGAGGCAGGTAAGGATCGTCAGGGTAACATCAAACGGTCAGCCACTCGTTTTGAATCAGGTGTATACCGTCACCTAGTTGCTGTGCGCGACGGAAGGGAGTCTTCATACAACCGGACTATTAAGCGTGCCGACATTCATGACGCCTCTGATGAAGCTCTCCGCGCCTTGGCAACGTCTTATGAAGCGACGCAGATCATGGGTTGGCATTGTATCCACAACTTCCATTGTACAATAGCCGACCTCAAGAATCCTGACAAGCATTTCTTCTACACGGTCAAGCTCTTACAGCTCAACGGCTTCCCAGCCAATGCCTCTGAAGAACGTATGGCGGATGAAATGCGTGAGTGGAACACAGGGCGCGAGAAGGGTAAAACCTATCACGCTAACTATGTACCAAACGCAGCGGCTGTCAGGGCTGCTTATGCTCTTCTAGAGAAGACGCGCAAGTCGCGAACTGTTGAAGAGCGTACGTACAACCCTGAAGACAATTACATGAATCCTAATCAGGAGCCTGAAGGTCGCGATGATGTCGCCTTTGACTTCACTGATGATGACGTGAACGGGCTCGTTGATAATATTGGTTCGGACCCGGCTAACGTCGGTCCCGATGCGGGTAATCCGGAGGAGCTACCCGTTGCTCCTCCGGATCAGCCTGCTCAAATAGCAGAGAACATCACGAATGTCAAAACGGGTGATCAAAATGTTCCAGACAACTTTGTCCCTGAGGACAAGGTCGTCGAAGCCCCTCCGCCATCTGGGATTCTAGGAAAGGCGAAACTTTGGCTGGCGACGCTCGGTATTGGAATCCCAGGGATCGGAGGTATCCTTGAAGCGGGTAAGACAGCTTACGCCGATGGACGCATCAACATCAATGATGTGTTTCAAGTGGGTAAAGAGATCTTCTCCGTGATACTTCCGTACGCGGCCGGGATAGCAGTTCTCTTTTTAATATTTTGGGGACTTAAGGAACTCCTCAAACAAGTGTCATTTATGATTACACAGTACACCCTAGCCAGGGGTGATATGCACAACGTAACAGTAAAGGCCCCTGCACTGTATGAACCAACCAAATACAAAATTGGTCAATGGCGATTTGCTCCCACTCTGTTTCAGAGATCAGCGCCCCCATCCATCACCTCGGAGGGCAAGGAGTAATAATGTCATCATCAACGGTTTCAGAGAAAACTTACTTGGATAGGGTTCTAGGCCTTATCGAGTCTATTGCGGATCATTTCATCTATAAGCGTCACGTGACTCTCAGTGAGATGATTCTATTCTTGTTGGCCTTTCTACGCGCAGGATGGTTCACAGCCTTCGGCGTTAATATCGGTCCTGACAGTGCACCTCTATCACACGAGGTCTGGATGCCAATCTTTTGGATAATCTCGCTGATTCACATGTTGGCGTTCTTCTTACGTAGTCTGCAATACCGCATTGTAGTGATGTGTGTTTACGGATTCATGTGGTTGTTTATTGCAGCCCTCGTTTCCTTTTCATCTTTCACCTCTCCTGCGGTCCCGACATTCGCTCTCTTCGGCATTGCCAGCATGTTTGTAGCTGTGCGCCTTATGAAAGATTTGCGGGGCGAGGATGAACCGGAGTGTACATAAATGGCCGAAGGTTATTCGTGGTTTCAGTTGGGCGTCGCATTTGTAGGCAGCTCAGGCCTTGTTGGAGGCCTGTGGACTGCCTTTGTCTTCTTTAGTGGTAAGTTAGAGGCGCGTCGTAAAAGACTGGTGGAAGAGCGCGCCAAAGAGATATCATCCACAGCGGATCTCAGGCGGATAGATATCGATACAGGGGCTCAGGGTACTAAGTTGCTCTGGGACATCATCGCCGAGCAGAAGGCCGAAATCAAAGACCTCAGGGCAGAACTTGAGGCGGCTGAAAAAGCTGAAAGGTTAGACCGCGTCTCTGTGATGGCTATTTATGAATGTGTTCGCCAGATCAAGAACGAAATGGACTCTCTCAACCTTATGATTTTAAGTGACCACGAGACTAATGTCTTCGCGCGTCGCTGGGGTAACATCAAGACGATCATGATATCGCTTGAGGCAACCCTCGCAGGTCAGAAATTAGATTTGGAGGCTAGGGATGATAGGACCATCTAAACAATCGTGGTACATAATAGGTGGGGCGACTATTCTGGTCGTCCTGCTTGGTGTTTCAATATACCTTATAGGAGTGTCTCGGGGTAAATCTCAGGCTGGTGTCGACTTCAATAAACGCCAGGCTGACCTCCTGCTCAAGTCACAACTAGCTGTAGCAGAGGCAGACAAACAAAAACAGATCGCAGACGCGGCTACGGCTTATGCGGCACAACTTCAGACCCTGGCTCAACAGAGCACGGATAAGGCGCGGGCATCAGAAGCTCGTATCACCAAGATCTACGAAGAAGAACAAAAGCAAATACGGGGAGCTTATGAAAAAGATATTGATTCAATTAACAGTGGTATGTCTGATTGCGCTAGGTGTCGTGATCTCTGTCAACGGTCAAACAGTCTCACAGCCTACGGACCCGAGTTCAAGTCAGCCGCGTGCAACGCCGACACCGCCTGTGCAGCCATCTGTAGTACCGAGCCAGCTCAATGATCCAGTCCTGCTAGCAACCATAATGGCTAAGCTGGCGTCGGAGACAGCCCGAGCAGACTCTAAGGCGGCTGAGGCAGAGGACCTTAAGAAGAACCGCGACGAGTGGAAGAACACAGCCGCACTTGAAAAGGCCCGCGGAGATAAACTCCAGGAAGCTAACCAGGCTAGGGGCGAAGAAGCGGCTGGGTTAAGATCGGCAGTAGGGTTCCTGAGAACGTCAGTCGATGACTATAAGATCGAGACGGCTGACCTCCGACGTGAGAACGATCGATTACGTGGATCCAGGAAGTATTATGCGATTGGTGGATTTGCTGGAGGAATTGTAGCTTGTTCTGCCGTTCCGAAGCTCAGATAACACATTGATTGCTGCAAAAAGAAGCGCGATTTAACAAGCTTTCAACTCAAACTGATATGTTAGTATGAGTTCGAATTGAAAAAGTTAAATCGCGCTTTATTTGGTACTTCTTTCGAGCCAGTGTGCTGGGTTAACACAATGTGTGATTCGGCACAGTTTCTTGAGATTGTTCTTGGGAAACTTACCTGTGGTGATAAAGATCCCAGCCGTATGTGTGTAGTAGGCCTTCCCACGGATCACAAACCTGCCGTACTTACGTTGACAACGTCCGTTCAAACCAATCCAGACCCAGTGATCTCCCTTCACCACATCCTTCACAACTCGAACACGACTCATGAAGCGCTCACGGGTAGTAAGCTTACCGAAAGCACTAGGTACCTTCAGACTCACCTTACCTGTAGGTCTTAATGTGACGTTGTTGTCCATCAAGATCTGACGGATGCGCTCATGGGAAACCCCAAAGGTGAGTCCCAGTTTCCTGAGACTCTTCCCTTGGTTATAAGCGGCCACGATTTGTTGGTTACGTCCTTCTACCATGTAAATCAAATGTCCCAGGTTCGATGCGTTCACTCAGGTTGATGTAGATAGTAGCCACATCAACTCGAGGTAACTCAGTGTGGATCACCGTTGAAACGTCGTCAGGTGATATACGAGCTAAGAGCCAAGCTAAAGCTTGTTGCTTAGCGTTAGGGGTCGCTTGACTCAATGCTTCAGTTAAAGCTGTATCCATAGGCCTCCTTAAAACGGAATGTCGTCGTTAGGACCGAGAGGTGCAAACGTCGACGGACTTGCAGGTACAACAGAACTCTGGACCGGAGCTGGAGCAGGTGTGTACTCAGCTTGACCACCAGTTGCTTGAGCCATTACAGGTTGAGCTGTAGGTTGGGCAACGGGCTGACCTTGAGGTGGAGCCTGATTGAACTGGTTGTACTCGTCACGCTTGGACATCAAATGATCGATGATCTTTGACGCGTCCCGTTTCTCAAGACCGTGAATAGGCTTACCTGTAAGCTCTTGAGCCAGTGCTTCTGGATTCAAGCCGATCGCTTGGGCGTCAGCAATGATCTTGCTGACCTGGGCTTGCGTAGCGCGGTAGTCCGGTTGACCTCCCTGAGGAGCCGGCCCACCTTGAGGTGCGCCGCTATACTGGGCAGGGTACTGCTGTTGCTGTTGAGGCTGACCTGAATACTGATTCTGATCGCCATAACCCTGTTGACCACCTCCGCCTTGAAAAGCTACATGCCATTCGCGCTTGTAGTAGAGGCCCTTGCTCGACTCTTTGTAGATGCCGAAGTTGGTCTCATGCTTGGTAGGTCCGGTGCACTGCATACCGAAGTACTCGTTATCCTGGGGATTGCGGTACATCAACTGTACACCTGCCTGGCAGATCGGACATTGACTGGGTAGTTCTGACCAGAAGGAACCCGTTCTCACGAGTTCCCGCATGTCAGCTGATTCGAGCGTGAGAGTGATTCTATCACTCACTCTGATCGACAACTTCTGTTGCATTGAATGTTCCCTCCACGGCGAGCTTACGCTCGTTGTATTTAGTAACCCACTTCTGGGCGTAAGCGGCCTCGGTAGCTGGAGCTTCCGGGTTGTTAAGAGTGTTCTGGAAAGTGATCAACTGGAGGTCACGGATTGGTTTCCGCGCATGCCAGTCGACGAAGTTAGCAAGCTTAGTAGCCGCTGCATTCGGATCATCATCTTCATCGATGATGGCTTCAGCCTCGAAGTCGAGACTTTCATATTTACCAGTGTTCACCTTTTGGGCGATCTTGATGTTAGTCATTCGCATAGTAGTCTCCTTAAGTGCATAACCGCACATTCAAATATTATCACAATAAATTTGGAATGTCAACCGGGAAGATATATAAATGTCGGGTTGACATTAAGATAAAAGTATGATAAGCTTACTTTGGCTTGGGTAGACTCAAGACCTCAGACTTAAGGAGTTAGTATATGACAGAGAACCCTACGATAGCGGAACTACTCGCAGATCCGTTCGAAACAGCGGCATTGTTATATGATGACGGGGAGGTTTTCGAAAACCTCAACTTATCAGATATGAAAGCCGTGTACAAGATGATGAAGAGTCATCAACCTCGTCCAGAGAAGAAAGAGGACCATAGTTGGCTTTGTGACTGGATGAAGGAAACCCTCGACGCGGCAGAGATCGACTTTGCAGCCTCAATGCGCGCCAAGATGAATGCGCCTGTTGCGGTTACACCTGCACCGATCGAATCCGTGATCACACCAACAGACGTTAACGCAGACTTCACATCAGGCTCGGAGAACCCAAACTTCGTGGGTGACGTGAACGAGGTAGAACCCCCGTTCAACATCGACTTCATAGAACACCTAGTCGACAAGAATGTTGAAGCGGCCGTCGATCAGGTGATGACAGATACATTCGGGGATAATTCCGGGATCACAACAATTCCCGTTGAAGGTCCGGGCGAAGAAGAAGAACTTGTCCAGGTCGTTTCATCTGAAGTGGCTAGACAGGTAGCCGAGCGCTCATGCATCCTCGAGTTCTACCAATCAGAACCCACATTCAAGAAGAAGGTGTCTGCAAGCGCCATCATCGACTCGTCCAAGGAAGAAGGTATCTCCGGTATCGATCCAACGCGGCTGTCTGTTAGCAAGGCCTTGATCGAGACAGCGGAGCTTCGGGAGTTGTTGATGCACCGCAGACGATTCAATCGGGCGCTCAAGATGCTTTCACTACCGGGAGGTTTGCTTACGCTCGCGGGGGGACAATACCTGATCCCACTCGTGCTGATCAATGAGGTCAAGGCTAACATCGACCAGTACATCGTCACTCGTGGGGAACTTCTCGAAAGGTTTGGTGAGCGTTACCCATCGATCATCGAGCACGCTAAGGAGAAGCTTGGGGATCTGTTCGATGAGACAGACTACCCGGAGTTCAACTTGATCCGGATGGCGTACACCGTCCAATACAAGTTCGTCTCCAACTCTGTTCCCGAAGAACTCAAGAAGGTTTCGGACCAGTTGTACAAACAAGAGTCGAAACGAGTGCTGGCGGATTGCGCAGGCGCGGCAGTAGAGATCGAAGCGGCCTTGCGAAAGGGTTTCGCCGACATCACCGAACACCTTGCTGATCGACTAAGCATCGATGAAGCTACGGGTCGTCCGAGACAACTACATTCATCTGTGGTCGATGGCGTCAAGCAGTTCATTGATACGTTCCAGAGCATGGACCTCACAGGAGATGCAGCTCTAGGTGAACTGGTAACTCAAGCTCGTGGGTTACTTGGTGGCGCAGACGCTGACCAGGTTCGTTCAGATCCGGCGCTCAGACAGAAGCTGAAAGAGGGGTTTGAAAAGATCAAAGACTTAGCCTCGAACCTGGTGGAGACGCGTAAGAGAAAAGTAATTCTCGAATAGCGTTGACATCGCGAGCACGTTGTAGTAAAATAATTATGTGTTACCTTCTTATTGGAATTAGGTGCCATGGTTCAAGATGCGGACGATCACGGCGGTGATCGTCCATTCTTTACATCTTGCGTGGTATTTTAGTAATAAGCGACACACCTTGAACCAACCATAGCGCATCACAAGCCGGAGGGCCCGGCGTTAAATTCTAAGTAAGGAAGGAGAATACACATGTCATTCCAATCTAGGATACTCTTCCTAGCTCAAAATATTTCAATCAGCGTAATTTTGGAGGTTTTACTATGAGCATTATTCGTAGGGCCTCTAGATCTCGTTTCACTACTGTTACAAACGCCTTAGCCCAAGATAAACGACTTTCATTTGAAGCACGTGGTGTTTTATTGTACCTGTTATCCAAGCCAGATGATTGGAAGGTCCAGTTCGCTGACATTGAACGTGAAGGTAAGTTTGGGCGTGATAAGCGTCAGAGGATCTTTACTGAACTAGAGCAGACACATTACTTTGAGCGTGTAGACTTACGTAATGAAGGGGGGCAGTTTGCTTACGATTACCTCGTGCATGAAGTTCCAGTAGCTTGGCCGGAACCTGAAAACCCGGCGCCGGTTCAGCCGGTACCGGAAAAGCCGGTAGCGGTATATAAAGAACAAAATACTGATCAGAAACAAAATCTTGAAAGAGAAGAAGAACGGCTGCTACAAATTTTTCGAGAAAGATTTCCCACTTACATACCATCCCCATTTCAACAAGATCAGATCTACATGACAGTTACTGACGTTGATCTCTGGACAGAATGTTGTGACTACTGGGCGGGTAACGCGCATCAACCACGTTCAATCAATAAACTCTTAGACATGTACACACAGCGCCTAGAGGCGAAGATGACACCTAGCTTGTCTAACACTAGAGCAGTCATAGACGACTTCAACAGTGGGTACTGCGCGAGCTGTGAGAACGGCTTCAAACATCTTTGTCCAGAACATAGGGAGGACAAATGAACGTAGACCAACAACGTCAAGAGTACGTCGACAGGCCTATGCCGTCGAGTCCAGAATCTGAGACCGTCATCCTCGGAGCTGTGATCCTAGACAACGCCGTCATGGGTCAGATCCCAGAGTACTTCCAACCCGATGACTTTTACGTACCAATCAACCGTATGATGTTCGAGGTCATGCGGACCTTAAGTGACATAGGGAAACCTATCGACCCAATCTTGATGGCTGAGGAGCTACGCAAGCAGGGTACGTTAGACGCGATGGGTGGTACAGCCACTATCATGAAGACGACTTTTGGGTTACCGCACTTCAGTGACATCCAAGAGTACATCAAGGTAGTCAAGGACCACAGCAACCGACGTAAGCTGATCAGGGAATGTAACAGGATCATCACTGAAGGCTTATCTCTAGAGCAGCCTATTGAATCCTTGTTCGAAGATGCGGAGCACGCCATCTATAACATCAGTAGTCAGACTGAGACGGTACAGGCCGTACCTATGTCGGATGAGGTAGGGCACGCAATTCAAGCGAGTAAAGAAAGAGCCTTAGCAGGGTCAGCCATCATAGGTCTACCAACAGGCTTAACATCCCTCGATAACAAACTTCAAGGCTACCGCAACAAGCAGTACATCATCATTGCAGCCCGTCCTAGTATTGGTAAGACATCTCTTGTGACCCGCAAGTTGTACAAAATGGCAACGGTGTATCAAGCGCCCTGCCTACTGTTCTCACTAGAGATGGCCAAGACTGAGATCGCAGATCGTGTCATCACAGCTGAGGTGAACATCGACGGATCCTTATTACGATCAGGTCACCTCTCCGACCAACAGTGGGCGGAGGCGGAACACGTCCGAGCTTCCTTAGCAGAAAAGAACGGGTTTTTCATTAACGACTCTCCCTTCATTACCACGCGTACAATTCGATCAGAGGTAAGACGTGTGAATGCCGCCTTACGAAAGAAAGGCCAACGTCTCAAAGTCATAGCGATAGACCACGTAGGTCTCATGAACAATGCTTCAGAGAAACGTGGTCGCAGCCGTGAAGGTGAGATATCAGAGATCAGTCGTACCCTTAAACAGATCGCCCGAGAGTTCGATTGTGTCGTCATGGTCTTGTCCCAGCTTAACCGTAAATCCGAAGAGCGCCAGGACAAACGGCCTACACTTTCAGATCTCCGCGAATCAGGTTCACTCGAGCAAGATGCGGACATCGTCCTATTGTTGTACCGTGAGGACGCATATCAGAACGATCCCACGTTGCATACTAACATCGCCGAGGTGATAATAGCCAAGAACCGTAACGGACCTACGGGTAACGTCAAGTTACATTTCAACAGAAAGTCGACTAGGTTCTCAGATCTGTCTGAAGCACCTGAACAGTCACCTACACCAATATTCGGACCAGGAGATTTTACACTATGAGTTATTGCACATGCCCACCAGGACGTAGGGTAACAGAAGCCCACGTCGAGATATGCCCTAAGAATCTTAGTTCCACGGCTAATTTCTTACGGGCGGTAGAAGAGAACAGAGTAAAGAATGAGCAGTATTTACGTGACTGTTTGGAAGGTAGGGTTAACCTAACATTCTTCAACTTTGGAGAGATGAACATGAAACGCCATCTTGAGTGGCCACGCAGTACTGATCAAGCGCCCGAGAACGAATGGTCATTGAGTGATTGGGGTGTTGCCGTGGCTGAAGAAGCTGGAGAAGTCTGCGGCGCGATCAAACGCTACAATCGAATCACTGCAGGTCACATCCTTAAAGGTAAGGGTAGTCAGAACAACCTTACCAGAGAGGACGCCATAGCAATGCTCAAGAAGGAAATAGGTGACACGGTTACTTATCTCGATCTTTTAGCCCAGGAAATCGACAGTTCTCTGGAAGAATGCGTGCGTTCGGCGTTTAATGGAGTATCAATCCGTGAGGATTTACCGCACAGAGTTTGAAAGATGAGTAATATGTGTTTGAAACACAATTTGTTGAAGGTGTTGACTAAAGGGAATCCCTCCTTACGCTGCATGGAATGTGCTCGCGAAGCTCGAAATAGATCGTACCACAGAAATAAACCAGCAATGGTAGAACGTAATCGCAAGTTCATGGTGAAAAGACGCGAACTCATTCAATCTTTCAAAGACAAGCCTTGTGCTGATTGTGGGGTTAAATATCCTTATTATGTAATGGATTTTGACCACAAAGAAGGTGAACTAAAGAACTTTAACTTAGCTACATCTGCTTACAAAGATTTAAGAAGGGTACAGGAAGAGATGTGCAAATGTGATTTAGTGTGCGCTAATTGCCATCGAGAACGCACACACCAAAGAAGACTCGTGGGTGTGAAGGTATAATGGAAGCAATATTCGTTGAGGACATATTAAGCTTGGAGAAGGCGCGGGATGAGTTGATGCAAGCTCCTGTTTGGGGGTGTGACGTTGAAACAACGGGATTTGACGCACACACCGAAGAACTACGCCTTCTCCAAATTGCACCTCACGCTGAGAAGGCTTACGTCTTCAACATGCGTGAGTTGAATGATCCGGCTGACTTCACATGGGTCAAAGACTACTTTGCCAACAAGCGGCCTACGCTTTGGCAGAATGCTAAGTTCGACCTCCAGTTCATGACGCATTGGTTTGGAGAAGGCCCACTTCCGATCGAAGGCACGTATGATACGATGCTTGCGTCCAAGATCCTAGCTTGCGGGATTCAAATGGGACACGGTCTCAAAGACATCGCGTTACGAGAGACACGGCGTAACTTAGATAAGACTCTTCAGAAGAGTGATTTCGGGGCAACAGATCTTAGTGAAGAGCAACTCTTGTATGCGGCCAATGATTCTACGATCCTACATGAGATCAGAGACAGGCAGAAGCCACGCCTAGAGAATCAACAGCTCGACTGGGTAACTAGAATCGAATGTGACGCTGTGGCGGCCATTGCAGACATCGAGTTGAATGGGTTCTATCTAGATGCAGAGGAGTGGGCTGAAAGGTGTACTGATGAAGGTATGCGACGCCAAGAGTACCTCGACATCATCATGGACATAATTACCCCTGTATGTCCTATCATTGATCTCTTCGGCGTACCCGTAGTCAACATAGATAGTCCACAGCAGATATTACCAATACTTCACAAGCTAGGCATACACGCAGATGACTCTGCCGAAGACAGCTTAGTTCCTTTCAAAGGCCACCCTCTCATCGACAACCTCATCAGCTACAAACAGCTCGCCACGTCACTGAAGAAGTTCGGGCCTGACTACCTAAATTACATCAGCAAAGCTACAGGGCGTATTCATGCATCATTCCACCAGTTGACAGCTCCCAGTGGTCGTATGAGCGTATCGAAGCCAGGACTGCAGCAAGTACCCGCTGAAGCGATTTACAGACAATGCTTCAAAGCACAGAAGGGTGGTTACATCATCACAGCTGACTACGGCCAGGTTGAACTCCGGATCATGGCTAAGCAGTCAGGTGACCCAACACTGATCAGAGCTTTCAACGAGAAGAGAGACCTTCACAAGCACACAGCCAGCCTGGTCTTCCATGAGCCATATGAAAACGTAGATCCTAAGCACCGCACCATATCTAAGAAACTCAACTTCGGTACTGCTTATGGTGTAGGCGCTGAGAGTTTCGCTCATCAGGTGACTCTAGAAGGAATCCCACTATCAGTCACGGCGGCTGAGACCATGCTGAAGAACTTTTGGAATGCGTATGGCGTTCTAGATGGTTATCTGAAGCGTCAAGGCGCAATCGCGGCAGATCAAGGGTATGCAAAGACAATGAGTGGTAGGACTGGTCGCTTTGTGATCAACCTGACAGACAAGCAGGCTTACTCGTCGAACAAACGCTTAGGGCGTAACTTCGGGGTTCAAGGTACCGGAGCAGACATCATCAAGCTGGCCCTTTATTATCTCCGCAACGAATTGATTAAACAGAACCTGTGGGAGACTAAAATAGTCAACGTGGTTCACGACGAAATCGTGTGTGAGACTAATGATGATCCTGAAGTAGTAGAGGCGGCAGTTCACAAGTCAATGATGGCCGCAGGGGAGTTATTCTTAAATCCAGTCCCATGTGTGGTAGACACCAAGGTAGCAAAAGTATGGAGCAAGTAAAATATACGGTGGGTATAGACCCGGGTTCGACAACCGGACTAGCAATCTACAATCACGAGAAGGAACAGATCACCAAGATCATGACGTTAGATTTCTGGTCCTGTTACCAGACACTAGCCGCAGCTAAGAACAAGGCTGAGTGGTATATAGTTATCGAAGCCCCAAACAAAACTGCGATGTACGGTCGTCAATCCAAAATAGCCGGAGAGAAGTCTGCAAGCTACGGTAACAGGATGATGTCCAACGCGGCCTCCAATGCTCGTGAAGCGGAACTGTTAGCTGATGGCCTAGAGAAGCTTGGATTCCAGATCAAGCGAGTAAGGCCTAAACGACGTAACCACAAAACTGCGGCAGAAGACGTCGCGCACGTACAGGAGCTGACAGGTTATATGGAGCGCACAAATGCCCACACACGAGATGCGATATGTTTAGCTTGGAATAAAGCATGAGCTGTGTTATAATCTTAAATGTCATTCACGGCGGAATCCATGACGCTGTAATTTGACTCCTTAAGTGCAAGAGGTCGCGACGTAAAAATCGCGGCCTTTTGTTTTGTTAAAATACCGGGGTGACATTAAGTGTGTTCTGTGTTATAATGTATTTGTAGGTTGGGAGAGCCCATTACGAAGAGTATGACTATGGAACAGTATTCAACTTGCACGCGCTGCGGCACAAGCATCAAGCACACGTTTGAATTTAACGGTGCGGTTTATGGTTCAGAATGCATCACAGCTGTATTAGGTATTCGCCCTGACAAGTTCCAGTACACGAACGGTGCTGTAGACATCGACAAGACACGCGAGATGATTGCTGCTAAAGAAGCAAAGGTCCAAGCGCAGTTAGTCGAGAACGCACGGTTAGAGCAGGAGCAGGAAGCACGCGAGGTTAAGTACACAGCGCTTAATGCTGAAGTGATCAGTGTTCTGGAACAGTCAGGTGGGGCATTCGCAAACGATATGGCGGATTGTTTGAAAGCTTGGTCTATTACCACTTTATCAGACCGCCAGTTCCAAATTGTGGGTGATATATTCGCCAAATATTTTGGACGACGTAATTCTAAGGCATACAATGAAGCGTGGGATCGCTTCGAAGTTATTGGACAGAACTAGGGAACAACGACAAACTTAAGGAGTTTACTTTATCATGGACAAACGTACACTTGACAGAATCCTCAAAAGCGAGGACACCGCAATCGCAACTCTTCTTGCAGATCCTTCGATCGTCGAAGATCTTAAACTGCCTCAGCTGAATCAGGTCAACGGCTTCCTTGCAAACGCAACGCCACGACCGGAGTTCAAAGAAGACTTCAAATGGTTACAGGCGCTGATGCTTGAGAACATTCAAGCAGCCAAGGGCAACCGCGTTAATGAAGCTGTGAAGCTTCGCAAGCGTGGACTCACTCTGAAAGAGATCGGCGAAAGACTTGGTCTCAGTGGTACTCGCGTATCGGGTATGCTTCGAGCAATGTAACCAACTACACAATACCGGGTTGACAATAACTCGGTATTGTGTTATTCTTAGTCATGCTCAGGGGAGCGGAGGTAACTTATGATCAACGAAAACAATGTTCAGGTCGGTTCAGTGCTGACTATCGACAATAGGCCAAATGAAGCTACCGTCGTCGAGATCTTCGGTGACTATGGCGTCAAGATTGAAACAGAAGATAGATGTCGCATCTTCTTTTCATTCGAAGAACTCAACAGTCGTAAGGCTAAAGTCATGTGTCATTTCTGTGACGAGATGACAGACGGCAAAACCAAGAGCTTCGGAATGGTGCATTGCGGTTGCCAGACATATGAGTGCGATCACGTCGACACGCGTGTATGCCAAGGCTTAGGTCATTAAGGAGAGCACATGACATTTCTTGAAAAGTTCCGACGAGCACGTATCGTCGGAACTCCCCTCATCGCAATCGCATGTCCGGATCCGTCGGCTACTATGACGCGGATCCAGACTGAGTTATTTAACGCAACAGCAGAGCCAGGCCAAGGTCGACTTGAGACGCCCGTGATCCAATGGGACGTCATCGACGGTTGGCGTATGCGTAACAAAGCAGGTCAAGAGGCCATGGAGCAAGCTCTAGACGCTGTGAACGCGGATCAGGTACAAACGGTCAACCCAGTTGAGAGTTTGAAGATAGCCGCTCACCTACCAAACGAGACAGTCTTGTTCATGCTCAACGTACACCACTTCATGGATGCACCTGCATTCTTACAAGCGTTGTGGAACCTCCGCGACAACTTCAAATCTAAGACGTGCTCTGTCTGTATGATCGGACCTGAGTTCACCTTACCAGAACAACTCCACGAAGATGTGTTCATGCTCGACGAACCCCTACCCGATGAAAACGAGTTGAGAAGTATCGTCTGCGGCTTGATCGAAGGTACGGAGTTAGCACTCGACCCAAGTACAGTAGAGGCAGCTACGGATGCTCTCCGCGGGTTATCTGCATTCCCCGCTGAGCAGAGCGTAGCTATGAACCTCCGCAAGGTAGGGCTAGACATTGACGGCCTCTGGGATCGTAAGCGTAAGCTGATCAGCAGTACACCCGGTCTTCGCGTATACACCGGACCTGAGAAGTTTGAGGCCATCGGTGGTTGCGACCAGATCAAGTCATTCATGCGAGGTGTCATCAAAGGCAAGGAAGCACCCAACGTCGTAGTCTTCATCGACGAGGGCGAAAAGATGTTCGCAGGAGCTTCGGGCGATACCAATGACAGCTCAGGCGTCTCACAGGACTTCCTAGCAACCACCCTTTCGTACATGGAAGACAACGAGTGCGACGGAGCGATCTTCGTCGGACCTCCAGGGGCAGCAAAGTCAGCCATAGCAAAAGCAACAGGTAACGAAGCAGGCGTACCAACGATCATGCTCGATCTAGGTGGTATGAAAGGCGGCCTTGTTGGTAAGAGTGAACAACAGCTCCGAGCGGCCTACAAAGTGATCACAGCCGTTGGAGGGGGTAAGGCCTTCTTCGTCATGACGTGTAACAAGATCGTCGAGTTACCGCCGGAGCTCCGTAGACGCTTCACCTCGGGGATCTTCTTCTTCGACCTGCCGAGTAAGGAAGAGCGGGACATCATCTGGAAGATCTATCTCGACAAGTACGAGTTGCAGGTGGACGTAAGCAGTACAGCCATTCGTGATGAAGGTTGGACTGGGGCAGAGATCCGCAACTGTTGTCGAATGGCTTATCGCCAGAACATTTCAATCTTGGAGGCGTCCAAGTACATCGTGCCTGTAGCTAAAGCGGCCGCGACACAGATACAGTCATTACGTCGACAAGCGAGTGGCGCTTATCTATCAGCGAACGAAGAAGGTGTGTACACGTGGGAAGACACGAGTCAAGTTATAACGCCTACGACGCCTCAGCAAAGAAAAGTGATCCTCGATTAAATACCGGGTTGACATTAAGTCGGAAGTGTGCTATATTTAATCATGCTCGAAAGGGCGGGAGAAAATATGTATAGGATTTATCTTACAAACCACGGCTACTTTGTCACAGACTCGTTCGACACTCTTTCAGATGCGATCAGGTGGGCTAAGCAGCATTCGTTTCAAGTTTCAGTCCACGAAGGTGGCGAAATAGCGGCAAGCTGGTGTCCGATCAACGGTACGCAGGTATTTGCACGAGACAGGAGCACACGATAATGTCAGTTTACAAAGAAGGCTTTTACGCAATACACACCATCGGCTCGGCACAGAGACAGGTATACCCTGACGCGGCTGATTTCGGCGCACCAACTAAACGTGGTGATCGACTTTGGAATCTCGCGAAGCAAGCGGTCGACATGTATCTGATCGAAGGCACACGCAAGGTTGAAAGGTACGCAACTGGACGTACCTGCACGGCAGTCATAGGACTGATGAACGAAGGCCTCGAAAGAGGTGAACCGGGCTATGGTAAGGAACTCAAGTTTGAAATCGAGTTCGTGTCAGCCAAGCTCAAGAATTACGACGGCTTCTTGACCGTCCGGGAGTTAACTTAAG
Source organism: uncultured Rickettsia sp. (assembly GCA_964515755.1). Lineage (GTDB taxonomy): Bacteria > Pseudomonadota > Alphaproteobacteria > Rickettsiales > JABSSG01 > JAGVLN01. The sequence continues at coordinate 390 of CAZEVK010000011.1, read as the reverse complement.
GAGACAGTATGAAATTAGTAATCAAAGACCCCAATGACCCTCAGACGCCGGTAGAAATCGAATCTCCGGCTTACATCAACCTCAAGCAGGCGGATCTCCAGGATCAGTCAATGCGCTCGGGTAACCCAACAGCAATTCCGAACTCGGCCGTAGCGGCTCAACTTGATATCGTGCTCGGGATCGTTCGAGGGCCGATCAACGGTATCGGCGAATCCATTCTCGAGGACCTTCATCCGGCCTTCGTAGCTTGGTTCCGTTACGCGCTAGCGGAGACCTATTTCACAGAGCACATCAAGCCACGTCTCGCCGAGCTCAATCAGCTTCGCATGGAAGTTATCGACGCCTCAGGCCTCGGATCATTCTTCCAGGCACCTGATGGTACGGTTTACC
>CAZEVK010000010.1:25138-39953 GCA_964515755.1 uncultured Rickettsia sp. | reverse complement strand
AGCAAACAATCTGCACCAATTGCAGTGAGCAAAACTAAAGAAGGAACTTTTGTTGGTTCTGATGCATACTCATTGGCATCTTTCACAGATACTATAACTTATTTAGAGAATGGAGATATTGCTGTTTTGCAAAAAAACAGCATCAATATTTTTGATATATATGGTAACAGAGTTTTCCGAAAAGAATCAAAATTAAATAAGGACGTTACTAACTATAGCAAAGAGCATTTTAAACATTACATGCTAAAAGAAATCTATGAGCAACCTATTATTAGTAAGAATTCTCTAGATGCATATATCAGAAATGGTAGTATATCCATGCAAGAGCTTCCTTTTAATTCAAGAGAAATCAATAAAATTTATATAGTAGCTTGTGGTACTTCATACTTTGCTGGTATGGTTGCTAAATACTGGTTTCAAGAAATTGCCAAAATACCAACTGAAGTAGAAATTGCTTCTGAATTTCGCTCAAGAACTTTATCTTTAGAAAAAAATAACTTAGCAATATTCATTTCCCAGTCAGGAGAAACAGCAGATACTATTGCTTCCTTAAATCTTGTAAAATCCCAATGCCATACACTTGGTATAGTTAACTCTACTCAAAGTACTTTAGCACGCGAAACTAATCTTTATTTGCCTATACATGCTGGAATTGAAATTGGAGTAGCATCAACTAAAGCTTTCATAACACAACTTATTACATTATTATGCTTTACTTTAAACTTAGCAAAGCTTAATAAAACTATCTCTACAGAAAAATTAACAGAATATTGCCAAATACTCTTAGAATTACCAGGAAGAATTGCAGAGACCTTAAATCATGAACAAAAAATTCAGGAAATTGCAAACCAAATCACCAATAGTAAAAGCGTTATTTATATTGGTAGAGGCCCATCATATCCTATCGCCCTTGAAGGAGCTTTGAAACTTAAAGAAATAGCATACATTCATGCTGAAGGGGTAGCTGCTGGAGAATTAAAGCACGGCTCTATAGCATTGATAGATGAAGAAATATATACTATTGCAATTGCCCCTTATGATTCTTTGTTTGAAAAAACAATGTCTAACATTCAATCAATTGCTGCAAGAAAAGGTAAAATTATTGGAATCAGTGATCAAAAAGGGCATGACGCTCTCAAAGATTTATGCAATAATGTAATAATCATAAATCATTGTCCGGACCTTATTACCCCAATTGTATACACTATTCCTCTCCAGTTGCTTGCATATCATGTGGCAAATAATAAAAATCTCAATATTGACCAACCTCGCAATTTAGCAAAATCTGTAACGGTAGAATAGTAAAGTAATATATTAAATTTCTATCATCACAGGTACATGATCAGATGGTAACCTGAAGTTTCTTGCATCTTTATATATTGTTTGTTGACGCACTAGATGGGAAAGTTTATCGGTAGCCCATATGTGATCCAGACGTCTACCACGGTTAGATTTTTTCCAATCTTGATTGCGGTAGCTCCACCAGCTATATAATTTTTCTGATTCTGGTACAAACTTCCTCACTACATCAATAAAACCTAAAGAAGACTGTAAGTTTAAAAGCTTTTTTACTTCTATTGGAGTATGGCTTACAACGTTAAGTAATTGCTTATGCGACCATACGTCATGTTCAAGAGGGGCAACATTAAGATCACCAACCAAAATAATCTTGCTATCCTTACTTCTATTAGACAAAAACCAATTACTAACCTCGTCTATAAATTTTAGTTTATGATCGAATTTATCATTTAATTCAGCATCCGGAATATCACCTCCAGCAGGTACATAAAAATTATGTAACTCAATACTTTCATTGATAATCACAGATAAATGCCTAGCATCTTTCTTACCAACAAATGATAAAGACTGCTTATTTTGTAAAGGATATTTTGAGAAAATTGCTACACCATTATATGATTTTTCACCTTTAATAGCATAGTGATTAAAACCAAGCTCTAATATCTCTTGAATTGGAAAATGCTCATCAACAACTTTTGTTTCTTGAAAGCACAAAATGTCAGGCATATGAACTTGAATAAACTGAGCAATTAGATCAATTCTAATTCTGATAGAATTTATATTCCAAGTAGCTATTCTCATTAGTATATCTTCATTATTAATACTGTACACATAGCTACGAAAGCAGAAATAAATACTAGATAGAAGATATTACTTTCTTTTTCCTCAATAACTTTAATATCCAAGTTTTGCTTGCTTATAGTATTTTTTATATATGTAGGTAAATTATGCTCAAAAAACTCAATTATATCAGTTGCAGAGTCAAGAATTTTTGCATCAAAACCGATATTCTGACTGGCCCATTGCTCAATCCAAGGCTCTGCAAGCTTCCACATATTTACTTCTGGATTTAACTTGGCACCAACACCTTCGACTAGAACTGTGGTTTTTTGAAGTAATAATAACTGTGGCTGGGTTTCCATTTCAAATGCTCTGGTTACTTGAAATAAATGTGCTAATAGCTTAGCAACAGAAATTTTACTGGCAGATAAGCCAACTATAGGCTCTCCTATAGATCTGCACGCTTGAGCAAAAGCAAACACAGATTGATTGCTTGGAACATAACCAGCAGCAAAATGAATTTTTGCTACATGCAAATAATCACGATTTAAAAAACCTCTTAAAATTTCTGCAATATAAATTCTAGTTTTCTTATCTAATCTACCCATAATCCCAAAGTCAATTAAAACTATGTTTCCTAATTTATCAATTAGGACATTCCCAGGGTGCAAATCTGCATGAAAAAATCCATCTCTATAAGCTTGGTTAAAAAATAATACAGCGAAATCAGCAGCAATTTTATTTAGATCAAAACCTTGCTTAATAAGCTTTTTTGTATCGTGAATTGGTATTCCATCAACCCACTCAATAGTTAAAATTCTTTTCGAAGTTCTCAACCAATCTATATCAGGAACATAAACTCTATCATCACCTCTTAAATTATCCTTTAACTCTGATGCAGCAGCAGCTTCAAGCCTTAGATCCATTTCTATTTTTACAGAATCAGCGAACGTTTTTACAACCTCTATGGGTTTTAGTCTACGAGTAAAAGGTAAACGTTTTTCTATTATACGAGCTAACCAAAAAAAAAGCTGTATATCTCTTGCAAATTGTTGTTCAACACCTGGTCTTAAAACCTTAACAGCTACCACTTTACCTTCAGTAGTAACTGCTTTAAACACTTCAGAAATAGATGCTGCAGCGACAGCTTTTCTATCAAAATCAGTAAATATATTATCTATGTTTACATCAAACTCTTTTTTTATTTCTTCTTCAATTTTAAAATTTTCAGAAGGAGGAAGACGATCTTGAAGTTTTGCTAAATCTTCAGCTAGTTCCTCACCTATAAGGTCTGATCGAGTAGCTATAGTTTGACCAAATTTTATAAAAACTGGCCCGAGTTCTTTCAGTGCTTTTGCTAATCCTTTGCCATTAATATCGCTTGAAGATTGGAAAGGCATAAGCCGCAATATATTATATAGAACTGGAGCAATCTTAAGATCTCGCATTATAAACAATGCGCCATTACGATATAACACAAAGCCTATCTTAGTTAGTCTCAAAATATTTCTAATGGTTGATAACATTATTATGACCTATATCCATAATGCAAAGCGGTTATTCCTGAGCTTAAATTTTTATACCCAACATACTTAAAATTAGCTTTTTCAATCATTTTTAGAAAATCTAGTTGCTTTGGAAACTTATTTATACTTTCTACCAAATACTGATATGACTTACGATCATTAGCAATATATTCTCCTAAAGTAGGAATTACGTTAAATGAATATAAATCATAAATCTTAGCAAATAAATTACTTTGTACCTTAGAAAACTCTAAACATATAAACTTTCCTCCAGGTTTTAAAACTCTAAAGGCTTCAGATAAAGCTTTGTCTATATCTACTACATTTCTTATTCCAAAAGCTATAGTGTAACAATCAAAGCTACAATCTGAAAAAGGTAAATCTAAGGCATTTCCAGAAACAAAATTAATTTTAGAAACAATATTATTATTAATTAAATTTGCTCTTCCCACTTTTAACATTTCTAAATTAAAATCACAAATAGTAATGTTTGGATTTTGATTACTTTGAATAGCTCTTTGGTAATATAATTTAGAGATATCCCCTGTGCCACCAGCTACATCCAACAATGAATCAATATGATTTGGGATCAATTTCAACATTTCTTTTTTCCATAAATGGTGAATACCAAAACTCATCAAATTATTCATAAGATCATAATTATTAGCAACAGATGAAAAAACATCTCTCACTAAAGAATGCTTTAGCTTAGAAGAAACTCGTTGAAACCCAAAAAAAGATTCTTGGTTATTATTATCTACAGAATTAGTTTTTGAATTATTTTTTGATTTCATTATAAATTACAAACAACGTAGAAGGTATTATAATTGCTGCTCCAATTAAAGCATGTGCAGTTGGAATTTCATTAAATATCAAATACGCCAAGCTAGCTGAAATCAGCAACTCAATATAACGATAAGGCGCTACTGCAGAAGCATCTATCAAAGCAAAAGACTTTAGCAGAAAATATAATATTAAGTTAGCACCTCCGCCAAGAACTAGCAATAATAATAAATCTTGAGTAGCTGGAATAGACCAATTATAAAATGCTGGAACAGCACTTAATATTAAAGTTACAATATTAGAATAAAATAACATACTAAACATTGACTCTTTGATTACATATTTCTTATTTATAACATCTAAACCTGCAAACATAATAGAACCGAAAATCAATAATGCTGACATAATATTAAAATTAGGTGAAATAGGATTAATTACAATTATAATTCCTATAAGACCAACTATAGTTGCCATCCAACGAGTTAAAGTAACATTCTCTCTTAGAAATATCCTTGCAAAAATTAATACGAATAATGGTATAGTAAAGTTAATAACTGTTGCCACTGTCACAATAACAACATTCAATGCATGACACCATAAAGCTATACCACCAAAAAGTAAAAAACCTCTTAATACATGAACCATAGGACGAGATGTCACAAAAGTTCTTTTACCATAGAAAATCATAAATGGTAATAAAGTTAAAGTACCAAATAAATAGCGAAAAAAAACAATTTCATATGGATTTATAGAATTACCAAGATATTTAGTTAGAATATCATTTAAACTGCTAATAAATAAGCTAGCTATAAACCAAAAAATACCGAAAAAGTAATTAATATGATTTATTTTCATATTTAGGAAATACCTTTTTTAAGAATATGTTTTATACTATCTTTGATTTTCTCAACAGCGGGTTGGTTAAATGGATTAATGTTTTTAGTATATGCAAACAAAATAACTTCTAGCATTTGCCCCATCATAAATTCAGCAAAGAACTCTTCTTGAAGATTCTTAGTATAAATTACGCGAACATTTTTCTTACATCCATATAACATCTCTTGAACATTTATAAGCTGAGAGTTCATAATATCTTTTAAAGATTTTCCTAAAAGATAATTAAGTCCAAAATCATTGAATTGATGAGAAATTTTAATCTCATCCTTGCTCTTTATATCTTGTGCTAGAAAAGTAAAAAACTTATCATTAGGACCATCTAAATAAAGCTGTAATTGACTATGTTGATCAATCAAACCAACAGCTGTAATAGGATTTAGACCTTGTGATTTCTTTCCTAAACTTTCAGCAATTAACTGCCTATACCACTGACTAAATCCACTGAACTGATCACCATAAATCATAAAAACAGAGTTAGAATAAATTCTAGACATAGAAAGCATATAACTAGCACCTTCACACACCCAAGAATTTGGGTTTATCTGATTAGTAAATGCTTCTTTTGCATGATTAAGGATAACTTCAGCACTAAAGCCTACTATTTCAGCAATTAATAATCCTACTGAACTAAAAGCCGCATATCTTCCGCCAGTAGACTTTGGATGATCAAGAGTAACTAAGTTTAAATGCTGTGCTATTTTTCTCAATGAATTCTTGAGAGGATCTGTAATAATAAAAAAATGCTTAGTAGGTTTAATTGAACCAAGATTTATCTTAATCCAGTCAATACACAATAAAGTTAATGCCAATATCTCAATAGTTTCACCAGATTTACTAATAACTAAAAAAGCAGTATCCTTAGGCTCTAACTTATTAAGAAGTTTGTCTACGGAAATTTGATCAGCATTATCTAAATATGAAATGTTAACGTTAGAGGAAGTGCTTAAAGAAGCCACACTATACGGTATAGTACTTGAAGCACCAGTTGCTATGATAACTAAATTAGAAAAATTGTCTTTAATATGTTTAGCTGTTTTTTTTATCAGAGCTAGATCTTTATCGTCCTCCTCGGATAAGTAAACAGGATATCCCCCATTCATTTCAGTAAAAAGCTCAGTCCTAGTTTGCTCGATATAATCACAATCACTCTTATTTACAGCATCATGTAAAAGGAATTTTTGTGAAATTATTAAGCTCATTTAGTAACCAATTGCAATACGATTAACCAATTGCTGTATTGTTGGTACAAATCCATTTTCATAAAATGAATCAGTAGCAAATTTATATGCATTATGACCAGAAAACATTAGCTGATTTTCAACGTCATCACCATGAATAACTTCTTGTAAAGTTTTTTGAATACAAAAACTCCTCGGATCAGCTTTTCTGCCTGTAGTATAATCGCCATGGTCCTGCCAATTACTAAATAGACATCCACTCAAGCATCCCATACAATCAACTTGATCTTTATGTATTTCTTTGGCTTTTTCAGCGGTAACAAAAATCAAAGTAGAATCTGGAGTTTTCATTACTTCATCAAAACCTTGATCTTTCCATAACAATACTTTAGCTAAAGACTCTTGTGTAATATATACTCGGCGCCCTCTAGCTCCCACAGGTAAGGCTTCAGTTAAATTCTCTTCAACCATCCTTGTTGTAGAGTAACGAATTTGCCTATTACTACGTTGTTCTAATTCTATTATAAAATTGTTTCTTACTGCAGAAGAATAAAATCCAGTGGGACTAAATCTTTGTAATAAAACATCACCTTCTTTTAAAGTTATAAGCTTCTTTTTCCACGCATCAGATACCGGACTTTCTTGTGTTAAAATCGGCCTTGTACCAAACTGAAATGCTACTGGACCAATTTCATCATTTTTGAGCCAATGTTCCCAATCTTTAAGATGCCAGACACCTCCAGCCATAATTATTGGAATATTTTGTAAACCAGCTTCATTCATAAATTTACGTAACTCTGCTACCCTTAGGTATGGATCTTGAAAAACTAAAGGATTTTCACTATTTGAAAGTCCATTATGGCCACCTGCAAGCCATGGATCTTCGTAAACTACACCGCCTAGCCATTGAGATGCCTGACTATATGCTCTTTTCCATAATGCTCTAAATGCCCGCATTGATGACACTATTGGGTAGTAGTAAACCTGATATTTTTCTGCTATTTCTCCTAAACGATATGGCATACCTGCTCCACAAGTAATACCCTGAATAAGCCCCTTGGCGCCGTCCAATATACCCTCTAAAATTCTTTGCGCACCTCCCATTTCCCACAAAATATTAATATGTATTGGGCCTCTTCCTCCAGCAAGCTCATGCGCAATTCTTGCCTGAGTAATTCCGCCTTCAATACCCATGGCAATCAACTCTTCATGTCTCTCACGCCGTGTTTTGCCGTGATAAATTTCTTTTTTGATATTTCCAGCTTCATCATAGCGATCAGCGTTAACACCCGAAAAAGTACCAACTGCACCAGCCGATGCAAAAGCTCCTGAAGATCGACCGCTAGAAACACCTATGCCTTTACCACCTTCGATAATAGGTAAAACTTCTTTGCCAGATATTACTAAAGAATCCAATTTAAAAGACATATAATTAATCTATCCTATTTACTTTTTGTCAAAATGACATATATAAGAAACGAATAATATATACACTATTTCCTCTGATATCTATAACTTTTTTGCCTTTAGGGAAATAGCTGATTTATAAATAGTGCTTTATGGCTGATAAATCAAAAATTAAAAAATTGCATGAAGCAATTTATTAGTTTTCATTGTAGGTATCTTGCTAGCCAAAAGGATACTTCTGAGATGGAATATTCAATGAGACCTCAAAATTCATTGCTTTTAAATAAAGCCATCATTTTAATTAATTTACACTTTTGTTTAGCAATTAATTAAGCTCATTGCTTGAAGTCTAAGCAAGCAGCATTTTATTAATTTAAAACATATTGAATCCACAACCTTTAGATAGTAGAGTAAACTTAAAGTCAAAGTTTTAAGGAGAAGTAAATACACATTTTTATGAATTATGAACAAATAAAACATATACCAATTTTTCAAGATTTAGATCACTTTGAATTAACTAAACTAGTAGACCATTCCTCACTTGTACGTTACAATAAACACCATTCATTTTTTATTCATGGCGATTTAGTACAGTATTTTTACATCATTATTTCTGGATGGGTTAAATTATTTCGTGACACTTCTGACGGTCAAGAAGCATTATTAGGTTTGGCAAAAAATGGAGATGTTATAGGTGAAGTAAATTTCGATAAAGACAAACACCTATTTAGTGCACAAACTATAAATGAGACAGAGTTATTAACTATTCCTCAAAACACTTTAAAAGACCTTATTGAAACCAATGCTAAATTAGCTTTAAGGGTTATTACCGCACTAAATGCTACTATTAATCATTTAGAATTACAATTCGAACATATTAATACTATGAATGCTACTCAACGGGTTGGATGCTTTATTTTAAAGTTATGCGATATTAAAAAAAATGAAAATATAGAGATAATTCTCCCTTACGATAAAACTCTTATTGCAGCTTATTTAGGTATGAAACGTGAAACTTTTTCTCGAGCATTAAATGAATTAAAATCAATCGGCATTACAGTGAACGGCAATACATTATATATAGAAAATTTAAATAAACTCATAAATTTTAGCTGCATAAGCTGCTCACTTATTTATGACACATGTAAAGAGGTATTTTAATCACTATCACTTTACCTTATCAACTTCTAGCTATAGGTAAAAATTTTACTGGTAAGAGGCTATTCTCTGTTTTGGTAACGCACATAAGTTCCTGGCTTAATGAGCCTATAGGAGCAATCATCATACCGCCAATTTTTAACTGGCTTATTAATGTTTGTGAGATATTTTCTAAAGTAGCTGTTATTATTATAACATCAAATGGAGCTGCGATATTTAAACCATCATATCCATCTCCTATAAGCACACTAACATTGTTACAATTTAAATTTTTTAAAAGCTTTTTTGCTCGTTCACCTAAAAGCTTTATTACTTCTATAGAATAAACTTTTTTACATAACTGAGAAAGTACAGCTGCTAAATATCCAGATCCCGTACCAATTTCCAATATTTTAGAATCAGGTTTAATCATAGCCACTTCAACCATAAGCGCTACTACAAAAGGTTGTGAAATAATTTGTCCATATCCTATAGGAAGAGGTGAGTCATCATATGCATGCTCTTCTAAAGTTTTTGGTACAAACAATTCCCTGGGAATAGTAGACATAGCTTTCAATACTCTTTTATTTATTATACCTCGTTTAATAATTTGAGTTTTAATCATTTCTTGTCGATTGTTTGTATACATAATAACCTTTCTAACACTAAACTATGTTTTAATAAAGTTATAGACATAGCAAAACAAATACGCTGTGATAATTATCAAAAATAAACCAATCTTAAATTGTAATATACAGAGTAAATTTTAAGAAACTTAGTTAAAGATAAATAAAAATAGAACTTTATCTTAAGCTAATCTTTATGAATTAATATAATAAGTAGAATTTTATTTTCAAAATGTGACAATTATCACATCGAAATATTCTAACTCATTTAGCATAGTGACTGAGGGTTAGATATAAAACCTTAATTTTAACCTCATTATTAATAATAAATAAGGAGTACACACTATGGAAAATGAAAAATCAAAAGATATAAAAAACTATTTAGCTGTCAGCATTTTAAGTGCTATATTGCTTAGCTCATGTACACACTCTATTACAAGAAATAGTACTTATGGGAATATTCCAGTATCTCAAGAAAGAACTTTTAATAAAATAACAGATGATCTAGCTATTAAAAATAGTATAAAACAACAACTTGCTAAAACCAAAATGTTTACTTCAGTTGGAGTCAAAGTAATTGATGGCAGAGTTTTGCTTACTGGTAAAGTTCTTACTCAAACTGATAGACTTGAAGCGGTTAAAATTGCTTGGCAACAACCAGGAGTAAATGAAATTAACAATGAAATTGTTGTTACTAGAAACACTCAAGAATCTGCTGCTCAGATAACTAAAGACAGCTGGATTACATCAGAAATAAGAACCAAATTGCTAGCTACTAAAAAAATCAAATCAATAAATTATGGTTTTGAAACAATTGATGGTGTAGTTTACGTTCTTGGTATAGCTCAAAATCAAAAAGAGCTAAAAAAAGTTATAAATATTGCTATCAATACAAAAGATGTAAGAAAAGTAGTGAGCTATGTAAGGCTTAAGTATTAGAAATTAAATTCTGTTATCTATTAGTGCTTTTATTAACTTTAAATAGGAGTTTAGTATGTCTACTTTAAAAAATAAAATTAAAGGTGTTAAAAAAGAAGTAAGCAAAAGCTTAGCTGACGCTGGCAAAAATATTAAGGATCAAAAAGATCAGATTAAGAAAAAAGTTAAAGCAACAGCCAATAAAGTAGTAAATAAAATAGGTTAATTAGATTAAAAAGTAATTATATTATGGAATAAGAGAATTAACATTTCTCTTAATTCCATTTTTAAAATGTGTTTAATAAATTTTTCAAAATTTGATAATTGTCACATATAAATTCATCTGAAATTATTTATTTTGAGGATTAAGTTAAGCTCTTAACCTTAAATTTAGAAGTGCGGTAATTAAGTTAGGAGGTTTTATGTCTACTTTAAAAGATAAATTTGATACCACTGAAAAAAAATACGTCATGGCTTAGAAGATGCAGCAAAAGACGTTAAACATCAACTTAATGATAATGAAAAAGACCCATCCGCAGAGGTAAATAGAGAAGAAGCCAAGCACGGCACATGGGGAAGAAAATGTAAAAAAAGATTTGGGTTTGAGTGGAGAGACAGCCCCGTCTACGCCAAATCAAGATGAATTGTAAATATTAAAAACAAAAATGGTAAGGAGGATTTAAGTTCTCCTTACCATTTCTTAAGAAAACAAACTCCTAATTGCATAATTAAGCTATTAATAGTATACAATCCTTTAAGTTTTTATAGAATTTATATTCATAAGTGCTATTCTGATATAAAACAACGATATATTAATAAATATGAATAAAAAGCCACCTTCTTCATCCGAATGTAAAGACATACCGCCTGAAACTCTTGATTTCTTAGAATTTTTTAAAAATTCTATTGCCTCTATAGCCACTTTTTTTAGCGTTGGTTACGGAGCAATAATTATAATATCAATTTCATATAATGTAGGATTTTTTAAATATATTAATCCTGAATTTATAAACCTAATAACTTTAGGAGACTATGCAGACAATGTAATAGATAATATGTGGCTTTTTCTGATTTTTGGTAGCATATTTTTTGGTTCTTCTCTAGGAGCTACCAAATACCATCATGAAAAAACATTTAAAACAGTTGCATTTTCAGGTACAATTTTATTAATTTTTAGTATATATATTTTTTCTCAAGGAGAGCAAAATAGCCACTTTTGGCATAGTATAAAATATTTATTTTCTTCTAAACAAATTTTATGGTCAATTATACTTTTGGTAAGTTTTATTATATCAATTCTTGGTATAATAGCCTATGGATTTTCTTCAGCATTTATTAATAATGTATTACCGAAATATACTACAAGTATTATTGCAATTTCCTTATTTTGGATTTTAGTAATTACTCCTTACATTTTTGGTATGAGTACTGCAATATATGAAAAAGAAATTATCTGCAGCAAAGATTATAAATATCAGAAAGTTGATTTAATTACTATAGCTGACGATTTAAAAGATGTTTCGATTATTAAAACTACCAATAAAGGCTTATTAATAAGAATATTTAAAGAAAATAATTCAACTGATAGCAATTATATAATGGTTCATTGGAACGATATTAGACGTATTATTTACAAAAATTAATCTATCTATTTTAAATGAATAAATCTACATGACTAATGCGCAAATTTGTGAATATAAAGCAAAAAGTTTTATAATATGTTTAGAAGCAACTACTTTAAATAAATAATGGGTGATACCAAGGTATCACCATTATTAGTTTAATATTAAGTGTTTTATTAAGTTAGTGTACTATTCAACTAATCTAATATTTGATACTACTTTATCCACACCTTTAACTTCCTTCGCTATTGATACAGCTCTATCAATAACTGCTTGATTTGATACATCACCGCTTAATACTACAACTTTATTAGCAGTTGTAACATGAATTTTAATTGTACTGACTAAATCATCTTTAAGGAATAAAGCTTTAATTTTAGCAGTGATAGCTGTGTCATCAATTGTAGTTTCTGCATTAGAAGAAACTGAGGCTTTAGCAACCATTATGCTAGGGCCAAGAACAACTAAACCGAGAATAGACATAAGAATTATTAATTTATTTTTCATTTTAAACTCCGATTAACAAAATGTTATTTTACTACAACCTTTATAAACTTAAACCCATTTTCAAATTTATAATTAATTAAAGTTGTATTTTTTGATGCTAGCCTTAGAAAAAAAAATGTCAATAAGAAAATTAATGAAAGCTAATTCAATCGGTTAAAAACAGAAAATAAGATATTGCTCTAAATTTTTAATATATAAAATTATGAATACGTAAATTGTGAACAGAGTTATAATCTTCAGCTCAGATGATAATTTCTTAAATATAAGCTCCAAGTTTTACATAATATTAATTTAAGAATTTTCTTTTAAAAGCTCTAAATTTGTACTTGAGGATCTTGGAAACTTACGTTCAGCTCTTGGATTTATTTTAAATGTCAATTCACTATTTATAAAATCTATTAACACCTTCCCGCCACTAACCAATTTTCCAAAAAGTAATTCATTAGCAATAACTTTTTTAATTTTATCGCTAATCAAGCGTTCCATATTACGTGCACCATTTTTCTGATCATAACCATGATCATAAACATATTGACTAGCTCGATCAGTAATAATTAAAGTTGTATTTTTCAATCTAAGCTGCTCTTCTAACTCAGCAAAAAATTTGGCTGTCACCTGTGCAACAATTTCGCGAGTTAAAGACCTAAAAGAAACTACTGCATCAAGACGATTACGAAATTCAGGACTAAATATTCTTTCAATTTCTTCTTTATCTTCCATTATTCTAATATCGCGATGAAAGCCCATAGCAGCCCTACTCATTTGCTCTGCGCCAGCATTAGTGGTTAGAATCAATACAGCATTGTTAAAATAGACCTTACGTCCTTGGTGGTCTGTCAGCTGACCATAATCCATTATTTGCAATAAAATATTATAAACATCTTTATGAGCTTTTTCGATCTCGTCTAACAATACCACAGAATATGGTGATTTAGCTATAGCCTCCGTAAGCTGACCACCATTATCAAAACCAACATAGCCAGGAGGCGTACCAACCAACTTAGCAACAGAATGCTGCTCAAGATATTCAGACATATCAAAACGTATTAATTCCATATTAAGCAATTTAGCTAATTGTATAGCAAGTTCTGTTTTACCAACTCCTGTTGGTCCTGAAAACAGGTAAGATCCAACAGGCTTCTTTTCATCTCTTAATCCAGCGCGCGACATCTTAACAGCAGCACAAAGCTCATCAATCGCTTCATCTTGTCCATAAATTAAACCTTTTAAATCCTGGTCGAGTGTCCTTAAACGATCTGTTTCTTTAGTGGAAATCGAGATAGTTGGTATCTGAGCCATTTTTGAAATAACTTTCTCAATATCGCGTACATTAACTATTATATTTTTGTGATTATTTGCAATAGTAATATGTGAACCAGCTTCATCAATCACATCAATTGCCTTATCAGGCAATTGTTTATCATTGATATAGCGCTTTGATAAATGGACTGCTGCTTCTATAGCTCGTACAGTATATTTTACATTATGGTATTTTTCATAGTATGGCTGCAAACCTTTTAAAATTGCAATGGAATTCTCAATTGATGGCTCATCAACTGTAATTTGCTGAAAACGTCTTACTAATGATTTGTCTTTAGCAAAATGTTTTGAATACTCAGCAAAAGTAGTGGAACCGATACATCTGATCTTGCTGCGAGCTAACGCAGGCTTAAGGAGATTACTAGCATCTAAAGCGCTATTATTAGTAGATCCTGCTCCTATGATGCTATGAATTTCATCAATAAATAAAACTGCGTTATGCACTTGGGTTAATTCTTTTAGAATAGATTTGAGCCTTTCTTCAAAATCACCTCTGTACCTTGTTCCAGCTAATAAAGCACCTAAATCAAGAGAAAAAATTATTGCATTTTTTAAAACCTTTGGCACTTGATTTTGTACAATCTTATAAGCAAGACCTTCAACAATAGCAGTTTTACCAACACCAGGATCTCCTACAAACAAAGGATTATTTTTAGTTCTACGACAAAGAATCTCAATAGTACGATTTATTTCCTCTTCCCGCCCAATTAATATGTCAATCTTACCGTTTTCAGCAGATTCATTTAAATTTACACAATATGTTTTAAGCGGTGATTCTGAATTAGCTTCTTTTTCATCATTTTTTAAATATGGAG
>CAZEVK010000010.1:0-25128 GCA_964515755.1 uncultured Rickettsia sp. | reverse complement strand
ATCAAGATCAATAGTGGACATATTACTATGTCTAACTTTTTTTCCTCGTTGCATCATATAATTTATTACATCCAATCTAGATATGTGTGATTTTTGCAACAGTTGAAAAGAAAAAGACTCTGCTTCCGTCAATAATTCAGCAAGTATGTTTACCCCATTAACGTATTTACTGATTTTAGATAGATTAACCTGAATAACTGCGCGATGTATCACTCTATGGAAAGTAATACTAGGAGAGGCTTTTACATTTTTTATTTCACTAGCTGCATTAAGTTTTATATCTTCTGCTAAATACCTAGTAAGTTTCTCAACAATATCGAGCAAATTAACTCCTAGAGCTAATAATGCGGTCTTTGCCTCAATATCTTCAGTCAAAGCAAGCAATAAATGTTCTAATGTTACTTGTCTGTGATGGTAGTGCTTAGCTATAGCAACAGACTTATTGATAGTTGCCTCTAAGTTCTTGGATAACATAAGTTTTTTACCTTTCTTTAAAATATTAACAGTATAAATATATATTACATCATAATTCTTATTAAATTATTAATAAGAACAAATATTTTTATTAAAACTAAATTATTTTCAAAATCTTATATTTTTAAGTAAAATTGGTTAATTATTTACTTTTACTTTGTAAATGGGTAGTGTATATTGTGAAAGTTAACTTTAAAGCAATAAAGATAAATAAGTTAAAAAGATAATAATTTAATAATTGTTAAGGAGAATAAAATATGAGAGTGCTGTTAATTGAAGATGACAAAACCACAGCCAGATCTATAGAACTTGCTCTTGCATCAGAAGGTATTGTATGTGATACAGCTGAACTTGGTGAAGAAGGTCTAGAAATAGGAAAACTTTATGAATATTGTTTGATAATTTTAGATTTAATGTTACCAGATATTGATGGCTATGAAGTGTTATTGAGACTACGCTCTGCAAAAGTAAAAATTCCTATCCTTATTTTATCAGGATTATCAGGTTCAGAACAAAAAATCAAAGGCTTAGGATTTGGTGCTGATGATTATCTCACAAAACCATTTAATCGTGGTGAATTAATAGCTCGTATTCAAGCTATTGTCAGACGCTCTAAAGGACATTCAGAATCTGTAATTCGCTTTGACAAAGTTTGTGTAAATCTTGACAACAGAACTGTTGAAGTAGATTCAAAAACTGTGCATTTAACTAGCAAAGAGTATGCAATTTTAGAGTTGCTATCTATGCGCAAAGGCACTGTCCTAACTAAAGAAATGTTTTTGAACCACTTATATGGCGGTATAGATGAACCTGAATTAAAAATCATTGACGTATTTATATGTAAATTACGTAAAAAATTATATGATGCATCTGGAGGTAGAAATTATATTGAAACTGTATGGGGAAGAGGTTACATGTTAAGAGAATTTAATGACGAAACACAAGATCATCAAATTCAAAGTCACGAAAAACTAGAAAACTAAAATAAGTTTTTTAATTTCTAATCTAAAAGCCCCATTAAAATGGGGCTTTTATTTTAAATAGTATATATGAATAGCTTAAAGCAACCATTGATTCATTGTCATAAATTATCTTATAGCCAAGGTAGTAATAAAATTCTTGATAATATTACCCTTGAAGTATTACCTAGGAGTATTGTAACTATAATTGGTCCGAATGGAGGCGGTAAAACTACTTTGATAAAGATATTATTAGGTATATTAAAGCCAACTATGGGGGAAATTCACAGAAAAAAAAATATTAAAATTGGCTATATGCCTCAAAAAATTATATTTAATAAGCAGCTTCCTTTAACAGTGCGTAATTTTTTATTTTTAAATTATAACATTGACTATAGTAATGTTGATATTTTTAAAATTATTTCAGATACAAGCCTAACTCATATAATTGATCAACAAGTACACGATATCTCAGGTGGAGAATTACAAAGATTGATGCTAGCTAAAGCCTTACTACATAACCCTGAATTAATGATTTTAGATGAACCATTACAGGGACTAGATATTAAAGGACAAAATGATTTTTATTTATTGCTAGAAAAAATCAGGCTTGAACAAAAAATAAGCATGGTTATGGTATCTCACGATCTATATACAGTAATAAAATCAACTAACCATGTTATTTGTTTAAATAAACATATTTGCTGCCAAGGTCTTCCAAAAACTATTCAAAAACAATCATATGACAATTTATTTGGTTTACCAATAGATTCAACATTAGCTTATTACAAACACCATCATCATGAGGATATTAAATGATACTATTTAATGATTTCATGGTTTATGCTCTAATCTGTGGTATTGCAATTGCCTTATCTATGTGCCCAATAGGGTGTGTTGTTTTATGGAAAAGAATGACATTCCTCGGAGACGCTATTGCTCATTCTGCAACTTTAGGAGTAGTGCTTGGCATTATTTTAAATATTAATACTACTTATACCGTCTTACTAATAAGTATAATATTTGTATTAACCATAATATACCTTAAAAAGCATCACACTAATGACACGCTTATTGCTATTTTCTCGCACAGTTTTTTAGCAATTGGATTATTAATTATCTCTATTGTAAAATATATCCGCATTGATATTATGTCTTATCTCTTCGGCGATTTGTTAATGGTCGACTTAAATGACATAATTATAATATCAATTCTTACTATTTTCATTTTATTGTGGCTATATTTTAGATGGAAGTTATTACTAAGCGCTGCTATTAACGAAGATATGGCAATGGTTGAAGGTATAAATACTAAAGTGATCGAATTTGAGTTTATGTTAATTATGGCAGTTCTAATCAGCTTTTCAATTAAGATAGTTGGAATATTACTAATTTCCTCAATGTTAGTTATACCAGCCGCTACTGCTCGCAATTTAAGTCATACTCCTAAACAGATGATGGTTTATGCAACTATTTTTGGTATTCTTTCAGTAAGCTCTGGAATCATTATATCAGCTCTATTTGATACTCCTTCCGGACCAGCAATAGTAATCAGTTCAGTTTGTATATTCATAGGATCGTTATTTGCAAAAAATATCGTATCAATTTAAGATAGTAATAGATTAAGATAAAACTAACTATTTCTAGAACGCCTCTGAGCAAAGAGCCTATTAAATTCTGCACCAAAAATCAACGTTAAGTTAAATATGTATAAGAAAATTAGTGTAATAATAATACTAGCCAAACCTCCGTACATAACACTTACCTGATTGAAATTCATCATATAAAAAGAAAGCGAATTACCACTAATGATCCATAAAATTATTGTTATAATCGCTCCTGGTATCGTAGAAACAAAGCTTATTTTTGCATTAGTTAGAACATAATATATAGTCGAAACTATTAGGAGTAAAATTAAATTACCCCATAAGTAATTAAATTGATTATTAAATATGGCATATTGAGCAATATTTGGTATTTTTGGTAAAAATTTTGGTATAATCACAAAAACCGTAATTGTTGCTATAATAGCAAAAATAAAAACTAGGAACTGCACGATACTAGTTAATCTACTTCGCAAATATGCTGGTTTGTTATGTACAAGATATATTTTATTAAATATCGATTTCAACGCTTCAATTGAAGAAGATGCAGTCCATATCGCTCCGATCAACGCTACATTCATCAAGTTACTCGGCGGACCATTAGCAATTTCATTAATTTGTTTACCAAACGTATCTAAAACATAATGTGGTAAATGAGATAATATGATATTGAAAAAATCTATACCAAACTTAGTCTCATCTAACAAACTAATAATTGCAAAAAAAATAAATATAAATGGAAATACTGAAAGAACATTAAGATATGTTAAGTAGCCTGCATACTCTATCGCTTCATGTTTTATTAAATTGTAAATACATTTATAAAAAATATTATTTTTTATCATGTCAAAAAATTTTTTATTCATACTCATCCTATATCTTGTAAATGTTTTGGAAAAGAGATGCCCGCAATAATAATCAGATCAAATCTTACATCTTTATTTTGATATTTAGGATAATTTGCCAAAAATAATGAAGCCGCATTTTTTATACGCTTTATTTGTTTTTGCTGTACAAATTCATAACCAACATCCTTTGCTCTAGCCTTCACTTCTATGAATATTATCAGATTATGCTTTAGAGCAATAATATCAACTTCACCAAAATGATTTCGATATCGTATGGATATAATTCTATACATTTTTAATTTCAGTAGCAAGACTGCTAAATATTCAGCAATTATACCAAATTTATACGTTGAAATCATATAAACTATTTATGATTAACTAAAAATTCTTTTACAAAATTACAAAATGCTCTGCCTCGCTCTTCAAAATCTTTCCACTGATCCCATGATGCACAAGCTGGAGAAAGTAAAATAATAATATCTTGAGATGGATCATCTTTTAAAGCCATCTCTGTAGCAAGCTTAAAGGCGTTACTCAAATTTTGAGCTTTTATGTAAGGAATTAGATTTTCCATAGTTTTTGCAAATTCTTCCTGAGCATCACCAATAATAAACGCATATTTTACACGGTAAAACAAAGGAACTAAGTTTTTAATTCCTCCAGCTTTAGCTTGACCACCAACTATCCAATATATATTTTTTGTAAAAGACAATAACGCTTTCTCTGTAGACTCAGCATTGGTTCCCTTACTATCATTAAAAAAGATGATGTTTTTATAACGATCAACAAATTGCAATCGATGATCTAGGCCAGGAAAACTAATAATTGTATCAATTATCTGCTGTGAACTTAAACCAAAAAATTGCGCGGCTCCATAACTAGCTGCAATGTTTTCAGCGTTATGCTCACCTTTTAAATGTAACAAAGAAGGTAAAGTAATACAAATATCTTTAAATTCAAGTTGCTGATCGATAACGCTAATACCATTTTTTAGTTTTCGTTTAGTAGAAATAGGAATAATAGCGCCATTTTTTTTTTCTGCTTTTAAATAATCATAAATTTTTTTAGTAATAGGATTATCTACTGAAACAATAGCACAATCTTGCTTTGATTGATTATTAAAAATGTTACATTTAGCTTTTATATAATTTTCCATGTCATTATGTCGCTCTAAATGATCTGGAGTAATATTAAGTAAAACAGACACATTAAAGTGACAATCGCTGTTTTCAAGCAATTCAAGTTGATAAGACGATGTTTCTATTACATAAACTTCCTCCTTTTTCAATCGTTCCAAAGCCAACACTCCAGTGCCGATATTGCCACCAACTTCTGTTTTAATTTTATTAGCTTTTAGTATATGGCCTATTAAAGCAGTGGTAGTAGATTTACCATTAGTTCCTGTAATAGCAATAAATTTTGCCAAATTATTATATTTATAAAGCAAGTCAATATCACAAATTATTGGTATGTTATGAGCACGTAATATTAGTACCAAAGGATTTGGCTTGGGAAATGTAGTAGGAATTCCTGGGCTAATTATTAAACAATCAATTTCTAACCATTTTTTATCATAAATATCTATTAGAGTAACTTCAGGAAACTGCTCTAATAATTTTTTTCTTACTTTCTCAGTATCATCCCAAGCAATAAAATCAATTTGGTTTTTTATAAAAAACTCTATGGTAGCAATTCCGGATCTAGCAAGGCCTAAAATTCCGTAGAACTTTTTGTGAAGACTATTTTTCATTTTTATTTTTTTGAACTTTGATAACTGCGGTCCCAGCAATTAAATCATGTAAAGCACGTTTGTTTTTATTGAAGGCAATATAAAACATACCAAGACCCAGTGGTATAAAAGAAACTGGATAAGCAAACAATCTTGTAATAAATTGTAATTTTGTAGGTTTTCCTAAAGTTTTACTATCAACAACTTTTAAAGACAGCAACATTTTGCCTGGAGTTGCTTGTTTTTTTACCCAAAAAGCAAAAGTAATAATTGCCAATACAAAAAGAGGAAGAAATTGCTCTATTAATAATCCGCCTATGCCATACGAGCTTGATACATTATTAAAACTATCAAAAACCATACTCAAACTAGGTGGGTTAGATTCTGTGTTATTTTCAAGCTTTTTTTGAATAGTCATAGACATCATTTGACTTGGACTTGGCTTGCCATGGTATATTAATTGTAAAATTATATTTTCTAATGGTGTCCAAATCAAAATCAATAAAAATAAATCTATCATTCCTGCAAATAACCTACGATTCAAAGAGCTATATATAGTATCATCTTTTTTCTTATTCCAAAGCATCGTATTACCTCATTATTTTAGTTTAGTTAGCTTAATCCAGTAATTTGGAAATATTACCTGAAGAGATTTTAAAGCTGTTTCTGCTAGTTGTACATTACTAAATATTCCAAAACAAGTTGCTCCACTTCCGGACATACGGCTGATTTCACAACCCTCAAGATTAGCTAAAGTATCAAGTATTTGACTTAAAGACGGAACTAATTTTAAAGAATTGAAATATAAATCATTCTGAGTTTTTTTTAAAAAGCTAATCAGTGTTTGATTATTGAAAGAGTATTCATGATATATATGTTGTTTAAAATACTTCTTTAAGCCCATTTTAAATATTTCTGGAGTTAATATTGAAATATCTGGATTAGCTAGTATAGCCCAAATGTTCGGAATTTTTTTTAACGGAGTAAGAATTTCACCAATACCATTGAAATAAGAAGCTTGATTAATAATAAACATCGGTACATCAGCTCCTATATCTTTACAGATTGATATCATCTCACTATCAGAAATTGATAAATTCCACAATTTGCATAGTAACTTTATAGTTGTAGCAGCATTACTCGAACCCCCCCCAATGCCAGATGCAATCGGTAAATTTTTAGTTAGACTGATTTTAACAAAAGGCGGTTTTTGATATTTCTGACTTAATAAATTAACTGTACGAGTAATAATATTCTTATTTTTAGTTAATCGATTAGCGAAAGGACCATCAATAATAAATTGATAATGATCAGATAGCGCAATACTAATCACATCATATACATCTTCAGTAAACACTACTAGGCTGTCTAATTCATGATAATC
Source organism: uncultured Rickettsia sp. (assembly GCA_964515755.1). GTDB lineage: Bacteria > Pseudomonadota > Alphaproteobacteria > Rickettsiales > JABSSG01 > JAGVLN01. The sequence continues at coordinate 18,130 of CAZEVK010000010.1, read as the reverse complement.
ATCTTTTCTTTTACCCATAATATGTAAAAAAAGATTGATCTTAGCTAATGATTTTGCTTTTAAAGAGGTCACAATTTTATCCTCTTTCTAATTAAAGCTACGCAACCACCAAAAACCATAAACCCAACTCCTAACCAAATCGAATTAATTAATGGCTTATACTGTAATCTCACAATTACTTTACTGCCTGGTAAAATTTCACCTATAGTAATATATAAGTCATTAAAGAATGAGTGATATATAGAACTTTCTGTAGTAAAAATATTTTCAACTGGATAGAATCTTATTTCAGGATATAAAATAGCTAATTCTAAATTATTACTGTTATAAACAAGCAGAGTAGCCTGCCTAGATAAGAAATTATCACTTTTTTTATAGTTAATATCTTGGAGCTTTATATGATAATTAGCAAATTCAATTATCTCTTTTGTTTTTATCATTATTCTAGCTTCTTGCTGCCATGTGCTATTTAAAGCAATAGATATAACAACCATAACAAAACCGATATGACTTAAAAACATCGGCACCACATTATGAAAATATGAATTCCCTAAAACTAAACTTTTAATAAAATGTACAATTAAATTAATACCTGTAAAATATGAAAAAACTAGAATTAGCAAGATGAAATATGAATCTATTGGCTTATATAAATAAGTAGCCAAAGTACATAATACTGCCAGAATAAATAGTATTACCCAAGATATTATCTGATATCTAACTTCATCTTTTTCCCATTTTAAAAATACAAAAACTGATATTAATATTAAAAAAGGAATTATGCTTAACTTAAGTATTGCTACATAATATACCTCACTAATTACTACAACTTTATTATAAAAAAACTCATAACTAATCGGATATAAAATACCAATCAATATAGCTACTGCCACAAATAATAATAAAATATTATTGGCAATAATTCCTGCATCTTTACTAAAATAATTAGTAATTTCATTACTATAAATTCTATGTGCTTTTTTAAAGAAAATCGTCATTCCCATAACAATACTTAGAGAAAGTATAGAAAAAATAAAAGTTCCTTTTGTAGTATCCAAAGCAAAACTATGTACTGATGTAACTATTCCTGAGCGCACTAAAAAAGTGGCAAAAATTGTTAGAATAAAAGTAATAATTGCCAATAATAACGACCAAGATTTCAAATAACCTCTGACAGATGAAAGTTTTACAGAATGTAACAGGGCAGTTGCAGATAACCATGGCAGTAAGGAGGCATTTTCTACCGGATCCCAGAACCAGAACCCTCCCCAACCAAGCTCTCGATATGCCCACCAACTTCCAAGACCTATGCCGGCAGTTAAGCATAACCATGGAATTATCACCCATAGCTTAAAACTATCAAACCATTTTTTATCAACATCACCATTTAATAATGCAACAATCGCTATTGAAAATCCAAGTGAGAAGTTTACTAATCCAAGATATAAAGTTGGTGGATGAATCAATAATCCAAAATCCTGAAGCAATGGATTTAAGCCTTTTCCAACTGGGAAGTATTCCTGTGTAGGAGCAAAAGCATTAGAATTAAACAAAATAAAAGAGAGAAAACAAAACAAAATCGCTGATTGAATAGCAAGAATTTTCGCAGCATCTAGTTTAGAAAAATTGTTAAAATGTAAAAACAGTACATTCAGCACAGAAAATAACCAAACCCATAGTAACATTGATCCTTCATGATTAGCCCATACTCCGCTAACTTTATAAAGCAAGGGTTTAGTTTCATGTGAATAGTTAACTACTATACTAAGAGAGTAATCTGTAACAACAAAAGCATAAATTAATAATATAAAAGCAAACGATAAAAAGATAAAAGTAAGATCTGTATAAAATTTTATATATTTTACAATTGAATCTTTACCCTTTATCAATCCAAAAAGACCAAAAAAAGACAACGCATTGATTAGCAGTACAATATATAAAATAGAATTGCCAAAAATCGAAGTCATTTTAATTATTTTTACAAATATTTTGATCTATAGCTGCTTTATATAGCTCTCTAGGAATATATCTTTCATCGTGTTTTGCAAACAATGTTATGGCTTTTAGTGTACCATTTTCCATTTTGCCGTTTACAATAACACCTTGCCCTTCTCGAAATAAATCTGGCAATATCCCACTATATTCAACGTTAACATCATATTTACAATCTGTAAGTGTAAATTCTATAATAAGCTTACCCCTATTAATGCTATCCTTTTTAACTAAACCTCCTACTCTAATAATTTTATTTTGAGTATCAGCAGATGTTTTTAACTCTGTAGGAGTCATGAAAAACATTATGTTTTTACTTAACGTATTTAATAGAATTCCGGTAGAAAAAATTAAAATTAATCCCAAAAATATAATCAAAATGATACGTTTATTTCTTTTTTTCATTAGAATTATTTAGAATACCGCTTAATCTTAGTTTAACACGATAAAAAGCAGTGATGTTTTTAAAAGTTAGACCTATAATAAATATGAAAAAAACAGAGTATGCTAAATATATTATAAAATTATACTTTTCCATTTTTTAAATTATTGTACTTTATAGTTGTAATTAAGTATAAAATACATGAAGGAAGTAATAATTGCACTAAAAAAATAATAAGAGGTGTTTATGGTTAAAGCAGTTGTAATTGATAATTTTGGTAGTCCAGATGTTTTTAAATTAAAAGAAATAAAATTAAACAAACCAGGATTTGGCGAAGTACTTGTGCGTCAATCTACAATTGGGATTAATTTTCTTGATATACATCAACGTGATGGATCTATACCTATTCCTTTACCTGGTATTGTGGGTTGTGAAGCATGTGGTGTTGTTGAAGAAATTGGCGAAGGAGTGCAAGGTATCGCTGTAGGCGACAGAGTTGCTTATGGAACTGCACCTTATGGAGCATATTGTGAAGCAAGAATAATTGATCAGAAGTATTTGGTAAATGTTCCCGACTATATTACAGACGAACAGGCCGCAGCATTACTACTTAAAGGAATGACAGCACACTTACTTCTAAGAAGAACATTTTTTGTAAAAAAAAATAATACAATTTTAGTTCATGCTGCCGCAGGTGGAGTTGGGCAATTACTTTGTGTTTTAGCAAAGCATTATGAAGCTAATGTAATTGCCACTGTTAGCTCTGACGAAAAGGTAAAAATAGTAAAAGATCTTGGAGTAGAACACGTAATTAACTATTCAGAAGAAGATTTTCTTGAAAGAGTAAATGAAATTACTAAAGGTCAGGGTGTATCAGTTGTATATGACTCAATAGGAAAGTCTACGTTTGAAAAATCTTTAGACTGTGTTGGTTATTTCGGGTTATTAGCTTGCTATGGTCAATCCTCAGGTACAATTCCATTACTTGACATAAATAAACTTTACGACAAAGGAAAATTTGTTACCTTCGCAGGGTTGTTTACATATAAAAAAGATCGTTATGAGCTACTATTAAGCGCTAATGAAGTATTTGCGCTAACAAATAAAAATATTATCAAAGCAAATATTCAACATAAATATAAATTATCTCAAGCTCCCTTGGCTCATCATAATATTGAAAGCAGAAAGACAACAGGGCAAAGTATAATTTTAATTTAGTTTTTATGGTACTAAGTGAAAAAATAATTAATAATATAATCAAATTAGCTGAAGAAGCTGGTAAGATCATAATGTTATATCACAAAGCAGAATTTCAAATAATTAATAAGCAAGATCAATCTCCTGTAACAACTGCAGATCTAGAAGCTCATAAATTTATTATTAGAGAATTGCCGTTAATATGTTCAGATTTTGAAATTATTTCAGAAGAAGATACTGAGCATAAAAAAATTTTAGGTAATAAATATTGGTTAATAGACCCCTTAGACGGAACTAAAAACTTTATTCAAGGAAAAGACCATTTTGCTGTGAGCATTGGATTAATCGATAATAATCAACCAGTTTTTGGAGTAATTTGTATGCCAGCATTAAAATTAACGTATTTCACTCTCAATAACCAAGCATTTAAAAAACATGCTAACAACCAAATTGAGAAAATCTCATCCAAGTTTAACAAAAAAGATAGTTATAATATTGTGACTAGTAATTCTAGTGATGACAAAAAAATAAAAGAATTTTTAAATAAATATAAAGTGCGAAATCACTATATTGTATCTAGCGCTCTTAAATTGTGTATGGTAGCAGAAGCAAAAGCTAATATCTATCCATGCTTTACCAATACTATGACCTGGGATACAGCTGCTGGTCATGCAATACTAAGAGCCGCGGGTGGAGATGTTTATTTATTTGATAATCATCAAAATATACCTTTACTTTATGATAAAGATAATTTTTCTAATCCGCATTTTCTTGCTATAGGATCGATATCTGATTAATATAGCAAAGAAAAAACAAGGATTATTCTAATCTCGCATTTTAAAAATAGATTATAAATATTAACGTCCTGATACAGATTTCTTTGCGTTAAGTACTTTTATATCTGACTTAGGTATAGATTTTGATTTAACAGCATTTAGTTTAGAAACTTTAGCTGCTTTAGGAGATGCTTTAGCAGTAGTTTTTTTAGGCGATGCTTCATCTAGTTTAGCTTTATCTTTTTCTTTAGATTCGTCAATCTTATGATCAACAATAGAAACTCTATCTACTAACTCTATCACAGCCATAGGAGCCATATCACCATAACGGAAACCCATTTTATAGATTCTTGTATAACCGCCTAGTCTGTTAGCTGAACTTGGTGCGATTTCATTAAGTAATTTTTTAACAACTAACCCTTCACTAATTATTCCATTCAGCTTTCTAATAACTGCTAGGCTAGGCTTTTTGGCAGCAGTAATTAATTTCTCAACATAAGGCCTTAATAATTTTGCTTTAGGCAAGGTAGTTTTGATTTGGCCATGCTTAAGCAATGCCAAGGATAAATTTTTCAACAAAGCTTTTCTATGTGAGCTTGTACGATTTAATTTCTTTGTTTTAATTCCGTGTCTCATTTTTCACTACTCAATTAAACGGGTCTTGATATTGTTTGGCCAATTCTTCAATGCTTTCAGGTGGCCAACCTTCGATCTTCATACCAAATCTTAACCCCATCAAAGTTAACACTTCTTTGATCTCGTTCAAAGATTTGCGACCAAAATTTGGAGTTTTTAACATCTCACTTTCTGTTTTGCAAACTAAATCACCAATATAAATAATGTTATCATTTTTTAGACAGTTTTGTGAACGTACTGATAACTCTAATTCGTCAACTCTTTTTAGCAAGTCTTTGTCAAATGGTAACTCTTCAATTGCTTTTTCTTCTGCAATTTTTTCTTCTTCAAAATTTATAAAGACTTGTGCTTGATCTTGTAAAATTCTTGATGCTAATGCTATTGCTGTTTCTGGATCAATCGCACCATTAGTTTCAACTGTAATAATCAATTTATTATAATCTGTAATTTGACCAACACGGCTATTTTCAACTTTATAAGTAACACGTTTTACAGGACTGAATAACGCATCAACTGGAATTACACCTAAAGGCATATTTTCAGCTTTGAAATTACTTGCAGGAACGTAACCTTTACCAACTTGGCATTCTAGATTCATTTTTAATGATGAACCTTTAGCTAAAGTACAAATCACTTGATTAGGATTTACCACTTCAACATCGTGACCAGTTTCAATCATACCAGCAGTAACAACACATGGTCCAACAACATTTAATGTTATTTGCTTTTTCTCAGCTGCATGCATTTTTAAAACTACATTTTTCAAATTCAAAATAATATCTATTAAATCCTCAGTAACACCAGGGATAGAAGAAAATTCATGTAAAATACCTTCTACTTGAATAGAGGTAATGGCAGCACCCTGAAGAGAAGATAATAAAATCCTTCTTAGGGAATTTCCAAGAGTAACACCAAATCCTCTTTCTAAAGGCTCAACTATGATAGTTGATGTATTTAATACTGCTTGGCTATCCTCAACCACTTTTAGAGCTGGCTTAATTAAAGAATTCCAATTTTTAGATAAAGATACCACTGCCCTAACCTCAAATTAAATTAAAATGTTATTTTGTACTAAACTCGTCTTTTTTTAGGTGGCCTACAACCATTATGTGCTACTGGAGTTATATCTTTTATTGCTGTAATAACAAAACCATTAGACATTAACGCCCTAATTGCAGACTCTCTTCCACTACCAGGACCTTTTATTTCTACAGAAATGGTTTTCACGCCATGTTCTTGAGCTTTCTTAGCCGCATCTTCAGCAGTTACCTGCGCTGCATAAGGAGTTGATTTGCGAGACCCTTTAAAACCCAAAATACCAGCAGAAGACCAAGCTACTGTATTACCTTGTAAATCTGTAATAGTCACAAATGTATTGTTAAAAGTAGCCAAAATATGAGCAACCGCTATCGGTACATTTTTTCTATTCTTTTTCTTAGCTTTAGGCTCACTTTTACTGGAATGTGATTCAGCTACTTTTTCTTGAACTTCACTCATTGAATTACCTATTTCTTCTTACCTGCAATTGCTTTCGCTTTACCCTTACGAGTACGAGCATTAGTATGAGTTCTTTGCCCTCTAACAGGCAATTTCTTCCTATGCCTTAATCCTCTATAACAACCTATATCAGTCAACAATTTGATATTCATCGACACTTCACGACGCAAATCACCTTCTACAATAAAACCTTTATCAATAATATCACGTAATTTAGCAATATCACGCTCTGTAAGTTGATTCACTCTTTTACTAGTTTCAATTGATGCTTCTTTGCAAATTTCTAAAGCCTTTGCTTTACCTATACCGTATATATAAGTTAATGAAATCTCTACTCGCTTATTATCAGGAATATTTACACCAGCTATCCTTGCCACTTCTTTCTCCGTATAAAACTTTGCTCAAGTCATGTATAATATGATAAAAATCACTCAAGTCAATAGCCAATCACTCGTTTAATAATTAAATCTATATTTTTCGAAACATCTTTCATATCTTCCTGACCATTAATCTTATGAAGCAAACCTTTCTGCTCGTAATAAGGTAAAAGTAAGCCCGTTTGATTTTGATAATCATCAAAACGTTTCCTTATAGCATCAGGCTTGTCATCTTCTCTTACTATAAAATCTTTACTCTGACACACATCGCAAATATTATCAATTTTTGGATTTTTAAATAATCTGTTATAACCAGCATTGCACTTTGCGCAATGATATCTATTAGAAAGCCTTTTTACTAAATCATCTTCACTGACAACCAACTCAATCACATTATCAATCATTTGAACTTGCTTCTCTAGCATATCATCAAGAATTTGAGCTTGCATCACAGTACGAGGAAAACCATCAAAAATTGCTCCATTATCGTTATCATTAGACTGCAATTTTTCTAAAACCAGTTGCACAATTATATTAGTATCTACTAGCGATCCGGCCTTTACTATAGATTTAATTTTATTACCCAGCTCAGTTTGCTTAATAATTTCAGCACGTAATAAATCACCTGTGGCTATTTTCTTTAAATTATATTTAGTAGAAATGTATTCAGCCTGAGTACCTTTACCAGAACCAGCCGCACCTAATAATACTATATTCATCTGGCTCTGTCCCGTAATCTAGACTTCTTAATCAACCCTTCATACTGTAAAGCTAAAAGAGCTGTTTGAATTTGAGTAAATGTATCAATAACCACATTTACAACAATCAAAAAACTAGTTCCACCTAAAGAAAATGGAATGTTAAACTTATTAGATAAAAATTCTGGTAAAGCACAAACAAAAGCAATATAAGCTGCACCGATTACTGTAAGCCTTGTCAAAACAAAATCTAAAAATTCAGCAGTATTTTTACCTGGTCTTCTTCCAAAAATAAAACCACCATTTTTCTTTAAATTTTCTGCTGTTTCATCAACATTAAAAATTATTGCAGTATAGAAAAAGCAGAAAAACACAATTAAAATTACATATGATAAAATGTAAAGAGGTTTGCCATGACCAAGATACATTGAAATAGTTTCAAGAATAGAAGATTCATCAGCCTGCCCAACAAAATTACTAATAGTTAAAGGAAACAGTAATATAGAGCTTGCAAAAATTGGAGGTATTACACCTGAGGTATTTAACTTTAATGGTAAGTGAGTGCTATCACCTGCAAACAGTTTGTTACCAATTTGTCTTTTAGGGTATTGCACTGGAATTTTCCTTTGCGCTCTCTCCATAAAAACAATGAAATAAATCATAGCAACTATTATAGCTAGTATAAATACTAGCAAAGTAGCACTCATTGCTCCAGTTTTTGTAAGTTCAAATACGCTTACAAATGCTTGAGGTAAACCTGAAACAATTCCAGTAAAAATAATTAAAGAAGTACCATTACCAATACCTCGTGCTGAAATTTGTTCGCCTAGCCACATTAAAAACATTGTTCCAACAACTAAACTACTAACAGCTAAAATTCTAAAGAATGCTCCTGGAACCATAACAACAGAGCCATAAGCCCCGCCGTTCATTTTTTCAAGACTTACAGCTATACCGTATGCTTGAAAAACGGTTAGAAAGACTGTTAGATATCTAGTATATTGATTAATTCTCTTTTTTCCTGCTTCACCTTCTTTTTTCATTTCTTCTAAAGGCTTAAAGGTCACAGATAATAACTGCATAACTATAGAAGCAGTAATATAAGGCATGATTGCCAAAGCAAAAATTGACATTCTGGATAAAGCTCCACCCGAAAGCATATTAAAAATACCCAAAACGCCATCTGAGTTGGAAGCTGAAATTTCTCCTAAAGCAAGAACATTAATACCAGGAATTGTAATATAAGAGCCAAGACGGCATAGTATTAAAATACCAAAAGTAATTAGTAACCTACTCTTTAAATCGCTAGTACCTGATAGAATATTTTTTGTCATACCTGAGGTAGGTTATATTATTAAAATTAAGTTAAGCTAAAATCTCGCTACCAGCTTCAGTAATTTTTCTCTTTGCAGACTCTGAGTAAAAATCTAACTGAAATTTTAGTTTGTTTTTAAGATCACCATTACCTAAAACCTTAACTGGATGAGAAGCATTGGTAATTAATCCAAGACTTACTAATTTCTCACGATCGATTAGATCACCATTTTTAATTCTTTTAGCTTCTACTAATCTTTCTATATCTTGTAAATTAATAATTTCAATTATACTTCTGCTAACATTATTAAAACCTCTTTTTGGTAAACGAACATGTATTGGAGTTTGCCCACCTTCAAAACCTTTAATTGCCACTCCTGAACGTGCTGTTTGGCCTTTACCGCCAACACCACAAGTTTTTCCTTTTCCTGAACCGATACCGCGACCACGTCTTTTAGACTGATATCTTGCTCCCAGATTATCTTTTAACATATTCATTTTGATCATGATTGATACCACTAATTATAATTCTTCAAATTTCACTAAATGCGGAATTTTATTAATCATTCCACGAACGCACGCTGTATTCTCAAGAATTTTAGAACGGTGCATTTTATTTAGACCTAAGCCTATCAAAGTTCCTCTCTGAGAAGCTGGACGACCCATAGGACTGCCTATCTGAGTTACTTTAATTTTTGCTTTAGTCTGTGTTTTTGTCTTAGCTTCTTTTTCAGTCATAATTTAAACCTAATTAGCAGTGTCCATAATTTCACCAATCTTTTTATTGCGTTTTTCCGCAATATTTCTTGGCGTTGTCAATCTTTCAAGTGCATCAAAAGTAGCAGAAAGCATATTATGCACATTTGATGAACCAAGAGATTTAGCTACAATATCATGTACACCTAACACCTCAAATACAGCACGCATTGGTCCACCAGCAATTACACCTGTACCTGGTTTTGCTGTTCTTAATAACACTTTTCCAGCTCCTGAATGCCCAACCACATCATGAAATAATGTACGTCCTTCTTTAAGTGGCACTTTAATAACTGATTTCTTAGCTTCTTGAGTTGCTTTAGCTCTAGCTTCTGTCACTTCTCTTGCTTTACCTAATCCATAGCCAACTTTTCCTTTACCATCACCAACTATCATAACAACTGAAAAGCTAAATCTCCTACCGCCTTTTACAACTTTGGCAACTCTACCAACTGAGGCTAAAACTTCCTTGTATTCACTATTTTTATCAATTATATTAGGGTTTATTTCTGTTTCATTACCACTCATCAAAATCTTCCTTTATTAATTTTAATTAAAATTGTAAACCAGCTTCTCTCGCACCATTAGCTAAAGCTTCTACTCTACCATGATAATCTTTTGCACCCTTATCAAATACAACTTTTGTAATACCTTGCTTTAATGCAATTTCACCAACTTTAAGGCCTATTTCTTTAGCAGCAGCAACGTTACATTTTATTTTCAACTTAACAAAATCTTTTTGCACAGTTCCAACGTGAACTATTGTAGCACTCTTACTATCATCTATAATTTGTGCATATGTATGTAAACCAGAAACAAAAACACTAAGTCTAGGTAAGAGACTAACCTTACGTATTTTATTGCGTACTCTGTTTTTTCTTCTTAATAATCTACTATTAGAATTAGTCATAATATTAACCTATTTATTTTTTCTTACCTTCTTTTCTACGTATTGGCGTACCATCAGATATACCTTTGCCTTTATATGGTTCAGGTGGTCTTTGTTTAACAATTAAAGCTGACATCTCTCCAACTTTTTGTTTATCATGGCTAGAAATAATCAAAGATGTAGGTTTTTCTGCCTTAACTTTAACCCCTGCTGGTATTTCAATCTTGATCTCATGACTATAACCTAAATTCAAAGTTAAAAATTTATCATCAGTTGCAGCTTTGTAACCAACACCTGTAATTTCCAATCTTTTTTCAAAACCTTTAGAGACTCCAATAACCATATTATTCACTAAACTACGACTCAATCCCCACATAGATCTAGCTTTTTTAGTTTCACCAACAGGTATTACTTTAATTTTTCCGTCTTCAACCGTAATTGAAACTTCTTTTGGGAAAGAAAATGACAATTTACCTAATTTACCAGATAGACTAACCAATTGCCCCTCAATTATACATTCCACTTCAGAAGGCAGAATAACAGGCATTTTTCCAATACGAGACATCTATACTTACCCTTTAAAATATTTTACAAATTAATTCACCACCAACATTGCGTTTAAAAGCCTCTGAGTTAGCAAGAACACCGCTAGAAGTTGATAATATTGCTATACCTAAATCATTGAAAAAACTTCCAACCTCAGATGCGGCAACATAATTTCTTCTGCCAGATTTAGATACTTTAGTAATTTCGGTTATAACAGGTTTACGATTACCAACATATCTCAAATTGATAACTAATTCATCCACACCTTTACGTACAGATTTTTTTTCATATGCACCAATGTAACCTTCTTGCTGCATTACACGTAAAACATTGTCTCCAAATTTAGAATATGGGCAATGTATCGTAGCCAATTTAGCTTTTTGCCCATTTCGTATTCTTGTTAACATATCTGCTATTAAGTCTGTCATCATAATATTTTACCAACTTGCTTTTTGAACGCCAGGTATCAAACCATAAGAAGCATATGTTCTTAGCGCTATCCTCGACATCTTGAATCGACGATAAAATGCTCTTGGTCTACCAGTAATTTCACATCTATTTCTAATCCTTACTTTTGAAGAATTACGAGGTAATTCTGCTAATTTTAATTGTGCCTGAAACCGCTCTTCTATAGGAAGGCTTTTATTCATTATAACTTCTTTTAATACCTTACGCCTTGATTGGAATTTTTTTACCAACACAATACGATTCTTATTTTTTTCAACTGAACTACGTTTTGCCATATTTTTTAAAACTCAAACCTAATTGATAAACGGAAAATTAAACATTTCTAATAATTTCTTTGCTTCAGCATCATTTTTAGCAGTAGTGTTGATTGTGATGTTAAGCCCACGAACTTTTGCAATTTTGTCATAATTAATCTCTGGGAAGACAATATGCTCTTTCATACCTAAGTTAAAATTACCTCTGCCGTCAAAACTTTTTATAGTAAATCCTCTAAAGTCTCTCAGCCTAGGTAATGCTATCATAACTAATCTTTCAAGAAAATCATACATTCTGCTCTTGCGTAAAGTTACTTTACAACCTATGGGCATATCTTCTCTTAACTTAAAAGCCGCAATAGATTTTTTAGCTAAAGTAATAACAGGCCTTTGACCTGCAATTAATCCTAGTTCATTTTGTACATCTGTAATAACCTTGCTGTCAAGTATTGCATCTCCTGCACCAATATTTAAGCATACTTTAGTAAGCTTTGGTACCTCCATGACATTTTTATATTGAAACTCTTCTTGAAGAGCATGAATTATTTCTTTATTATATCTTTCTTGAAACCTTAACATACTTACTAACCTATTATCTCACCTGACTTTTTAATAAATCTCTTTTTTTCACCATCTTTTAAAATCTTAAATCCAATTTTTGAACCAGAGCCTGACTTTTCATCAAAATAAGCAACTTTTGATATATGCATCGGCAGTGATTTCTTTACTATACCACCCTGAGTTGTTTTAGATGGTTTAGTATGTTTTTTTACTTCATTAACACCAGAAACAATTACTTTTCTTTCTGCAGGAAACACTTTAAGTATTTGCCCTTTTTTCTTACGATCTTTACCTGACAATACCACGACTGTATCACCTTTTTTTAATCTAAGCTTATTGTTTTTCTGCTCTTCTAATTTCATTATCATAAACTATAAAACCTCTGGTGCTAAAGAGATAATTCTCATAAATTTTTTTGCTCTTAATTCTCTGGTTACAGGACCAAAAATTCTAGTACCAATTGGCTCGTGCTGTTTGTTAACTATAACTGCAGCATTTTTGTCAAATTTCATTCGACTACCATCAGACCTATTTATTTCTTTTGCAATTCTAACCACCACTGCAAAATGAACTTCACCTTTTTTTACTTTTCCGCGTGGAATAGCGTCTTTTATGGATACGACAATCACATCACCTACGGTAGCATATCTTATCTTTGAGCCGCCAAGAACTTTAATACACTGCACACTTTTGGCTCCAGAGTTATCGGCTACGTCTAATCTTGTTTCTACTTGAATCATTTAAAACTCTCTCTTTCCAATATATTATTGTCCACCATCTTGCGCTGACATAACTACCCATGTCTTAGTTGCAGAAATTGGCTTTGATTCAATGATTCTAACAATATCACCAATTTTATACTGATTAGCTTCATCATGAGCAGCATACCTTTTAGTACGCTTTAAAATTTTCTTATACACTGGATGCATGTATTTCCTAATAACTTTGACAATTACTGTCTTATTATTTTTATCACTGACTACTTCACCAAACAAAATACGCTTAGGCATTTGCAACCTCTAACTTTAATTTTCTAGCATTTAAAATAGTTTTTATTTTTGCCACAGATTTTCTTACATACTTAATCCTGCTAACACTTACAGCTCCGCCTGAAGCAATTTGAAAACGTAGATTAAATGACTCTTTTTTAAACTCTATAATAGTCCTACTAAGCTCTTCTGAACTTTTTTCTCTTATTTCTTTAATTTTCATCTAATTTAATACCTCTGCTCTAGCAATAAATCTTGTCTTGATTGGCAACTTAGCAGCAGTTGTTAAAGCTGTTTTTGCTTCTTGTTCTGTCAATCCTACTAACTCAAAAAGAATAGCTCCTGGCTTTACTCTACATACAAAATATTCTACTGCACCCTTACCTTTACCCATACGAACCTCTGCAGGCTTCTTGGATACAGGAACGTCTGGAAAAATTCTAATCCACATTCTACCCACACGTTTAACATATCTTACAGCTGCACGTCTTGCAGATTCGATTTGTCTAGCAGTAATTCTTTCTGGCTCAAGCGCTTTCAATCCAAAAGAACCAAAATTTAGTTCAGTTGCACCTTTTGCAAGACCATGAATCCTACCTTTATGCGCTTTTCTATATTTCGTCTTCTTAGGAGTTAACATTTAAATTCTCCGATCAACCTTAATTATAATTTAAGCTTTCGCCTTTATACAAATGTACAGTAATACCAATCACTCCGTATGTGGTATTTGCTCGCGCCATACCAAAATCGATATCTGCTCTTAACGTATGGAGAGGAATTCTTCCTTCCTTATACCATTCAGTTCTAGCAATTTCTGCACCACCTAATCTACCAGAGCAACTAATCTTAATGCCAAGTGCGCCAAGCTTCATAGAAGTTTGAATTGCACGTTTCATTGCTCTTCTAAACGCCACTCGTTTTTCTAATTGTTGCGCTATGCCTTCAGCAACTAGTTGTGCATCAATCTCAGGCTTTTTTATTTCAACAATGTTTATAAACACTTCCCCTTCAGCAATCTTAGAAATACCTTTTTTTACTTTATCAATATCAGCACCTTTTTTGCCAATAATAATTCCTGGACGAGCTGAATGAAGTGCAATACTAATTTTTTTTGCTGACCTCTCAATAACAATCTTACTAATACCTGCAGTAGTCAGTGTAGCTTTTATATAATTTCTAATCTTAATATCTTCTAGCAAACATTTAGCATAGCCCATTTTATTAACAAACCAGCGAGAATCCCAAGTCTTATTAAACCCTATTCGAAATCCAATCGGATTAATCTTCTGACCCATATTATCTTTCCTCTACTATTATTGAAAGATTACTAAAAGGCTTTAAGATAGGAGCAGTTCTTCCTCTTGCTCTAAATCTCATTCTCTTCATAGTAAACGATTTACCAACTAAAACTTGACCAACATACAAGTTATCAATGTTTAAATTATGGTTATTTTCTGCATTCGCAATTGCTGACAACAAACAAGCTTTTACGGTATGCGAAATTCTTCTTTTACAGAAAGTTAACTGAGCTACGGCATCACTTGCTTTCATACCTCTAATCAAATCACCAACTAAACCAAGTTTCCTAGGACTTGTTCTAATTAACAGAGCTTTAGCCACAGCCTTATTTTCTTTTATTGCCATACACTAATCCTTCTTAGCTTTTTTATCTGCGCCATGACCGTAAAATGTTCTCGTTGGAGAAAACTCACCAAGTTTATGTCCAACCATTTCTTCTTTTACTTGAACAGGTATATATTTACGACCATTATAAACTTCAAAATTCACACCTACAAATTGCGGTAAAATTGTTGATCTACGTGACCTAGTTTTTATAGGTCTAGTAGTGTTAGACTCTATATATTTACCTACAGCCTTAATTAAATATCCGTCAACAAAGGGCGGTTTCCAAACCGATCTAGTCATTACTCAGTCTCCTATTTCTCGTATCTTCTTTTCAATATGAACTTACCTGTAAGCTTATTCTTACGAGTTCTTTTACCCTTAGTCAGCTTACCCCATGGAGAGCATGGATGACGCCCACCTGAAGTTTTACCTTCACCACCACCATGAGGATGATCTACAGGGTTCATTGCTACACCTCTAACAGTAGGTCTAACACCTAACCATCTTTGTCTACCAGCCTTACCAATCACCTCATTTTGATGATCTGAATTTGAAACCGCACCAATCGTTGCAAAACACTCAGATTGAATTAATCTCACTTCTCCAGATCTTAAACGCAATTGCACATAGCCGGTATCTTTTCCTAAAATCTGAACATAACTACCAGCAGCTCTAGCTATTTGACCACCTTTACCAGGCTTCATTTCAACGTTATGTACGATTGTACCAACAGGTATAGACTTAAGTGGCAATGAATTGCCAACTTTAATATCAGCTGATTCACCTGATATAACTTGATCACCAACATTCAGCTTTTGAGGAGCAAGTATATAAGATAAAGTTTCATCTTGATACTTAATCAAAGCAATATGGCAAGTTCTATTAGGATCATATTCAAGCCTTTCAACTACAGCAAACATATCAACTTTATTTCTTTTAAAGTCAATCATACGGTATAATTTCTTATGACCACCACCTATGTGACGAGTAGTAATGCGTCCTCTATTATTGCGTCCCCCAGTTTTAGAAAGTCCGATAACTAAAGATTTTTCTGGCTTACCTTTCCATAAATGATTCTTATCGACTTGTACTAATTGTCTTTTAGAAGGAGTATCTGGTTTAAACTGTTTTAACATTATTTTACCCCTCCACTAATATCTATACTACTATCAGGCATCAGTGTAACAATTGCTTTTTTATAATCATTTTGCTTTCCCAAAGTTCCACGAAAACGCTTTATTTTTCCTTTGATTTTAATGGTATTAACTGATTTAACTTTAACACTAAAAATTTTTTCAATAGCAGCTTTAACTTGCGCTTTAGTTGCATTGGAATTTATTTCAAAAACATATTTTCCTTGCTCAGCAAGTACCGTAGCTTTCTCGCTAATTACTGGGCATTTTATCAAATCGTAATATAATTCTGCTTTCATTATGCCAACCTTTGTGTAATCGTCTCAACAGCATCAGTAGTTAAAACTAGATACTCATGATTTAATATATCGTAAACATTTATGCCAGCGGTAGGAATAACATCTATGAACTGTAAATTACCACTCGCTCTACAAAAATTACTATCTCTTTCTTTATGGATACCAACAAATAAAGCTGAAGACAGACCAATTTTCTGAATTTTTGCAGTTAAATCTTTAGTTTTGTATGTATCCAATGATAAGTTATCAACAAGCAAAAGCCTACTGTCAGCTAATTTAGCAGATAATGCAACTTTTAATGCTTTTCTCTTGACAGACTTCGGCATTTCATACTCATGACTACGCACTACAGGCCCAAATATCACTGCGCCTCCTCTAAATTGGGGCGACCTTAAACTACCTTGTCTTGCACGACCACCACCTTTTTGATTAAAAGGCTTTTTAGTAGTACCAGAAACTTCGCTAATAATTTTAGTTTTATGAGTACCAGCTCGTCTTTTTGACCTTTGCCATTCTACAATACGGTGCAAAATATCAATTCTTATTTCTTCACCAAATACGGAAGGGTTAAGGCTAACGTTACCCACAACTTCATTATTTAAATTTATTACATTAACTTTCACGACCATTACCCAATTGCTTCTGTTGTTTCGGTTGTCTCTACTATTGCAACATCTGATTTTGTTAGAATTACAGGATATGGAGCACTAGAAGGCAACACACGCTTAACCGCATCTTTAATAATCACATACGAATTCACTGCACCAGGAACCGAACCATGCACAGCTATTAACTTCTTTTCTTTATCAATCATAGCAATTTTTATATTCTGGAGAGTCACCTTTTCCATGCCAAGATGACCAGCCATTTTCTTGCCTTTAAACACTTTCCCAGGATCTTGTCTTTGACCTGTAGAACCATGAGATCTATGAGAGACAGAGACACCATGCGTAGCTTCAAGACCTAAAAAGTTATGACGCTTCATCGCACCAGCAAAACCCTTACCAATACTTACACCAGTAATATCAATAAATTGACCAACAACATAATGGTCAACTTCAATATTTACTCCAACATCAACTAGAGCATCCTTAATAACTCTGAATTCAGCAGAAATTTTCTTAGGAGCCACATTTGCTTTCGCAAAAAAGCCTTTTAAAGGTTTACTTACTCTATTTGGTTTTGCATCAAATGCACCAACTTGTAATGCTACATAGCCATTTTTTTCTTGAGTTTTTTGCGCAATCACCTGGCAATTATCAACTAACAACAATGTAACAACAATTCGATCACCTTTCTGATCAAACATAGCTGATACTCCAACTTTTTTAGCAATTACACCTACTCTCATCTATCATCACCTATTAATTTTATCTCAACGTCAACACCAGAAGCAAGATCAACCTTCATCAAAGCATTAACTGTTTGCGGCGTAGAGTAACTAATTATTATAACACGCTTGTAACGACGTATCTCAAATTGCTCGCGCGACTTTTTATATACATGCGGAGAACGTATTACCGTATACCTTTCAATTGATACAGGCAATGGGATAGGACCACTAATTTCAGCACCAGTTCTTTTTACAGTACTTACTATTTCTTTAGCAGCCTGATCAAGTAACTGATGATCAAACGCTTGTAGCCTTATTCTTATTTTCTGCGCATTCATTTATAAAACCTAACTACTTAATAATTTTGGAGACGACGCCAGCGCCCACAGTTTTACCACCTTCACGAA
>CAZEVK010000009.1:21480-40398 GCA_964515755.1 uncultured Rickettsia sp. | reverse complement strand
AGATAAGCACTAAAGGTGGGGTAGTAATTAGTAAAAGAGAGCTTGAATGTTTGTATTTATTGTCCTTAGGAAAGAGTGTAAAAGAAATAGCAAATGTTTTTCACTTATCTTCCCGTACAGTGGAGTATCATATCAATAAACTAAAATCTAAGCTTAATTGTAAGTATCAAACTGAACTTCTTCGTATTTTTCATGAAGATTTAGAAGAATATTATACTCTTGAATTAGAACCTTTAAAAAAGTTATTTAGTAAATTTATTGTCCCAAAACAAAAGCTTTTTGTGTGAATTTTTAAGCTTATATACTTAATTTTATCAATTTATAATAACTGTGGTAATAACAGCTGTGAACTAGCCACAGCTGCCACAAAAGTTTTAAAGCCTTATCTGTTAATACATAATCTCTCCTTAATTTTAAATTATATGCTTACCACTAACAAACCAAGCACTAGATATTAATATTAATAAAATATGTAATTTTCTACTCGTGTTATTTACTAGTATGTTATTTAATTTTCTCTCTATCTAAGCACATTTATTTAATGCAAATATTTTACAATTAAGTAGCATATTCATTATTGCTTACCTTAGTTGCAAAAATTTAAATTAAGCATTAAAGTAAATAAATGAAAAAAGCTGTTAGAAGTTATAAGTTTTATCATAATTCTTTAAAAGCTTGGCAAGCAATCTATCAAGATTGTAAAAATGCTAAGAAATCTGTCTATATCGAACAATATATATTTGAAAATGATGATGTTGGAAAAAATTTCATAAAATTACTTTCTACAAAGGCACAGCAAGGAATAAAAGTAAGAATTTTATGTGATTGGTTCGGTAGCATAAATTTATATAGATCGAAAATACTTCAAGATTTTAAGAACAATGGCGGTGAAATATGTTTTTACAAACCAATCAGTATTTGGCAGTTATTAAGACCTACAACTTGGTTTCCGCGCGATCATTGTAAATTATTCATTATTGATAATAAAATTGCACTTGTAGGCAGTATGTGTTTGGATAAATCTATGCTTAATTGGCGAGATACAGCTGTTAGACTTAATTATAGCACTATTAAAGACGCAATTAAATATTTTGAAAATTTATGGGAAAGCTGTAAATTAAGAAAACCATCTTCTTCTTTAAAGATAAAGTTAGAACAAAAAAAAGAATTTAATTTTTATGCTAACTTTCCTCGTAATAAAAACTATTTATTATCCGACGAGGTACTCAATAGAATTCATTCAGCAAAAAAATATATTTATATAGTATCACCATATTTTATGCCAACCCCACCCTTCTTTAGCGCTCTCAAAAAGGCAATAAAAAGAGGCGTAGAAATAATATTAATTATACCTAAAAAATATGATTCACCATTAGTTTACGATCTTGCATGCTCTTATTATAAAGAGGCTATGCAAGTATCTATAAAAATTTTACGTTATAAAGCTAATTTATTGCATGCCAAATATATTATCATAGATGATATCTGGTCAACTTTAGGTAGTTTGAATTTTGATTATTTAAGCCTGAAAATGAACAACGAATTAAACGTTAGTATTACTAACTTAGCGGCCATAGCAGAACTTAAAAAACAATATCTTTTAGATATTAAAAATAGTGAATTGATTGGTATGAACCAACTTGTACATAAAACAATATGGGGAAAATTACTAGGTTTTCTATTTAGAAAGTTAAAGAAATTTATTTTATAGTAGGATTTACATGTCGCAATATAAGATTTTTATGAGTAATATAGGTTATGCTCGAGGCCTTAATGGTTGTCTTAAGCAGCATTTACTTCACTCTTACCGACATATATACTGCCCTATTCATATTCAAAAAAAAGTATTATTAAAGCTAAAAAATATTATCAGACTCGAGGAGCCTGATTTAGGGTGTTTGGTAGAAATTGATAAAGGCTCATTTAACTCATCTTTTTTTAACCAAATTGAACATATTTTAGACGACAATTATCCCTATTTCGATATTGAAAACAAATATAAAGAAATAGGATATTTAAGGAAGTTGCCCATATTTTCAGGGAAATGTAATGCTTTTTTTTCAAAAACTAATATTTCGTGCAGAAGACTATTTTTCTCTAATGGAACAAAAAAATTGATATACAGAATTGAATTAACAAATAATTTGGTTTTATTTTTTGCACACTTCTCTCTTAATTCAAAGGTTAGACAAAAGCAATATCAGGAAATTAAAGCATTAATAAAATCAGAAAGCGGAGAGATATTAATAATGGGTGATTTTAATGCTTTTAAAGGCTTTGATGAATTATCTTCTTTATTAGAAGATACCAATTTAAAAATTATAAATGATGAATTTTTACCTACTTTTACTTTTCATCGCTCCAAACATGCCATAGATTTATGTATTGCATCCTCATCACTAATTCCCCATTTAAATTTAAAAATTATTGATCAAGCTTTTTCAGATCACTCTGCATTATTATTGACGATTGACCAGGATTAGCACGTCAAAATAGTCTTAAATAAATTTTTATTTACTTCCGATTAAAGTAGTATTACAAATTAGATTGTAGACGTTAAGTTTACATATTTATCAATTTATAAAATTTAGTCAATTTTAGAAAGGAGATAGATGATGCCATATTCTAAAATTTCAGATTTACCAGATTCAGTGCAGCATGTGTTACCAAAGCATGCTAAATCTATTTATATGAAAGCTTTTAATAACTCGTGGGATGAATATAAAGAAGAAAGTAAACGCAAGGAAGATCGAACTAGAGAAGAAACCGCTCACAGCGTTGCATGGGCAGCAGTAAAAAAGAAATACCAGAAGACGGATGACGGCAAATGGCACGAAATAGATAAATGAAGCTAATCACTTAGTTAATTTATAAAGTTAGAAAGTGCACATAAGTTATTAAGTAATAAGCTATTTTATTTATTTAATTCTGTGCAATTTGTAAATACAATTTTATTTTCAAGTAATTGTAGAAAATTAGATTGAAACAAAATATAATGAGTTTTTAATCTTGAGTAATTATAAAAAGTTGAATGGCTAAGATCAAAAAAGTAATCTACTTTTATGATTCTAGAAATTAACATTTGGGAGCTTGCAGGTTAACTTATAATGAGGATAAGTTAGCCTGTTGAGTTTATAAATTAATCTATAATGAGGATAGACTAATCTATAGTTAATAACTTAGTTTATACACAATTAATATTACTTTCTATTTAATCATTAATTACTTTATTTTTATTAACTACTATATGTTTACCATAAAGTATCCAAATAATATCTACTTAACATATATATTTGAAACTTATAATAGTTATTTGTAAAAAGAAGTTTTATTTTCATTAATTTTTATTTCTATGAATTATTTAGCTAATTCTCTATAACATGATCAATTAGTGTTATACGTAAAGTAAAATTGCAAGCTTTACGAATGTTATTTGCCTCTATGTCCTGACCTGGCTCTCACAGCAATAGCAGCTGCTGGAGCTTTAGATGGGTGTAAATTTTTTTGTGTTGATGGCGGTAGATCGTCAAATTCAAATTGAGTAACAGCATCAGGGTTAGGACCTGGATCCATTATTTTCCTTTCATCAAATATTTGTACATCAGCTGACCGTTCAGGCCCAGGTATATTACTCGATGGCATAGGTTTTGTTGAAGCGTTTGTTTTAAATTCTTCAGATCTTACTACTTCTTTATATAGATCATTGAGAAAATTGGCTGGATTTTCAGGCGCACCTGTAATTAAATTTTTTAATGAAGTAAAAAATTTCATTATATTGCTTCTTGTTTCACTTTTACCTTCTCTTTTGAATTTTTCTGGACCACTCTTGACCATTTGCCTAGAAAATTCGTCAATTTTTTTTCCAGTATCTCTATCAATATCATCTTTAGTGTAATCAGGATTAGTAGTTTTTTTTAATTCGACAATAGCATCGATTATAGCTCGATTCATAGCACCCTGCTTTTCTCCATCAGTCATATTAGTTTTTGCGATAATATTTGCCTCACTAATAATATCATTATACCACTTAACTCTATCTTTATATGTGTCTTTATATTCATATGGAGCTTGATTTGAGCCAGCTTTCATGATTTTTTTCCTAATTAAAATTAAGTATACAATAAAAATTTTGTCGTGAATAATATATACAGAAAAAGATTAAAAAATAGTTAATATAAAAAACTAAAAAAGCGAGAAGAAATATTTAATAGCTGGATGGGTAAACATCGTTATATTTTTGCTTCTATACTTCTTGAAAGTTAATTGCTTATTATATTAAAATCAGGCAAGATTTTTATGTCATTTCAAAAATACTAAATTGAAAAAAGAAAGGCAGGAAAGTTATGTATTATATAAAGCAAAATAATAAAATCTTTTATAAAATTTTTGGCAGTGGTTCAAAGAATTTTGTATTATTACATAATGCAGGAGGTAATCATCAATTTTTACATTATCAAATTGATGCTTTAAGTAAAATTGGTAAAGTTATAGCCATTGACCTGCTTGGCCATGGAAATAGTCATAAACCTTTAAAAAAATACGCTTTTAGAGTATGCGCAAGATGTAATAGATATTTGTAATTACCTAAATGTAGAAAAATAATTGGCGTAGGCTTAAATTATGGAGCAGACGTATTGCTGCAAGTATCAATTACTAAACCTGAACTTACTTCAAAGCTGATACTTATTGATCCGCCTATATTAATGAAGCCGGAGATAGTTGATAAAATAGAAGGTCATATTAGTCACTTAAGTGATTATGAAATGACTGAGTATGCTGAAATACTTGTAAAAGAGTCTTTCATAAAAGCTACTAAGGAAGACTACGAAATAGCAATTTCTTCATTTAAAGCCGTTAAAAATGAAATTTTATCATCTCTTTATACGGATCTTTTAGAATGGAATAAATTGAGTAAAAATTTAGTTGCTAACTTGAAAACTCAGTCTCTGGTCATATTAACTAATGGATCTTTATGCTCCGGTGCTGACTTGCTACAAATCAATTCGCAAATAGAGATTGGTAAAGTAGTCGGTTCATTATATTGGGCTACTTTAGAAGTACCTGATCAAGTTAATTCAATGATATTAAGATTTCTTGAATTATAAACTTTTAGAGATAAAGATATAAGCACTTTTATATGTCAATATCCAAACATAATCCTTGCCTTCTCTCCAAAACCAGTATATAAGAAACGAAGTCATCGCGGGGTGGAGCAGTCTGGTAGCTCGTCAGGCTCATAACCTGAAGGTCGTAGGTTCAAATCCTGCCCCCGCAACCAAGTTTTTCAACACTTCTAGCCCTTTCTTGTTTTTAATAATATAACCTGATGCCACAGTAAGTTTAAAATTTATCATTCAAAATTTTGTCTGAACAAATCAACCAGCATTAGCTATATTATTATATATTTAGATAAATATTTTTTTGAATCTAATTGGATTAAATATGATTAAAGGTTGTTATGCTATGCTAGAATTATAAAAAGGTTTTTAATAAAAATAACAAAATTGATGCAGGCCCTAGGGTGCAATGAAACAATAAGGCTTAGTATATGTGGAACTGTGAAGATAGAGTAAAAAAGCAAATACATGGGTTAAAAAGAAAATATCCTAGCATCCAATTTATCGAAGTTAGGAATGATCATGAATTGAATAGGATTAAAAATTATTTGAAGTAGGTAGTTTTAAAAAATGTCTGACATTGTTATTAGAACAGCTACAACCCCTGATGCGCAAAGCATAGTGCACATACATATCCAAAGCTGGCAAGAAGCATACCAAGCTGTTATTGAACAAGAATATTTAGTTAATTTACCGACAACATTTGATAATAGGCTTCAAAAAAGGCAGGAAATGTTATTAAAAAAGAGTGCTTCAATTCACCTAGTAGCTGAGTATGAAGGTGAAATTACCGGCTTTTGCGATGCAGCTGCACTCAAGCCAAAGGTGAAATTTATACTATTTACTTGTTACAAAAGTACCATAACCTTGGCATAGGTAAACTATTGTGGGAAAGCGCAGTAGAGTTTTTATTGGCAAATGATCTTGTTCCATTTACTATACTCGTATTAAAAGATAATGTGCAGGCTAGAAAATTTTACGAAAAACAGGGTGCCCAAAACTTTTCTAAGGAAGGTGCTGAAATTGCAGGCAAAACATATGAGGAAGTTAAAGTATATTGTCAATAGCCATAGGAAAGCACATAGCTATCTCTGGTAAAACCGCTCAGGAAAAACCACAATTACTAACTCGTTAAGTAAGAAGCTGAGTGCTACTGCTAAGAACCTACTTCATCCTATAATTGCCATATTTGTTGCGTATTTTATGAAATTGGAGAGCTATTGGTTTAATTCTTTAGTTATTACCACTTCTGCACCTACTGCATCTGTAGTGCACTTGGTTTCAAAGCAATTTTTCATCGAAGAAGAAATTGCAAAGAGAGCTATTGCACTTAGCTCTGTAGTTTCAATAGTATTGCTGATATTTATAACGATATGGCTGGATAAGCTTTGATTATTATTGCAGTAAATAAAATCACTTCAAGGTACTTAACTAAGGAAGAATCATTGCTTTTAATAAAGAATATCCCTATACGCTTCTTATTTTACCTGACTTTTGATATATTTACTAGATAGTAAAGCCCGTTAAATTATCCTTATTCTTGAATAATAACAATTGATTTACCAGACTCAAGTACAGTACTAATATGACCTTGTCCATCCAAATCTGCAGCTAATAAAATATCACCTTGGCTGAATATCCTAGTCTCTCCACCGCTTGCTTTAATCTCCACTTTTCCTGTTAGATAAATAATATATTGACTTCTTGGGGCATTATGCCAATTAAAAGTTGCTCCTGGGACCAAGCTCACAGAAAATTAGATTGCGAACAGGATATGATTTAGAATATAAACCTAGCTCCTTTTTAATATTGGGAGTAATCATAATATCTTCAAAATATGATTTTTTATCATCAGCTGTATATAGTTTGATTAAGTTAAACGTCATAGAGAAAACCTTTTTATATAATAATAATTGTTAGTAAAACCAATACTAAGTTCTGCATCGTTACAACTCACTCATAATTTCCACCGCCGCTTGATTTTTTGCATTTGGTGATTGCCTCAATCCTTCTATAAACTCCTAGCCGGTTACCTTCAATATGATGTTGGTTCATTTTCAAAGATCCTTCTATATGCCCTATTTTGAATTTGATACCAACTATTATTCGATCTAAAATGGCATTATTATCTTGCCGGTATTTCCATAATGCACTAAGCATATTTTCATTATTTGCAAAAAAAGCTTCCTTGAATAATTATGTAAATTTCCATGTTTGTGGCTTTTGTTCATTTAAAACCGCTTGGATCTCTGCAGTTGTACCATTATATATTATCTGTAAGGCTCATTTTAGTCTCCGTGCGGTTATTTATGCTAAATTATAGTCCAGTTTCTCTTTTTATTACTACAAAAGAGAATAATAATATAATATATCAACATAAATTAGTCAATTAAGATTGTAACTAGTAGTTGAAATATTAAGAAATATAGAGCGGCTTACCTTAATATATTAGTAATATTAATGTAAGTGTTGAATAATTTTCTCTCATTTAGCTTTGGTAAAATGCAATTTCTTTAAGCTCATAATCTGAAGGCGTAGGTTCAAATCCTGCCCCCACAACCAAGTTTTTCTTTTAGTTTTTAGCAACTCATCTACTCTCTAATTTTTTATTTAGCGCCGAGAACTAGTTGAAATATTATTTATAATTGAATTAACTAAGGAAAATGACAATTATATTGACTTAGCTGTATTAATAATATACGGTTTATATATGTTAAAGAATTCAGTTTGCCAATTATTTACGCGCACTACGACAACCGGTTAGTCCGGTAGCATATTTTTTCATCCAAAATTTAAATCTATATTTTTTTAAAATAACTTTTTATTTTAGAGGCTTGTCATGTTTCTTAAAATGCCATTTATTTTGCTTAGCTTAATTATAAGCATTATTCTGTTTAAATCTTACATTCCAATAGAAGTTAAATCTATGCTTTATGCTATAAGTTTAACTATCAAATCAATAATCATTTTCTTTCTACCCATTATTATCTTTGGGCTGCTCTTTAAAACCGCAGCACAATTTGCCAGTAATGCTACTAAAATTATTTTAATGTTGCTTATTGCAGTATGTTGCTCAAATTTTATTTCTACCATGGTTAGTCAATATGTAGGTAAGTTAGTTTATAACTTTAATTTACATTTAGCTTCGCTTCCTGAAACAATTGATCTATTACCCATGTGGCAAATTAATTTGCCTAAATTAATTGCCAATAACGTAGCAATGTTTTTAGGTTTATCTTTAGGTGTAATAACTTCACTATTTAAACCAACTTTGGTTAATAAAATCGCTACTAAACTTGACAAGGTTGTTAATTTCTTATTATCCGGACTTAATATACTGATTCCATTTTTTGTAGTGGGATTTATTGTTAAACTTGAGCATGACGGGGTAATAGATACTATTATTAATGATTATGCCAAAATATTTGTAATTATTGCTATTGCTCAGTTTGGTTATATTAGTTTGATTTATTTAATCGCTAATGGCTTTAATTTTAAAGCAGCGATTTCTAATATTAAAAACATGTTACCAGCAGCAATTACTGGATTTAGCACTATGTCTAGCGCGGCTGCTATGCCTCTTACTATTATCGGCACTGAAAAGAATTCTGGTAGTAGCTTGGCTCGTTCAATAATTCCTGCTACTGTTAACATTCACTTAATTGGTGATTGCTTCGCTATACCAATTTTTGCTTTTGCTATACTTAAAAATTATGGCTTAGCTGAGCCATCGTATCTTAAGTATATGATATTTGCTGCTTATTTTGTGTTAGCTAAATTTTCAGTTGCCGCAATTCCAGGAGGAGGAATTATAGTTATGCTACCCATACTTGAAAGCTATCTTGGATTTAACGCTAGCATGATGTCATTAATTACTGCTTTATATATTTTATTTGATCCGGTTATTACTTGTGCCAATGTCCTTGGCAATGGCGGTTTCTCACAAATTATAACTAAATTTAATTCTTTGTTTAGTAAAAAGAAAATAGAAGCATAGAGTTTATTGCAATTACATTATTTTTATATCATTTGAACATAAAGGCTTTACATTTAGCTTCTGGTAAACCAGTTGTAATTTCAAGAGATAATTTTTCTACTAATATTTGTTCTGCTTTAATCATTTTTTATAGACTTCTCTGATTGTTGCTAAATATTCATTTAAAGGCTCTAATCCTAATTTTTTCTTTCAGCATCAATATTCCTTAAACTGCCTTCATATGGCAGTAATTCAATTTCTCCATTTTCTTTAATCATCACTTGGGTTCCATAACTTTTGTTTAAATCCTAATTCAGTAAATTTTAGTGCTACTCTGTCGTATAGATAAGCATAATTACTTTTGTTAGTTTCATCTTTATCCATTAACTTTGACAATAAAAGTAAAACACCTGCTTGAAAAAATGGATCATTATCCGCGTGCTGTACTAAAAGCCAAGCCTTATGATCATATTCTTTACCAAATTTTGGTAGAATTATTCTATGCTTAAATATAGCTCTCCCATTATATCAATACCTTGTTCCTTTAAAAAATCATCTATAAGGTGAAATCTTGAACTATCTGCTAAATGGCCAAACCAAATGCCCATTTCATTACCTGGGCTGCTGGCTTGCGTCGCTTTAATTGAAAATAAAGTTACATTGTTTTGATGATTTTTATCTTTGGTTAAGCAAGTAGCGCCAGAGTATTCATCAGGTAAGTCTTTTATTGGGTGATCAATCAAATTATTAGGATATTTTTCTAGCAAGGCGTTATATATTGCAACTCCTGGTATCTCATCATATGAAGCATTTTTAGGATAGGCAGCAACTAATCTTCCCCCTGCTTCTAAAAAACTTCTTAATATATTTGGACGCACCAGAACAGTATCCAGTCTTTGAGGATCAGCAGCAATTTCTAGACAAACCAAACCTTCCGCCAGTGCAATACCATCAGTTCTTAGCGGAGTTGGTGGAAGTTTTGTATGAATCACACATACTGCGCCTAAAAGTTCTTTGGATTCAAGCAATTCAGTTACCGAAATTTCATAAGAAGCCTGAATTCCTCCAACAAACTTTGGTCTATTAGCTGCATCTTCATCTTTTGATAAAATCGCCCCATTTTTAGCCATTTCTTCCCAGGCTTCTTTAACTTTTGGATTGTTATGATCTGAAATAAATTTTTCCATAATTGCACTAATAGTTGATTTACCTTCCATTGCTAACTCCTTAATTTTACTTGATTTATGATGATAATATCATATACTTTCTGACGAAGTCAAAGATAATATAAAGTTGGGTATTTCATGGTTGCGCTTACTGACATCAAACGTCATAGAACTACTCCGGTAAAAATTGGTAATTTTGTTATTGGCGGTGACGCTCCAATACTAGTTCAAAGCATGACTAATACCGATACCGCAGATGTATTCGCTACATTTAAGCAAATCAAAGAACTTCATTTAGCCGGTTCTGAAATTGTACGAATTACGGTAAATAATGATGCAGCAGCAAAAGCTGTTCCCTTAATACATGAAATGCTGGTCAAAGAAAATTTACATATCCCTCTGGTTGGTTGCTTCCATTATAATGGTCATAAATTACTTACTGATTATCCTGAATGTGCAATTGCACTTGCTAAATATAGGATTAATCCCGGCAATGTTGGATTTGGTCAAAAACGTGACAGGCAATTTGAGATGATGATTGAATGCGCACTCAAGTATGATAAGCCAGTAAGAATTGGAGTGAATTGGGGAAGTTTAGATCAAGATTTATCTACTAAGTTAATGGATGAAAATAACAAATTGCCAGAGCCAAAATCTGCTGATGAAGTGATGCGCGAAACTTTGGTGCGCTCTACCTTACTTAGCGCCAAACAAGCTGAAGATATTGGCTTATCAACAAATAAAATTGTAATTTCGGCCAAAGTAAGTCGAGTTCAAGATTTAATTGTAGTTTATCAAGAACTTGCAAAGCGCTCAAGTTATGCACTACATTTAGGGCTAACAGAAGCCGGTATGGGGAGTAAAAGCATTGTTGCCACAACTGCCGGACTTTCTATATTGTTACAACAAGGAATTGGTGACACAATCCGTGCTTCCTTAACACCAAGTCCAAACGACTCGCGAACAAAAGAAGTAACAGTTTGTCAGGAAATTTTACAATCATTAGGCTTACGTTCATTTACTCCACAAATCAGTGCTTGCCCAGGCTGCGGTAGAACAACAAGCACTTATTTTCAAGAATTAACAGAAAATATTCAAAGTTATATTGCTGAAAATATGCCAATTTGGAAGAACACTTATCCCGGTATTGAAACTATGAATATTGCAGTTATGGGTTGTATTGTTAACGGTCCTGGCGAAAGCAAACATGCTAATATTGGTATTAGCTTACCTGGAAGTGGTGAATCACCTGTAGCACCAGTATTTATTGATGGTCAAAAAACTCATACTTTACGTGGTGATAATATAGCTGATGAATTTAAAGTAATTTTAGCAGACTATATCTCAATGAAATATAGTCAGGTAAAAGTCTCTATAGAGACAAATAATTAAAAAATAAATTAGCTACTAAAATTAATAAACTACACTCTCATGAGAATTGTTCGAAATTATCAGCTCTACTCCCCAGATGAGCAAAATTGTACCTTAATTATAGGTAATTTCGATGCAGTACATAAAGGTCATCAACATATACTAAATGAAGCTAAAACTATTGGTAAGCTTCATAATGCAAATAAAATAGCGCTTCTAACTTTTGAACCACACCCTACTTTAGTGGTTAGAAAATCTGATGAAAACATTAGGATATTACCATTATCCGAAAAAATTAGGCATTTGCAAAATGCTGGCGTAGAAATATTATTTCTACAAAGGTTTAGCCGAAATTTTGCTAACCTTTCGGCGGCTGAATTTTTTAAAGAGGTTTTAGTAGATAAGCTTAAAGTTAACCATTTAGTAGTTGGACAAAATTTTAGATTTGGCATTAATAAAGAAGGTAACACACAAACTCTTAAAGATCTTGGTAAGCAATATGGCATTGGTGTTACTATACTTGATTTACTTGGAACTAGTAACAATAACTATTCATCATCACAAATCAGAGATTATTTAAAAAAAGGTGAGATTGAGAGTGTAAATAGAGTTTTAGGATATAATTATTATATTACCGGCCGAGTTATCAAAGGAGAAAGTCGAGGAAAGTCGATAGGTTTTCCTACAGCTAATATTGCTTTAAAAAGTATTTTACCTCCTTTACCAGGTGTGTATTTAGTAAAAGTTTATATTGATGCCGGGTCAAAAACATATTATGGTGTTGCTAACATTGGTGGTGCGCCGACTTTTGCTAAAACTACTTCTTTGCTTGAAGTTCATATTTTTGATTTTAATGAACAAATTTATGGTAAAAAGGTAAAAGTAGAATTATTAAAATATATCAGGGCACAACAAAAATTTAATAATATTAATGAATTAATTTTACAAATTCAAAAAGATGTCAAATTTGCTAAAAAAATCCTCCAGACCAGTACTAGCACTTAGTATAATTTTAGCTGTGTTTATTCTGGATCAATATAGTAAACAGTATGTATTTAGCTATTTTCAAGAAAATCAAGTTCCTTTTGTAAAGCTTACCGATTTTTTTAATATAACTATAGCCTTCAATAAAGGAATTGCATTTAGCTTATTTAGCCGAGAAAACTACAGTAATTACATATTTTTATCTTTGGCAATAATTGTAACTATTATAATAAGTTATTTATTAGTGAAATCACCCTATAAGATTGAGCTAATATCTTATAGCTTGATTATTGGCGGTGCTATTGGTAATATCGTTGATAGATGGCGTAACGGTGCAGTTTTAGATTTCATCGAATTACATATATCCCAATATTATTGGCCAGCTTTCAATATCGCTGATTCTGCTATTTGCATCGGAGCGTTTTTGCTGCTATATAATATGATTGTAAATGATTTAGGAAAGAAAAATATATGAAAAAACTGATATTAGTCACAAGTTTGCTTTGCATTACCTCCTGTTCAACTTTCAAAAGTACTCTTGGTATAAATAAAATTAGTCCTAATGAATACACAGTATTAAGAAATCCTCCCTTATCAATGCCGCCAAGTGATTATATGCTGCCTCCAGCAGAACAATCACAAGTAATACCAAGTGGTTTGCGAACAGAAACTGCAGAAGAAATATTATATGGCAAAAACAGTGAATCAAACTCTAAAGATTCATCGCTTTCACAGTCTGATCGTAAATTTTTAGCAAATACTGATCATATAAAAAAGAACAAGGATATTAAAGAAGCCTTAACTCAGGATAATTCTGAAAAAATGCAAGCCAAAAAGAAATCTATATTTAGTTTCTTTAAATCAGATCATGGAGAAGAGGCTAAAACAGATTCTAAGCCTGTAAAAACTGCACCAAAAGTTATTAAGCAAACTAAAATCATTGATCAAGCCTCAGGTGCTAATTAATTTATGTTACAGTATCTAAGAAAATACGCGAATAACTTATTATTT
The DNA here is from genome assembly GCA_964515755.1 of uncultured Rickettsia sp. Classification (GTDB taxonomy): domain Bacteria; phylum Pseudomonadota; class Alphaproteobacteria; order Rickettsiales; family JABSSG01; genus JAGVLN01. Next base: position 26,773 of record CAZEVK010000009.1, on the reverse strand, counting down.
AAATTACTCTTAGGATTTTTAATTATAAGCTTTGTAATAGCAGGAATTAGCGGTATTTTAAACTCTTCAAATAAAGATTATGTTGCCGTTATTAATGGTGATGAGTATATTTCAGTAGCTGATTTTGTTGATGCTAAAAGAAGACAAGTACAACAGCTGAGATCTATTTACCCTAACATAACACCCGAACAAATTAAAGCGATGGATTTAGACAATACGATCTTGAGCCAGCTTATTACTAATAAATTATTAGAAATCGAAACTTCTAATTTAGGCATTTTAATTGATGATAGCATTGTGTTAAATGTAATAAAGGCTAATCCTATGTTTCATGATAATTCAGGAGTCTTTGATAAAGAACTATTTAAAAGAATCTTAGCACGTAACAACATTCCAGAAGCAGACTATGTTGCTCAAATAAAAAACACTTTAGCGAGTCAAGCCCTGCTCAACTCTCTCGCTGTACAAATCACTCCAAGTGAAAAACTTGTTAGTGCAATAAACAATTATAATAATCAAAAACTTAATATAGACCTTATCACTGTATCTACTGAGAGTTTGCCGAATTCATCGCCTAATGATAAAGAAATAGATGAATTTTATCAAAAAAATATTATTCAGTATACAATACCTGAATATAGAGACATTAAGTATATGATATTCACACCACAGCAATATCAAGGCAAAGTTAATGTTTCAGATCAAGAATTACAAGAAGATCTTAATCAACATTTAAATCAGTCATCTGTTCAGAAATTTTTTGATTATTATAATGTGATTTTTGACTCAGAAGAAGATGCTACAAAAGCATTGAGTATGCTTAATGACAAGAAGAAATGGGATAGTGTTATTAAAGAAATAACCAAAGAAAACGCTAAAGAATTTCTTATTATTAAACAAAATGCTAATGATATATCTGAAGAAACTCTTGAGGTGCTAAGTAGCCTGAAAGAAGGTGAAAACAGTAATTTAGTAAAAAGTGATCTAGGTTATCAAATTATTAAATTGGTAAAAACTACCACAACTCAGATAAATATTGCTGAGTTAAAACGTGACTTAAAACAGCATCTCATTGACCAAAAGATTGAGCAGGCAATGTTTGATGACATTAAAAATATTGAAGATGAGCTAGCTTCAGGTAAGACTCTTGAAGAAATAGGTAAGCAATATAAAGTTATAGTTAACAATATTGAGATGATTAATGAGCAAGGCCAAAATCAACAAGGCCAAAAGCATAAGCAAAATCCTGAATTTTTAAATTTTATAGGAGAAACATTTAAACTCCCTCAAGACCAGACGTCTGAATTATTTCCTATAGGTGAATCTAAGCCAGGTTATTATGTTTTGAGTACTAGTAAAATTTATCCATCACAACAAATACCTTTAGCGCAAATTAAACCTAATGTAATTAAAACTATTATCCTAGAAAATAAAATACTAAACGCAAATAAGATTAGTAATGAGCTACTTAGTAAAGTAGGAACTGCTGACTTTACTGCTACTCTTAAAAACCATGAATCTAACATTACGATTACTACTATGGATTTATCAAGGCCTAATGAAAACGATATAAAAAGAAAATCAGTTATCCCTTTTGAAAATCAACTTGCGATTTTTGAGTTAAAACCAGGTACTTTTTCTAAAGTATTCCAAACTTCAAATGGTAATTTTGCATTTGCAAAAGTCAATGCTATTAAAAATGATAGTAAACCTATGTCAAATGAAGAAGCTAATAATATCAAAAATGGTTTAGCTTATAGTTTAATCTCTAGCATTAATCAAGAATTTATCAAGTATCTAGAGCGGAAATACAAGGTTGAAGTTCATTCTGAGATAATTTCACAAATTGGGGAATAGCCTTTATTTTTTTACTTTCTTGAAAAGAAAGATGATTTTCTTCTTATATCACTTCTCATGTTCTTAATAAATCCACTTTAGTGGACATACAACATAAAATACGTATTTATTGTTACTGAGTAGCTCCAATTTTGCTGGCTATTTTAGCCGCTGACATATCACTGTTTGCAATATCTTCCAGTTTTTTTATAGCCTCAGGCGATAGCGTTGAAGTTATTTGCTCTTCTTTTTTTAAAGCATTTTTAGCCTCAGGTGATAAAGCATTATACCTATCTTCAGCTTCTGCTCTTAAGGTTATGATAAAATCTTGATATTCTTTAACTTCATCTCTTACTTTCTTAGGCCAAGTGAGAATCTCTTGTTTTATGTCTATAACTATTTTTCTATCATTATCAGAAAGACTATTTAAAACTTGATCAAGATCTTCCACAGCATAAGATTGAATTGATAAAAATGGAATTAATGCTAAAAATAAAACTTTTTTCATACGAATAAGCCAATAAAAATTTCTATGATATAATAAATATAATATATAAACTGTAATTTTAGCAAGAACTTAATCTGCTTGCCAATTTTATATAGTTGTAATATAAACAAGTATGATCAAAAAACTCTCTAAAAATAAGACTATAACAAGGCTTGCTGCTGTTCAAGCATTATATCTATACGATATAGATAAAGTTAATGCAGATTCAGCTATAGAAGACATCATTAAATATTATATATCTTTTAACCCTCTTGATGAATATGATTTATCTGACGTTGAACAAATTAAAATGATAGATAAAAACTTTCTGTATAAAATTTTTCAACAGACAATAGAAAATTTGCCAGCAATAGATTTGCAGATCACTAACCTAGCAACTAAGCAACAAGAAATTTCTCAGTTCAGCAGCGTTTTACGAGCGATATTGCGCGCTGGTGCGTGCGAGTTATTATTTTTTCCAACTCCATACAAAGTAGTCATTGATGAATATGTTACTTTAGCTAATGATTTTTATACCATAGCCGAAGTCAATTTTATTAATGGTATATTGGATAAAATTGCGAATCAAGTTTTAAGACCAGAATAATCTTTATTAAAAAATATTAATATTTTATTAATATATGCTATCCAATATTAACTATACAGTAGTTATTGTTAATTATTTATTAAGAGATTGTTATGGAGCAATTTTTAGATTTTTATCCCAACCAAAGTTTCTTTAACAGCTCTATAGATTTATCAGGTCATATAGCAAGTATGTATTTCATTAGAACTTAGATGAATCTTCTGCTATAGCTGATACTCTTTCTAATTTAGTTGTTAAATTAGTAGACAGTGCACTTCAAGTTAGAAATCAAGAATCATCTATCGTGATTGTAGCAACTAACAATCTTCAAGGATGGCATGTAGACCTTTGTATGAATGAAATAGAGAATATAAAAAAGTTTAGTCTATTTAAACTTCCTTCCTCAAACAAAGATGTTTACTATGGCATTGCTTTAAATGGCCCTGCTTCATTATTTTACCCATCTGAGGAAACTGCAAGACAAGAAATACAAGAAGCAGAGAATACAATAAATAGTAGTAAATTTAATATCTCTAAGGTTGAAATCCTGAATGATGATCAAGGTGCTACTTTCTTATGCGGTACAGATCACGGAGCTATTCATACCTCTCCGCCTCTATCATCTGACAGATTAGTAATTATTATATCTCCAGGTAATAAAACTCCAATAAATACACTTAAAGAGTTGATTTTAAAAGCAAGAAATGAATATGCAGAATGATAGTTTTCATATAGGAATATATAGTATAAAAATTTAAAAAATAAGAATTTTAAGTCAAACTAATTTACTTATTAAACAACAATTTATATTAAAAATGTAATGTAATGAATCATTATATTGATCTTATTGCTGTTATAGAACTTGCTTTATAATCCTAGCAAGTTTCAATACACCTCTCCTCAAACTGAATCGGAAAACTTTGCGTATGCAGCTTCTACTTTTGAATTGAATAGTCGTGAAATCAGATTTCGTATTGCTAAAACTACGCCTACAAAGGTAGGGCAATTTGTAACTTTGTGGAAAAGAATTAAAAACGGGCCAATTCAACCATTTGATATGTCAGATAAAGTTGAATTATTTGTCATTAATGTTCGCAAAGGAAATCTTTTTGGGCAGTTCGTATTTCCAAAATCTATTTTGTGTGAAAAAGGCATAGTTTCAAACGAAAATAATGGAGGAAAACGTGCTATTAGAGTATACCCTCCTTGGGAACTCGACCTAAATCAACAAGCTCATAAAACTCAAAAATGGCAATTAGAATATTTTTTAGAAATTCCTCAAACCAAATCTGTAGACTTTGTTCGTGCAAAAAGACTTTATTCATCAATCTAAAATAAATTTTTTGCAATATAATCAAAATGCAAACTTAAATTTATAATATATCCTTGAATACATCCCTTAAAGGCCATAGCGTTTATGATAAAATCATTATTGAATTAATTATTACTTTTTACTATTGCTAATATATTTTTCTTCAATAGAATATGAATTATCCTATAACATATAATAGGAATTATTATTAATATTAAATATAGGTATTAACATGATTAGAAAAAGTATTATAATTTTAGCTTGTGGTTTAGTTCTAAATACAGCTTCTGCCTCAGAAAATTATTATTCTGTAGCTTTTAATTCATCAGCTCCTGCAGGGTTTACAGGACCTGATGCAAGGGGTGAGATATCAGTAAAAGATTTACTTAAGCAAGCAAATGATGATACTAAAGTAGTATTAAAAGGACATATTATTAAAAGAGTTTCTCATGATAAATATGTATTTACAGATGGTACAGCTGAAGTTGTAGTAGAAATAGATAGCAAGCGTATGCCTGCAGAACAAATTACACCAACTACTTTAGTGAAACTTTATGGGGAAGTAGATAAAAATTATATTCCTGCAAAAATAGAAATAGATGTTAAAGTTGTAGAAATTCAGAAGTAATTACTTTTCTAGCTTTATAAAGTTAGTTTTACTGTAGGTAATAAAGCGCTGTTGAGATTATAGTTGTTCATAACTTTTTAAACATATATAATTAATATATGTACAAAATATCATTTTTGTAAAAAAGGTTAGGAAATGAGTTTATTTGATTCTATAAAAATTGGCGCTTTAAATCTACCAAATAGAATAATAATGTCTCCGCTTACTCGTTGTAGGGCAATTCAACAAAGAATTCCCAACAAGTTAATGCAAGAATATTATACTCAGCGAAGTTCCGCAGGACTTATTATTACTGAGGCTACTTCTGTAAGTCCAATGGGTGTAGGCTATCCGAACACACCGGGTATTTGGTCAGACGAACAAATAGAAGGTTGGAAATCTATTACTGACTCTGTCCATAAAAAAGGAGGAAATATTATACTCCAATTATGGCATGTGGGAAGA
>CAZEVK010000009.1:0-21470 GCA_964515755.1 uncultured Rickettsia sp. | reverse complement strand
AAGAATTTCAGATCCGATATATTTAGATGGTAAATTGCCGGTTGCCCCTAGCACTATTGCTCCTCGAGGTCATGTAAACCAAGTTCGTCCATTAAAAAATTATGTTACTCCTAGAGCTTTAAATTTAGATGAAATCCCTGGGATAATTAATAGTTATTTACAAGGAGCAATAAATGCAAAGAAAGCAGGATTCGATGGTGTGGAGATCCATGGAGCAAATGGTTACTTATTAGATCAATTTCTACAGGACTCTACTAATCATCGTCAAGATGAATATGGAGGAAGTTTAGAAAATCGTGCAAGGCTTATGCTTGAAGTAGCCGATAAAGTAATTTCAATATGGGGAGCAGATCGTGTAGGGATGCATCTTTCATCAAGATGCGACTCAAATGATATGGGAGATTCAGACCCAGCTAAAACATTTACATATATTGCAAAAGAACTTAGTAAACGCAACCTTACCTTCATGTGCGTACGTGAATCATTAGGAGAAAATAGTATTGGTCCTTTATTAAGGTCATCTTTTAATGGAGCTTACATTGCCAATGAAAAATTTACTAAAATAACTGCTGAAAAAATTATTCAAGATAAAGGTGCAGATGCAGTTGCTTTTGGAAAATTATTTATAGCAAATCCTGATTTACCTTATCGCTTTGAAATAAATGCACCACTTAACGAACCTGATCCTATAACTTTTTACGGTCCAGATGCTAAAGGATATACAGATTATAGTTTTTACAATAAATAGTATAATTAAAAGCCCTGCTTGCTAAAGATTAACTATCTAGAAGCGGTCGTGGATCAAAGGTTACTCGAATTCTTGTAATTTTATTATTTTCAATGTGGCTCCAATTAACTATAGACATCGGTTTACTTGTTTTAGTGGTATGAAACTCATACCATGTAATAACGTCAAATTCATCAGCCCACATATGCTCAATAACTATATCGGTCATAATATTAGCTAGACTTTGAAGCCCATTCATACACTAATCAATGCCATTAGCTTTTCCTAGAGCACCAATAAAAGTAACATCATCGGACAGAGTAGATTTTAAAGTTTTAAAATCGCATTTTTTCCATGAATCAAAATAAGAGTTCGCAATATTCTTTAAATTTGCTGTCATAAAAATTTTTTCATTTATATATATCTAAGCCTAAATCAGCTTAATAACACCTTATTTATTCGTCTTTTTTAGCCTAAATTCTTTACTACAATATGGACAAATAATCGAGCCGGTAGAGATTTCAAGATATACTTTTGGATGGCCTTCTTCATTGTCACCACCATCACAAAATACGTGAGTTTGCTCAACAAAAACAACATCTTTATCTCGTTTTTTCATATTATACTCCCGTTTACTATAGAATTATCAATAGCTGCTTTAATAAATAGTTCAGTTGCTGATTCCGGCTTGGGCCAAGCAGAATCGTCCATACTAGGCATCGCATCTCTTCGAATTTTTGTTGCCATAATTCCAGGATTAACTAAACATACTTTTAGTTTAGTTTTAAGATTTTCTGCAGCATAAGTTTGAACCATATTCTCTAATCCTGCCTTAGAGATCGAATATGCCCCCCAATATGCTTGAGGTTTGGTGGTAACATCGCAAGTAACAAAAATAGCTCTGCCACCTTTAGGAGATTTTTGTAGTAATGGATTGGTAATTCTTATAAGATGCCAATTAGCTGTTAAGTTCGTAGCAATTACCTTATCCCAAACTTTGAAATGCAAATGATCTAAAGGAGTTAAATCTCCAAGAATTGCTGCGTTTCCAACTACTATATCTAAATACCCAAATCGTTCAGCTATTTTTTGACCTAATTCAGCAATTTTAGGATAATCCATTAAATCAAGCTGGACGATAGTGACACTACTACCCTGCTCTTGTGCATAATCATCAATGGCTTCCAACCGCTTTAAATTTCGTCCGATGATAATCAGATGTGCGCCTTCATCAATATATCTTTTAGCAACTGCAGATCCAAGTCCAGAGGATGCTCCCGTGATCAAAGCTATTTTACCAGCTAATTGTTTTTGCATAGTGACTATCTATGTGAAGTTGCAGTACTACCGTTATTAATCATCGAATTATACTGAGTGATCAGTCTTTCCATGTCTTGTGTCATTTTATGATATTGCTCACTACTAATATGCTTCCTTTGAGCGTATTCGTTATACTGATTAGAGATATTTTTTAATATAACTACTTTAGATAAAGCATCCACGGAAGAATCTTGTAATATTATTAGATCTTCTGCCGAAATATTATCTAAAACTGCTACAGGCAAAGAATTTAATACAGTATTAATTTGTTTTATATTATCTAGTTTACTTCCTGAAAATGCTAGTTGCTGCTCATTTTCATTAACCGTATCTTTAATTGAGTCTTTAAGATCTCTTTTAAAATTATCAGGTAATAAATCAGAAATTGCATCCGAACCTCTAGATAATAGATTAATAGCTTTAGATTCTTTAGCCCAATCAGGAAGATTAGAAATATCTTTTGCGTTTTGAGTTTTATGGCTAACGTATAAATCCGGCAAAATAAGTGTCATAACATAAAATAATATACATGCAATCACACAACCTCTTGCAAACCCAAATGCTAAACCACTTGATCTATCAACTAGACCTCCACAGAGTGGCTTTATAAATCTAACTAAAATACTATTGAAAATTGCAATTATAATTGCTGCACCAACAAATGATGCAATTATTGCAACTAATTCTGACATTGAATGGCTAAACTTATATTTTTCGATAAATGGAGCTAAATAATGAGAAAAGTTAAATCCAACTAATGCTGCTACTATCCACCCTATTAAAGATATAGATGATTTTAATAACCCACGAACAACGCCAAATAAAGTAGATATACCTACGACTGAAACAAAAATTATGTCAAAAGCTGATAAAGAAGATAATGAAGAAAATTGAATCATTTTATTTCCAATAATAATTGATTATATCTATTAACAATATAGCAGAAATTTGTTAATAAATAACTAAACACTTTACTCAAGTGCATAATTTATATTTAATTAATTATAAAATTCAAACAAAATCAGAAGAATAGGCAAAAAATGATACGATTTTTTATTATATTTATAGCTATTTTTACTTCTCTGATAGCACGAGCTAGTAATGAACCAAAAACTTTAAATATGTATAATTGGTCAAATTATATTCCTCCAGAGGTCATAAAAGAGTTTGAACAAGATACAGGAATCAATGTTTTATACGACGTTTATGATAGTGATCAGATACTTGATGCTAAGTTAATGTCCGGTAAAACTGAATATGATATTGTTGTTCCGGCAGATACTCCTTTTCTTGCCAGAGAGATTAAGCTTGGCATTTATCAGCCAATCGATAAAGCAGCTATAAAAAATTACAGCTATGTTGATCCAAAAATTTTAAAACAATTGACTATTGATGATCCTAATAATACATATTCCATACCATGGATGATGAACAGTGTTGGTATTGGGTATAATGAGAGCAAAATAAAAGAAATTATGCCTGATGCCCCTGTAAATAGCTTAAGCATAATTTTTGATCCTATTTATGCAGAGAAATTTTCTAAATGCGGTATTGGTTTATTAAATGCTTCTACAGAAATGATCTCAGCTGCTTTAGTTTACCTTAAGCTTGACCCGAACAGCTCAAATTTAGAAGATTTAAATAAAGCAAAAGAAGCTTTATTAAAAATTCGTCCTTATATTCGTGAAATCGATGCTTCAAGCTATACTTCAAACTTAGCCAACGGTGATTTATGTATTGTTATGGGTTATTCAGGTGATATCTTGCAAGCCATACGACAGGCAAATGAATTTGATAGCAAAAATAATATAAAATACATTACTCCAAAAGAAGGCTTTATGATTGCATTTGATATGCTAGCGATACCAAAACATGCTAAACATCCAAATAATGCTTCAAAATTTATAGATTTTTTGCTTAAGCCTGAAATTACTGCTAAGGTTAGTAATTATACAGGCTTTCCAAGTACTATCAAAGAGTCATATAAATTTTTAGACGATGAAATTAAAAATAATAAATATATATATTTAAATTCGCAATTACTTAAAAAAAGCTATAGAAGCGTTTTCCAGAACGCTGAATTTGTTAGAAAAAGAAATAGAGTATGGACTAATTTTGTAAGCTCGTATTAATATATAAAATAAAACTAGGTAAGAATGGAAAAGCATATTAAAAGAGCTAAAAAAATAAAATCTAATTCTAAGCAACTTTTGTATATTGAGAATGTTACCAAATATTATACTGATGATACGCTAGCAATAGATAATATCAATCTCACTATTAATCAGGGAGATTTATTTGCATTACTTGGGCCCTCAGGCTGTGGTAAAAGCACATTATTAAGAATGATTGCAGGTTTTGAGAAACCAACATCAGGAAGAATTATTCTTGGTGACAAAGATATCACCGACCTTACCCCTTATAAAAGACCGATAAATATGATGTTTCAATCATATGCTTTATTTCCTCATATGACTGTTGAGGAGAACGTTGCGTTTGGTTTAAAGCAAGAAAAACTTTCAAAAACACAAATTGATGAAAGAGTTTATGAAGCTTTAGAAATGGTTGACATGGTTAGATTTGCTAAACGGAAACCACATCAATTATCAGGTGGACAAATGCAAAGAGCAGCATTAGTAAGAAGTTTAGTAAAACAGCCGAAGATATTACTACTAGATGAACCTCTAGGTGCTCTTGATCCTAAAACTAGAGAACAAACTCAATTAGAGTTGATTAAAATACAATCTTTGCTCGATATAACTTTTATAATGGTAACTCATGATCAAGAAGAAGCAATGGCGATGGCAGATTGTATGGCAGTGATGAAAGATGGTAAAATTTTACAGGTTGGTACACCGCAAGAAATTTACGAATATCCAAACTCTCGCTTTGTTGCCGAATTTGTTGATTCAATTAATTTATTTGAAGGCAAAGTCTGTAAAAAACGGAATGATAAAAAATATGTTGGAATTCAAATCCCTGAAACTAACAAGGTAATTATGGCATATTCTGAAAATGCTGAACTTGGAGAAACTGTTTGGCTTGGATTACGACCTGAAGAATTAGATATAGATACCGAACCAGCACCTAAAACAGAAAATCAAGTTGTAGGTAAAATTATTGATATAGGGTTTTTGGGCCAAAAAATTATCTACCACGTTGAATTAGGAAATAAAAAATTTGTTCATGTAACAATACCAACGTCAGAGCGTAGTAAAAATCCAGGCTTCGTCTTAGGAAAGACAGTGTATTTATCTTGGTATCACTCTGAAGGTGTAATTTTAAAAGAATAAGAATGAACTCAAATTTAAACAAAATATTTATAATATTACCTCCTTTTTTATGGCTAATATTGCTGTTTTTTATACCTTTTCTTATAATTATCATAATCAGCTTTAGCGAATATGCAGATGCAATACCGCCTTATAATTTGTTCTTTGATTATGATGTTAATACTCATAAGTATAAATTTTTGCCAGATCTTACTAACTTTAAATTTCTTATCGAAGACCCTATTTACTTAGCATCATATTTAAATTCGATTAAGATTGCAGCTATCTCCACTATCATAACTTTACTGATTGCCTATCCAATTGCTCTTGGTATTGTTAGCACTGAAAAATCAACACAAAAATTGTTATTGATGCTAATAATGGTTCCCTTTTGGACGTCATTACTAATTAGAGTCTATTCTTGGTCTATTATCCTTAAAACTTCAGGGTTGCTTAATAACGTATTGATTTATATAGGATTTATTGACACACCTTTACAATTATTAAATACCCAATTTGCAGTTATATTAGGGATTGTTCATTGTTATCTACCTTTCATGGTCTTACCCTTATATCTTTCTATAGAGAAGATAAATCCAGCATTAATTGAAGCTTCTTTAGATTTGGGTTGTACACCGTTCAAATCATTTTTGTATGTTATACTTCCTCTATCTATACCTGGTGTTATAGCCGGCTCTATGCTAGTCTTTATTCCTGCCGTTGGTGAATTTGTAATTCCGGAATTACTGGGCGGCGCACAAGTCCTAACCGTGGGTAAAGTCATTTGGAATGAATTCTTCCAAAATCATGATTGGCCAATAGCTGCAGCAATTACTGTGGCACTAACAATGTCATTTGTTATACCAGTTATGATTATTCAAAAACTACTAGAGCAAAATAAAAATTATGTTTAATAAAGTACCTTGGTCAAAAATCATTATGGTCTTAGGGCTGATTTTTCTATACACGCCAATTATCATATTAATTGCCTATTCATTTAATGCATCTAAACTTGTAACAGTTTGGTCTAATTTTTCCACGCGCTGGTATAGTACTTTATGGATGGATGAAGAACTGATAGCTTCAGCAATTAATAGCATTAAAATTGCGGCTTATTCTGCAACTATAGCAGTTATATTAGGTACTATGGCAGGAATTGCTTTATTAAGATTTGGTTTATTTAAAGGCAAAACCATGTTTACAGGCATGTTAGCTGCACCTTTTATCATTCCAGAAGTTATAACCGGTTTTTCGTTATTATTACTTTTTGTTGCTGTAGAGCAGATTATTAGCTGGCCTCAAAAAGGAATACTTACCGTAGTTTTGGCTCATTCTACGATTGGTATGGCTTATGTTGCTGTTATAGTGCGGGCAAGATTGACAGCTTTTGATCATTCTTTAGAAGAAGCTGCGCAAGACCTTGGAGCCCATCCTTTAAAAGCATTTACAGTGATTACTTTACCGATTATAGCTAATAGCTTGGTTGCCGGATGGCTGTTATCATTTACCTTATCACTTGACGATTTAGTTATAGCAAGGTTCACTTCAGGGCCAGGAGCAACAACATTACCAATGTTAATTTATTCAAGAGTAAGACTGGGTATTAGCCCACAAATCAATGCCTTAGCAAGTATAATGGTGGCATTTGTAATCACAACAATCTTTATTGCTTATTTAGTCAGCATTAGAAAAACCAATAAAACTAAATATGATTCAAATATTTCTAAAATTTGATATCCCTACCACCACCCTCTCAGCTAGATCTATGATAAATAAAATAGAACCAAATAATGGGGGCTGCAAACAATATTAATTCTCAAAATTTACTACTTCATTCATTCTGTTTAAACGTCCATCCTGAGATATATGCCATATAGCAATAACTTTAATTATATGATTTTTTCCATCTTTAGTGGTTTTATTAATATTATATCGAACTACACATTTTTTCTTATCTTCAGAAATGAAAAATTCCTGGAAAGGCATAACAATTTTTAATAAGGAGCCGCTACTTCTAAATTCTTCAAAATGAGAAAAAAGTGACATATAGTCTTGCGTTATGATTTTATCATTCATTTGCATTATAAATGTAGGGGTGAAATACTTTTCCAAATCAGCTTTTTGAAATGGAATTGCAGGATCAGCGATTTGATTAAACCACATATACATAGAAGTAATTAAATTTATAATAGCTTGATTTGTCATGATATTATCCTATATTTATAGTTAGTTAAACGTTCATTTAATGATATATTACATATTGAATGAACATTCAATATATTTAATAAAAAATAATTATGGATAATACAAAACACAAAATTCTAGAAGCAGCAGCAGAAATATTTGTAAATAAAGGTTTTTCTGGAACTTCTATTAGTGATATTGCTAATAAAGCGGGCATTAATCAGAGCCTCATATATCATCATATAGGTAATAAACAGACCTTATGGAAAGAAGTTAAAAAGGCTTTAATAGGAAATATTGAAAATATAGATTTAACTTATAAAAATTTAAATCATTTTATCGAACATATTATTGATCAGCGAGTCGTACTATATGATCGAGATCCCCGAATATTAAGAATAATTCAATGGCAAGCACTAGAAGATCAAAATAATTTGATTGGCGGTAACCAAGTTACACCGATGAATTGGATTAAAACTATCAATGAATTGCAAGATAAATCAGAAATTAGGTCAGATTATTCTGCAGACTTTATTGCCATATACATACATAGCATTATAAATGGTGCTATATTTGATTCTTTGAATATTTTTTCAAAGAACAAACATGCAAAGAAGCAGTATTTAGAAATGATTGCAAAAGAAATGATAGAGACATTAAAAACATCTTCCGTTTAAATTATATAAATCAGTAACTTGGTCTATTGATTCAAAATCTTAGAACTATAAAATAAGCTTTATGATATTTTCTTTTTTAACTTTAATTTGATCATTGATTATTTTACATGTTAGATCAAAAATGGGTAATGTTAAGCCTAAGTTTTTTATCATTTTACTTAACCCATCAGTAGTATGAGCACCTTCCGCATGTTGTCTTAATAGACTCTTATTAAACGAACCAAATTTAACAATTTCAGTACCCAAGGTTGTATTTCTTGATTGCGTACTACTGCATGTTAAAAATATATCACCTATACCCGCCGGTTCAAATATTGTTTTAAGGTCTGCTTTTTTGGCTCTAATAATTTGCACAATCTCTTTAAGCGCTTGAGTAACTAATGCTGCTTGTGCATTTAGCCCAAGATTAAAGCCTATAAAAATGCCACACATAATTGCTAGTACATTTTTTAGTGCACCATAGAGTTGAGTGCCTATTATATCGGGATTTGGAAATAGTTTAAAATTATCTGTTGATAATTTCTCTGCTAAAAAATTGGCAATTATAATATCAGCACAAGCAAGTGTTGAGATTGCCGGTAGCCCTTGGCTGATTTCATTTGCAAAATTCGGTCCTGATAAAATTGCAATCCGATTAGTAGGTAAAGTTTCATGAATTACCTCACTCATTAAATAACCAGATTCTTGCTCTATTCCTTTGGAACAAACACAAATTACCGCGTCTTTCTTTAATCTTTTAATTACATGAAAGCAAAAACTTCTAATTGTTTGAGCTGGTATAGCTAATAAGATTAAATCATGATCAAAGATTTCGTTTATATCTGAGGTAAAATTAATATTATTATCTGAAATTTTTGATGAATCTACTACTCTTGTCCAAACTGTAACTTGTCTATCTCTATATAAATTGACTAAGGCTCTTCCCCAAGCACCTGAACCAACAATAGCTATTCTATCCATGACCATAATTTTCTTTCCTCTAGGAACGATTAATTGTTATCTCCAATTCTTCATTATCAATTTTAACACTTGATCTATAGTCATACTCCTGTAACAGATGATACTCTATATCATTACAAAGCGTTTGACTACAAATGTAATCTTTGTGCAGCTTTATAGCCTTACTAAGATGATCACTACATTTAATTCCAAGTTTAATGCGATCACTAATTTTTAGATCAGCATCTTTGCGAGCTTGTTGTATTGCACGGACTACGTCACGCGCTAAACCTTCCAATTCTAAATCTTCATCAATTTTAGTATCTAAAATTACAACTGCATCTTGTGATGATAATGCGGTCGCTTGCTTATTAAAGGTTTCAAGAACTACATCAAATTCGCCAGCAACTAATGTTTCATCACAAATTAATAATTGATTATTTGAATTTAATTCCCATTCTTTGTTTTTACTTGCTTCAATTAATAATTTTATTTTATGCGGCATTCTTTTGCCTACAATCGGAAAGAAAATTTTTAATTTTGGCTCTGCATACTTAGCTACATCTTCAGAAGTTACAACTTTTTTAACGTTAACTTCTTCTTCTATTAGTTTAAAATATTGCTCTAAGTTACTGAAATTCTTACCAACTATCATAAGCTGTGCTAATGGTTGACGAATACGAATATTTTCAAGATTACGGATGTTTAAAGCAGCAGTACAAATTTCTTGTACTTTATCAATATTTTCAACTAATTGATTATCTCTTGGAAATAATGAATAATCCGGATATGAAGCTAGATGAACACTAGCGTCCTTAATTAACTTTCCACCAACAGTTAAACCTAAATAAATATTTTCTAAAGTCAAAGGTAACAAAGGCGCCGCACATTTACACAAAGTACATAATACTGTATATAATGTGTCATAAGCTTGCTGTTTATCCAAGTCTTTTTGTTCTTTCCAGAATCTATTACGATTACGTCTTATATACCAGTTATTGAGTATTTCGACAAAGCCATGCAATATTGTACATGCTTCGGAAATTTCATATTTATCCATTGCTTCTTCGATTTTTTGAACTGCAATGCCAAGCTTTGATAAGATATATTGATCATTAAAATTATCACTTGAATAAGCTAACTTTGCCTGAATTAAGTCAGTATTGGCATATAAAGTAAAGAAATTATAAGCATTCCAAATTGGTTTGATTGTAAGCCTTATAACGTCATGAACCATTTGTCCATCTTTATCAATCAATAACTCCTGCCCGCGCATCACTGAAGATGACATCATTAAAAATCGTAAGGCATCAGACCCAAATTTTGCAAATAAATCTTTTGGGTCAACATAATTTTGTAATCGTTTTGAGAGTTTTTGACCACTCTCATCCAAAATCACGCCATGACAAATACAATTTAAAAATGGCGGCTTATTAAATAATGCAGTAGAAAGAACCATCAATGTATAAAACCAACCTCTGGTTTGAGCAGCATACTCAACAATAAAATCTGCCGATGGATATTTTTCAAATTTTTCTTTGTTCTCAAAAGGATAATGTAGTTGTGCATATGGCATTGAACCGCTTTCAAACCAGCAATCAAACACGTCAGGAATTCTACGCATTGTTGATTGGCCGGTAGGATCATCAGGATTTTTACGTACCAAATCATCAATAAAAGGTCTATGCAAATCTGTTACTTTAACACCAAAATCTTGCTCTATTTCTGCAATAGAACCATAAACATCTGTTCGTAGATATTGCGGATTATCGGATTGCCAAATTGGTAATGGCGTTCCCCAAAATCGATTACGACTTATAGACCAATCTCTTGCATTTTCTAACCATTTACCAAATAATCCATCCTTAATATGCTCTGGAATCCAGTTAATCTGCTGGTTATTTTTTAGCATATCTTCTTTAATGTCAGTAACTTTAACATACCAGGAAGACACCGCTTTATAAATCAAAGGAGTATCTGTGCGCCAGCAATGAGGGTAGTTATGAATGTATTGCTCGGTTTTGATCCAATCACCCTGCTCTTTAAGCTTCATGATAATTCGATCATTTGCATCAAAAACTTGTATCCCAACAAGATCATTAATTTCGTAAGTGAATTTACCGGCATTATCGACTGGGCAAACAAGCTCTATACCATTTTTAGCGCACAGAATCTGGTCATCCTCGCCAAAACCTGGAGCCATATGCACTATACCAGTTCCATCTCCTTCAGTTACAAAGTCACCATCTAAGATAACAAAGCTATTTGGATGATCCTTAAAGTAAGGAAATAAAGGCTTATATTTAATGCCAATCAAAGCTTTACCGCTTATAATCGAGTAGTTTTTTTCTTCTTCGAATAGTAATTCTTTCTTATATTTCTTCAAAGAACT
Organism: uncultured Rickettsia sp.; assembly: GCA_964515755.1. Taxonomy (GTDB): domain Bacteria; phylum Pseudomonadota; class Alphaproteobacteria; order Rickettsiales; family JABSSG01; genus JAGVLN01. The sequence goes on along the minus strand of CAZEVK010000009.1, from coordinate 9,959 downwards.
CTTAGCAATAATTAGACAATCATTATTTTCATTAACTACACATGCATATTCTATGTCCTTATTTACAGCTAGCGCAAGATTTGAAGGCAATGTCCATGGCGTTGTTGTCCACGCTAGTAATTTATAACTAACGCAGTTATCAGGCGTTCCTTTAGGCTGAGTTTTCAAGGTGAATGAAATCGTAATTGCTTTATCAGCTCTTTCACGGTATGCATTATCTAATCTAGTTTCAAAATTTGATAATGGCGTCTCAAGAGCCCATGAATAAGGCATTACACGCATTGATTTATAAACTAAACCTTTATCGTATAGTTGCTTAAGGGCCCAGATTACTGACTCCATATAATCAGTATCCATTGTTTTATAACTGTTTTTAAAATCAACCCATCGCGCTTGCTCAGTTACATAATCTTCCCAGTAGCCAGTATATTTTAAAACTGATTCACGACAATGAGCATTAAATTTAGCAATACCATATTTTTCAATTTGTAAATGGCCTGAAACGCCTATTTCTTTTTCAACTGCCATCTCAGCAGGCAGACCATGACAATCCCAACCAAATCTTCTCTCAACTCTCTTACCTTTCATAGTTTGATAGCGAGCAACTACATCTTTAACAAATCCGGTTAGCAAATGGCCGTAATGCGGCAAGCCATTAGCAAATGGTGGGCCGTCAAAAAAGATATATTCATTTTCTTGACCTGCTTCATTAACTTTTGGACGCGATTCAACTGATTGAGCAAAAATATTTTGCTCTTGCCAAAACTTCAGCATTTCTTTGCTTATTTGGGCAAAATCAGGATTTGAATCAATATCTGGATAATGCTTAGTCACTGTAATAATTTCTCTTACTTAATTAATCTAACAAATGGGATTTTATTTTTTATCCTGTTCAAAGCTTGCGGTATATTCTTAAAATTACCTATCTTTAAAACATTGTTAATTCTCTTATCTAAAAATTCCCAGGTTTTATAATGTTGTTCAGATTCGTCTGATAAATAATACATAAGCGTCGAACTGTAAACAGCCGATAACAATAATCTTTTAGTATAGTAATTATAATCGGTTGATTGATCCCCGGCATAATACCAAATTTTATCAACAGTACTCCACATATTTTTTAAGCCCAAAGCGGCGTTTAGCGGATTTGAATAAAATTTCATTAACTTACTTAATACTACTTTACTAGCTTTGTTTTTAGAATTTATACGAGTCTTAACTCCCAAAGCAATTTTTTCTCTAACACGCAATTCTACTTTGTGGCTTGCTAAAGCATCAAGCATATTCTGATCTTGAGTTTTTTCATAAAAAACTATCAAATCTTTTATTCCGCTTTCAAATAGAATCATACTATAACCTGATTCTAAGTCCATTTTTTGCTCAATTATTTGCAGTAATTCATCTGTCCATCCAGAAAACGGAACTTCAGCAATAGCTAACGCTAAGAATTTAGATTTAAGCTTACTAACTTTATCTTTCATAAACATAACTTGAATGATATTATTGTTTGCTTTTTACAATAAAATTAATTATAAAGATATCATATTTATCTAATTTCATAGATAAATTTGTAACTTAACATTTTAAAGCTCTCAAGAAAGGGGTAATTACACTGGTATACGTTAGCATTCACTCTGGAAATATTGAACAAGCTCTTCGCATGTTGAAAAAAAAGATGCAGCGCGAAGGGTTATATAGAGAAATGAAGTTAAGTCGTCATTTTGAGACGCCTTCAGCAAAGCGTAAGCGAAAAGCTGAAGAAAACGAAAGACGTCGAAGAAAAGTTGATCGTAAAAGAATACAAGAATCATAATTTTCTTAGTAGTAAAAACTAAAAAACCCATACATAATATGTTAAAAATAACCTGTTAATGTGTGGGTTTTTTAGCAAGTGTTGATAAAATGCAAAGCTCAGATTCATTATTTCTTTTGACGACAGCGGTAATGATACCGCTATTTATTTATATAATAATGGGTTACGTTGGCGGTAAAGTATTAAAACTTGATCGCGAAACAATTGCCAAGTTATTATTCTACTTAATTAATCCTATAGCAATATTCCATAATCTCGTTCATACAAAAGTTGAACATACCTTATTTCTAATACCAATTATATTTTTTGTCATATCATGCTTGATTTGTATTACATTTTATTACTTAAGTAAAAAAATATGGGACAATGAAATCAAAAATATAATTGCTTACTCTGCCGGTACTGGCAATGTAGGATATATGTTGTTTCCCATAGTTACTGCAATTTTTGGGCAAGAATATTCCGTACCTTTTTTCTTTATAGTAGTTGGCGTATCTTTGTATGAAAATAGTCTAGGTTTTTATATTTCAGCAGCGGGTAAGTACACAGCACGTAATAGTTTTATAAAACTGATAAAATTACCAACTCTTTACGCTTTTATATTGGGAATAATTTTCAATTACTTTGGTACTCAAATTCACCCAATTTTTACTAAATTCACTAGCAATGTTAGTGGTTTATATACCGTTATTGGTATGATGATAATTGGATTAAGCCTAGCAGCAACTAAAAGCTTAAAAATAGATTTTAAATTTTTAGGTATGGTGGCTTTAGCGCGATATATAGTATGGCCAGCAGTTACGTTAGGATTAGTTATAATTGATCGAAATATAACTCATCTTTATTCGCATGATTTACACCAATTATTTATGGTTGCTACTTTTATACCATTGGCTGTTACTTCTTTAGTCATTGCAACAATATTTAATATACAACCTGAAAAAGTCGCAGTTTCAGTGATGCTCACAACGGTCACTGCTATAATTTACATACCATTAATAATTAAATTTATTTTGACTTATGGAACCGCAATATAAGGACTGTTTAGTTAGAGACTCTTCAAAATTAAGCCGCAATCGCAAATTGGCTTATATTGAGTGGGGAAAGCCAGATGCTTATCCTGTTATTTGTGTACATGGATTAACCAGGAACGCTCATGATTTTGATTATATAGCGCCTGAACTTGCTAAAAATTTTCGCGTAATATGTATAGATGTGATTGGCAGAGGCAGAAGTGAATATGCAACAAATCCTAGTTATTATTCTTATAAGCAATATGTAGCTGACTTACATAATTTTTTAATAGCCATAAATATTAATGAAGCTTATTATATTGGCACATCAATGGGCGGCATTATTGGCATGATTTATGCTACAGTGTTTCGTAAAACAATCAAAAAGATGGTGCTTAATGACATTGGAGCATATATTCCTGCCAAAGCTCTAGCAAAAATAGCTGAATATGTATCAAAATATCAGACTTTTTCTAGCTTTGCAGAAGGAAAATTATATTTGAAAGACACTTTTAGAAATTTCGGAATTAACGGTGAAGATAAATGGCAGCATTTTACTAAACACAGTATAATACAAAATAGTGACGGTAGTTATAAATTAAATTATGATCCACAAATCAGCACGACTTTTCAGTCTCCAGCAACCTACTCAACTGATGCTAATCTTTGGGGATTTTGGAATACACTGAAAAAAACACTACCTGTGCTTGTATTAAGAGGTGAATTTTCAAATATTTTATCTATGCTAACAGTAGCACAAATGAAACTAACCCATCAAGATTGCACAGAAGTAGTGATTAAAAACGTGGGACATGCGCCATCTCTAATGGATGAAGAACAAATCTCGCTTGTTAAAAACTGGTTACTTAATTAAATAGGTATTATATGAGTCAAAATTTTCATACAAAAGTTCTAATAATTGGTTCTGGCCCTGCTGGATGCACTGCTGCAATTTATGCTGCTCGCGCTGATTTAAAACCAATTTTAGTTAGAGGTATGGAACCAGGTGGCCAATTAATGGTAACTACCGATGTAGAAAATTATCCAGGATTTGCCGATATAATCCAAGGACCTTGGTTAATGCAACAAATGGAAGCTCAAGCTAAACATGTTGGTACTAATATCATCAACGATCATATTAAAGAGATTAATCTAAAAAGCCAACCAATCTCTGCAATAGGAGAATCAGGCAATAATTATACGGCAGACACTGTGATTATTGCTACCGGCGCTCAAGCAAAATGGCTTGGTATTGAAAGTGAAAAAAAATTTCGTGGATTTGGAGTTTCAGGTTGCGCAACATGCGATGGTTTTTTCTTCAAAAATAAAGAAATAGCAATTGTTGGAGGTGGTAATACTGCAGTAGAAGAAGCTTTATACCTTACTAAATTTGCAAACAAAGTAACCTTAATTCATCGTCGAGATACTTTAAGAGCAGAAAAAATATTACAAGAAAGGCTAATGGCTAATCCAAAGATCAAGATAATTTGGAATCATGCAATAGATGAAATTTTAGGTACCGATGAACCTCTAAATGTTACAGGAGTTAGATTAAAAGACACTCAAAATGGTATAACTCAAGAACTAAAATTCGATGGAATTTTTATTGCTATTGGTCATGTTCCTAACACTTCTTTGTTTGTTGGCACACTTAAAATGGATACTGAAAATTACATAATCACTGCCCCTAACAGTACTCAAACTAGTATTAAAGGAGTATTTGCCGCCGGCGATGTCCAAGATAAGATTTTCAGACAAGCAGTAACAGCCGCAGGCACAGGTTGTATGGCTGCTCTTGAAGCTGAACGATATTTATCAGAACAGAAAAAATGAATATGACTTGGTTTTATCCTTTCGCTGAAGGATTTATAATTATGTAAGGACTTATCGTTGCTATTGGCGCACAAAACGCTTTCGTCCTAAAACAAGGAATTCAGCAAAATCATGTTGGACTTATTGCTTTAATATGCGCATCTATAGACGCTATTTTAATTAGTGTTGGCGTAGGCGGATTAGGAGCAATAATTGCTTCTAATGAAATTGTTCTTATGGTGTCACGTTGGGGAGGAGCGATATTTTTAACTTGTTACGGTCTAAGATCTTTCTGGATGGCATTTAAAAATCAATCTTTGAAAATAGATAGCAAAGGACAAAAATTAAGCTTAAAAAAACTGATTTTGATGTCATTAGCTGTTAGTTTATTAAACCCTCATGTATATATAGATACTTGCATGTTAATCGGTAGTGTAGGCGCGCAATTCCCTGCGGAACAACGTCCCTTTTTTGCATTTGGAGCAAGCTTAGTATCATTTCTTTGGTTTTTTACAATTGGTTATGGAGCTAAATCTTTAATACCATTATTTAAAAAGCCAACGGCTTGGAAAATCTTCGACTGCATTGCCGGCGCGATGATGATATGCATTGCGGTATCATTGGTTATATAACAATGTACTGTAAATAAAAAATGAGGTAATTTCCGAGAAGTCTTTGCCCTAACTGCCTGCTCTTGCTTTTTCCTTCACCCGCAATTTTAAAATTCATATAGATAATTGCTTTTTACATCTTAGTATAATAATTATCTATCTTCCTCTATTATCTGACCTCCTTAGAACTGACGCTGTTGAAGAAGTATTGACTGAGGAAGCGTTAGCGTCCCCTATTTTCTTTTTGATTTCATCTAGTTCGTTTTGAAGAAAAACTTTACGCTCTTCTTTTGTAATATCAGAAGCGACAGGAGGAAGTTTCAATTTTTTTTCAACCTGATCAAGTAATTGATAACTAGTAACACTACCAGTGAGCGAAGACATTATGTTTTCACTCCAATCTTTTATTGCATAACCTAGCTGCTGTACGATACCTGCATCATTTCTGCTTATTGCCTCTTTAAGTACTTCTGATATTTGTGCCAAGTTTTCGTCATGTGGCTCTTGGTCTATTGGTTCTTTTACTTTAGTTGCTGCTTCATATACTTCTAAATAATTTTTGGCTTGAGATTCCATTTTAGAGACATAACCTGGTTCAGAAGTTACCTCATCAATAGTTTTTAAACAATAGCTTATAATATCGGGGTATTCAAGCTCAGTAATTTTTAGCTCCGCCCCTTCCACATCTTCTCTAGATAAATATTCTATAATTTCTGCAATAAATTTGTAGGACTCAACTTCGCCCAGTAAAAATTCTACCTTCTCGCGCATGTCTTCAAATTTCTGCATCGAATTTTCATTCTGCATCTTGTTATGAATAACAGCTAATTTATCGGCAGGCAAAATTGGAATATCATCATAAACATCGGAGTTTCTGCCGTTACTAGGCCCTAACTTCTCTTCTTTAACTGCAGCCTCGTATACTGCTAAATAATTTTGAGCTTGTGCTTCCATTTTTGCTACAGATTCAGCCTCATAAGTTATACCTTCGATAATATCCAAACAATCACTTTCGATCTCAGGATATTGTAATTCTGTAATTTTTATTTGGGCACTCTCTACATCCACTCTAGATAAATCTTGCATAATTTCTGCAATAAATCTGTAAGACTCAACCTCTCCCAGTAAAAATTCTACCTTCTCGCGCATATCTTCAAATTTTCGCATTGAATCTTCATCTTTAATTTTATCATGAATAGCGCCAGCTAAGTCCATGTTTTCACTCGGATTATCCAGGTTTTTACTTTGATTTTCTTGAATATCAGCTTGTAACTTCTCTTCTGTAACTCCAATATTGTATACCGCTAAATAAGCTTGAGCTTGAGCTTCCATTTTGGCTGTATAATTTGCTTCAATATCTCGAGTTGAAACTGCTTCAAGAGCAATGTTTAAGCAATATTCTCCAATCTCAGAATCTTTTAGCTCATTGATTTTTGCCATAGCTCCATCTATATGCATTTCAGATAAGTGATGCATAATTTCTGCAGCAAATTTATAAGACTCAACTGTCCCTACTTCAGATGCTATTGCTTCACGCATGTTTTCAAATTTCTGCATTGAATTTTTATCTTTCATCTCTTCATGAATAGAAGCTAATTTATCAGCAGATACACTTATGCTAATAATTTCATCTGAAGCTACTAATTCGCCCATTCTTCGTTGTACATAAGGTAAAACTAAATTTCCGTCATCATAAGCATTCCTATTGTTTTCGATTAGGAACATTATTTTAATATCTTCTGCAGTCTCTGATTGAGTTACATTAGCGTAGTGCTTAGCCATTTCCATAAATTGGGCATAATTATTTATCTCGAATGGCTGATCATTTGATATTCTATCAATGACCCAAGTACGAATAATTTCATCTACTTTATCATTGGTAGAGCATGACTTAATTGCAACGCCATTAGTCATCATATCCAATTGCTGAGCTCTAACCACTTCTCTGCCAGGATTAGGTTCAACACCCTTACCATCAAGACACCTAACCGCATTAGCAAATGAATAAGGACCGCAAGATGATCCATCCGGTTGTTTCCAGGTATAAGGATATAGTTCAGTGGTCACTGTGGCATCTTTACCAAATAAATCGCTAATCCTTGACATTTCATCTTTAATTTCTTTAGGTAATAAATCATAATTTTGTTCTTTACCAAGTGAATCTGTAAAGCTTAGCTTTACTACTTTTTTGCCATTCGGAGCAATTGTTACATCAGCAGTAATCGCTGTCCAATGATCTCCACCTCTGTTAAGGGGTAACATAACTTTACGTGGAGTTTTAATATCATCAACATCACTTTGTGTTATTCCAGTTACAAATTTAAGTTCCTCCACAAATTCATCTGGTTTGCTAATAGGAATAAAGAGTCTATCTTCTGCTCCTTTTCGCCATTGCATTCCTAAATCTTCTAAATGCGCATTTGTATACCAATAATCTTGAATAACCGTTCTTTCACTTTTTCTTTCACGCATAATTATTGCTCCTCATAATTAATGATATTGTAAAGATATTATATTTTTTAGCATAGTCAAAGATAATTTTTTAAGTAAATTTATGTGTTATTAAATGAAACTGTCTTTAAAAGGCAGTTACAGAGAAAGTAATAATATAGCCCAAAAATTAGACTAAGATTTTATTTTAGCATTTTATTTAATTATAAATTAACCCTTTATAAAAATAATTATTAAATTTATCTAGAAATAATTTTTCAAAAATTTAATGGCTAACTTAAATTATTAAAAACGATGATTTCTACAATAAGTATTGTTTATATAATAAATTCAACTTACATAAGAATTTATTATTTAGAAATTTCGCTACATACTACTAAATCGACCTTTAGCACTTCTTGGAGATGAAGCTGCCGGAGAAGGAGGAATACTTCTGCTTAATCTGTCTTTAACTTTATCTAATTCAACCTTAATAAAGCTTTTGCGAATATCTTTAGAAAATTCTGGTGTTACAGGTGGTAGAGCAATTTGTTCTTCAATAGCATTAATTAATTTATAGTTAGGTTTATATGTGCCGAAACTAATAAGAGATACTACATCTTCAAAAAAATCTTTAATTGCGTAACCTATTTGCTTTACAAGACCTGCATCGTTTCTTCTTATTGATTCTTTAAGTAGGTGTTTATACTTTTTTAAATCTTCAACCGGACTTTTATCTAAATCTTTTACTACAGGCACGCTAGCTGCTTGTGCAGTCAGATTGTCAGCATGACTATCGCTTGATGTAATTGAAGTAGAAAGTTTTTTTATTTCACCTTCTGCTCTAGATATACCAGAATAGGCTGTTGCTAATCCTTCCATTTTGTCCTGGTAGCCCGTCTCAATCGCTCTAGTTGAAACCACATCCACAACATTATTCAAAAAATAAGCTGTAATCTTTTCATTGCCTAAACTAAAAATTTTATTTGTAGCAGTTTCTATCTGCATTTGATCTAAATGCTCCATAATTTCTGCTACAAATTTATATGATCTCTCTGCTCCCATTTCAGTCTCAGATTCTATCATATTTAGCATAACTTGAAATTTCTGCATTAAGTTCTCATGCTTCATCTCTTCACGAATACCAGCTAATTTATCAGCGGCTACGCTTGCGTTTATAATATCATCTGAAGCAATTAATTCGCGCATTCTTCTCTGCGCATAAGACATCATCCTTGGGTCTTCATCAATAAAAATCGCTAAAACCTCTCCAATATCACTTCTTTTAATATTAGCAAAATGCTCGCACATTTCTGTAAACCTGGCGTCGCTGTCTAAAAGAAAAGACTTATTTTCTTTGGCTCTATCTATTACCCAAGCACGTATAATATCATCTATTGCATTATTAGTAGAGCATGCTCTGATATTAGCTTCATCTGTCATCATATCCAATTGTTGAGCTCTAACCACTTCTCTGCCAGGATTAGGCTCTGCACCTTTACCAGCAAGACACCTAATAGAATTAGCAAACGAATAAGGACCACAAGATGACCCATCCGGTTGTTTCCAGGTATAAGGATATAGTTCTGTAGTTACAGTGGCATCTCTACCAAATAAACCGCTAATCCTTGACATTTCATCTTTAATTTCTTTCGGTAGTAAATTATAGTTTTGTTCTTTACCAAGCGAATCTGTAAAACTTAGCTTCACTAATCTCTTGCCAGTTGGAGCAATTGTTACATCAGCAGTAATAGCCGCCCAATGATCTCCACCTTTGTTAAGCGGTAACATAATTTTTCGCGGAGTTTTGATAGCATCAACATCACTTTTTGTTATTCCGGTTTTGTTAATGGTTTGCGCCATAGCATCAGCTTGTTCTTGTGCAATAGATGCTTTAGATGCGCGTATTGCTCTGGCGTTCGGTAAAATAAAAAGCCTGTCCTCAGCCGCCGCACTCCATTTATTTCCTAGTTCTTCCAAATGCTGTACTTCGTACCAATAATCTTTAATAACAGTTCTTTCGCTAATTCTTTCTCGCATAATTTTTAAACCTCCATAATTAATTATATTGTAATACAAATATTTTTTTAAATATACATTAAAGAAAATTTTTCCAAAAAATATCTATAATCATAAAAATTAAACTATTACTTATTCTTGGATAATTGCTTATTATTGCGCCAATAAAATATACTTAAATCCTTCATTTAGTTACGGTACGATACAATCTATTGACAATATATTAGTAGTATGTTCTCTTATACAAAGAGTTAATATAAG
>CAZEVK010000008.1:14226-49715 GCA_964515755.1 uncultured Rickettsia sp. | reverse complement strand
GATTTAATGTGAGGCAACGGCTATGCAATAGTTAGAATTTTGATGAGGCAATGCGGCATGACCGGCGGAACATATTTAGAACAAATCGAGGCTATTTCTAAAAAAACTCAAGATGAGCATGTTTATTATGCTTCAGTAATTTTCGGAAAATGGGACGTTGTCTCTCAAATAACTAAAAAATTTTCGTTATATAAATAATCAACAACTTGTCTTATTCACAAAATAAAATAATAAACACTATATACTTTAAAGTTCAACTTTGTTTTAAAAAGTTATAAATCTATTGGTAAGTCGATCGATTCACCTAAAATTTCAGAAATTTTTGAATCACCAAAACACTCTTCACTTCTTTGTTTTAATACGTCTTTACTGTCATAATATGCATTGTTGAGTCTTGAAAAAAGCTCAGGATTCACTTTTTCAAATTTGTCACACATTTCTCGTGATATATGTTTTTTCTCAATGAATTTGGTACTTACAACGCACTTATTAAGAAGATCATTTATTATTTCTTTCTCTTCAAAAATATGTTTAAAAAAATTCTTTTCAGCGTTAGTAATCTCACGCTTTAGATCAGCCTCTTGGATGCAAACTTTACTACTAGTTTTAGCTTCTTTTACAACTGAAGGTAATCCTCCCTGTTTCTCATTAATATTTAAATTTTTTCTGTTTATAATTTTTTGAATAAAATTCTCATCAAAATCTTTATAAGGAATTGATATTACTTCCTCTAGATAAGAATTAGAACAGTTTTTAATCAGCGATACACATTTTTTAACTAACTTAATTTCTTTTATTAAATCAACACCATATACATCTAAAAAATTATTGAATGCTTCTAAGTTTGTTGCATACTTTATGTTATAAAGCGTATGCGGAACTAATGCTAAGTATTTTAGTAGTTCTTTAGGAGCTATTTTTTCTGATATCGTAATCTCATTTATAACATTGTCGGTTTTGGTATTGGTAATAAAGCTTAATAGGCTAATAGAAGCATTAGGAACTATATTAGCATCATCTCTCAGAAGTGCCCTACCTATCAAAATATTATCAGGATTTAAAATTGAAATAGGGTTTACGAACTGCTCATTCGCATTTAGAACCTGATCTACTTCACTCTGCATTATAGTTTGTGCGTAAACTTGACCAAAATAAGCATCATAATAAGCTAAATTAACTTTTTCATCGTTATTGTAAAGAACTAGACTTACAGAATGCCCACCTATAGTAAAAAGAACAGATGCTTTTTGATTATTTTGCAATTTGTTTATAAAGTTTAAAATTTCTAAACTTATATCTTCACCTTTAACAAACTTAGAATACACATCATAATTGCTCAGAACATTAGTAGATTTATAACTTTTTATATTATTAACAATTCGATATGAATTACTACCTGATAGACCTTTTAAAGTGCTAGTCATTGATTTGGCATAATTATTAAAAGAATTACTCGCAAAAAATAACTCTAAATTAAATAAGCTAATCTGTTTACAAATTCCGTCATTATTTTCATAATCATATATTTTAGATATAATGGTAAAAACTTTCTGACTGGATGAAGTTATTTTACCTTCATATTTTTTTGCATTGTTTATATTTTGTACAGCTTCAATATAATTTTTTCCGTGATTCTCCATATTTTCCTCAAGATTTTATTTTTAACTTTCTAATGAGAATCAATATATAAACAAAATATAAAATTTTATCAATTTATTTACTATTTATATTACGAATATTTAATGATTTTTCCGAAAATAAAATATATTCCAGAATATATGGCTTAGTTATACTTTTGATTATACTAGCTTGACACTTCAAGTCTATTTATCATATTATAGGCCAAATGAGCATTATTAAAAAAGATCATTTACCTGAATATGTAGTTGCCGATGTCAATGGCTTTAGGCCTCACATCTTAATAACTCCTGCCAAAGATTTAACTTTTCCCCTAAGCTCTGAAGATAAGAACGACATTAAAACCCTCGAAGCAAAATATGATAAAGAATCTAACATTGCCGGACTTGCTGCACCGCAAATCGGCATAGCTAAAAAAATAATAATTTTTGCTGCTGATGATACTCCAGAACTAAAAAAATGGCGCCAGGATTTTACTCAATCAATGCCGAAATCTCTATGGATTAACCCAAGCTATGAGGGAATAAAAGAACAGGGAAAAAATGAAGATTATGAAGGATGTTTTTCAGTAAAGGATTTTACCGGCCCGGTAACACGTTACAAGAAAATTAACTACAGAGCTTTTGACATTGAAGGAAATTTCATAGAGGGAATTGCAGAAGGATTTTTAGCTCGCATCATTCAGCATGAAATTGATCATGTAAATGGTAAGTTATTTATTGATTATGTTCCCGTCGAAAAACGCATTCCAATAGAAGAATATCGTAAAATGCGCAGAGAAGCCATGAAGTTAAATGAAGACATTATTGAAGAATAATTTTAGCTTCGAAGCATCTTTTTTCTTACCAACATCATAAACAAACCAATTGCTAAAAAATATAGCGGCATTGGCAGCAATGTTCCATTGTGCAATACTCCCATACCAAAAGTAAATAATGATATAATAAAATAATAGAAACAGCCAAATAAGCTAGATGCTGTGCCAACACACCATTTATAATCAACTAAAGCTAGTGCAAGAGCATTAGCATTAACTAAACCTCTACCAAACGTAATAATCATTTGCCCTACCACTACAACAATAATTAGTACAAAGTTAGGTATTTGCTCTATTTTCATACTATATAATATGATTAGGCTAAATGATAAACCCGAGATTAATATCAATAAAAGTCCGTATCCTAAAATAGATTTAGACTTATGATTATCTTGAAGTCTTGCTGAACATAATCCGCCAAACATTGCACTAATAGCTACTGCAATAAAAGTAAAACCATATTCACTAGGTCTCAGACCAAGAAGTTTAATTAAATAAAATGGCGCTTCTGCAAAATAACAAAACCCTAAACCATTACTTGAAGCCACCAATAAACTAAAACCGATAACTTTTTTATCTTTTATCATCAATGGTAGCACTTCCATAAATGATATTGGTTTTTGATCTTTCGCATTATGAGTTTCAGGTAATTCTTTAATTACAGACCATCCTAAAACTAATGCAAAAATTATTAGAAATAGAAAAATATCATTCCAGCCTAAATACTCTGCGATATGGCCACCAATAACTGGACCAATAGCAGGAAAAATTGCTAAACTACTGGCAACTACAGAATATAATTTTCCTAAAGATGCTCCTTGAAATGCGTCTCGAGCAATAGACTGGGCAAGTACGTTTCCTACGCTCCCACCAAATGCTTGAATGAGCCGAAAAAACATTAAAACATAAATTGATACAGAAAAATAACAACCTATACAACCAACTATGAAAAAAAATAAACCTGCTAGAACACAAGGCTTTCGTCCAATTCTATCAGATAAATGTCCCCAGAAAAGAATACCAGCAGCCATACCGAATATATATATTGTAAGTGTATATTCAGCCATTGATTCTGAAACTTTAAATACGTGAGCAATATCAGGTAAAGATGGCGTATAAACCGTTTCTGCAAATAACGGTAACCCCGCAATAAAAGCGATAATCCAAAATGGTGGTAATGAAGCTTTATTCATAAAATTTCTTAAATAAAAATCTACCTTATTACATTGGTACAATTCTTTAGCACAAATCACAATTACTTATTGTAGATAGTATTTAAACTTTTAGTAATGGTATTTAAATTTTAAAAAGCTCTTGACAAGAATTAACTATGATCTATATATTCATTTTGAAAATTAATTCACCAGGGGTGCTGATTTAGAATTCACTTTTTCAGCTGAGAAATACCCTTATAACTTGATCTAGTTAGTACTAGCGGAGGGAGATGTGAACATAGTCGACTTATTTGGTATTATTGCTACCCTTACTTCTTTTATTGGATTTATTCCACAAATCTACAAAACTTATAAAACAAAATCAGCACATGATATATCAAAAATCATGCTTTATAATTTTCTTGTGTGCTCAATCTCTTGGATTATTTATGGTATATACACAGCTGCTGACTTTGTTGTTTATAGTAATGTAGTAGGCTTAATAACTATCCTAATATCTATATTTCAAAAAAGGTATTATGATGCCGCTTAAATATTACCAAAATGCCAAGTCTATTTTATGTTTGAACGGCGACTTACCAACCAGTCATTTTTTTGCTGAAGATAAAGTGATTGTTGCTACTGACGGTGCTGCTGATAAATTACTGAAAATCGGAGTAGAACCATCTATAATCATTGGCGATCTCGATAGTATTGAGCATGATAAGCATCCTGAAAGAAAAATGCTTTATTTACCTAATCAAAATCAGTCAGACTTCCAAAAAGCGTTACAATATCTTGCTCAAAATCAACTTTTACCCACCATAGTATTTGGTGTAGGTGGCGGATTTATTGATCACATTTTATGCAATATCAATATTATTGCTGAAAATGAATGTGCCTTCTATTCTCCACCATTAATAGGCTATATTTTAAAAGATCAAGCTGTATCTAATTTAGTCTTGAAACCAAATACTAAAATATCATTACTAGCTATTACAAAAGCTAAAATTAAAACTTCAGGTCTGAAATGGGAATTAAATGATGAAATATTACAATTTCCAGGAAATAATTCTTGCTTCAATAGAACAGTTTCAGAAAATATTTCAATAAAAGTTCTTGAAGGAAAATTATTAGTAATGATTTATACCGAAACTATTAACGATATGGGCTCACTATGAAATTTACTGCTAGATACTTACAAATAAAAATTAGTGCAAGAAATTTTCACACCATACCCACTCGCTTACCACTAAACGGCATAGCCGGAGTGTTTTATGACTGGGATGGAACTCTGATAGAGTTTAGAGGAAAACAATTTCTTGATAGTATGAACGAAGTATTTTGTATGTTTGGTCATCCTAAAATGCAATCTCTAGCAGGATCAAAATCTATTCGTGATACTTTTGCACGAACTTTAAAATCTCCAACAAAAACAGAAGAAGCACTTGAAGCCTTTCGTGAGCATTTTTGTACACACCCTTTATCAAGAAGTAATCTAATGCCTGGTACAGAATGCTTAATCAAATCAATAAAAGCTCATGGATTGCCTCAAGGTGTGATAAGTAATTTAGATCATAAAATACTTACAAAAGAGATTCAAGTACTTGGGCTTAGCGAATATTTTTCAGTTGTTGTTGGTTCAAGAAGCGATCAACATCTTAAACCAAGCCCGGATTTGCTAATAGAAGCTCTAAGTTCTATTAGTATTGTTCCTAATCGATCAATATTATATCTTGGAGACTCCTCTGGAGATATAGCTGCAGCAAAAGCTGCTGGTTGTACCTCTATTTTAGTTGGAGAGCCAATACCAGAAGTAGAACCTAATATTACCGTTGCTAACCTATGCGAGGTTGGAGCAATCATTGACAATGGAGGTCTTTATGAAATTATCTGAACAAGCCTGGCAAAAAGCAGCTAGAGTAATTAGTGCGACTATTTCTCACCCATTCAACCAAGAAATGGCACAGGGGACATTAGCACACAATAAATTTTCCTATTACATTGAACAGGACAGTATTTGGTTACATGATTTTGGAAGATGCAATTCCATTATTGCGTCTAAAATTAAATTAGAATATGCGCCTATATTTCTACGACATGCCAATAATTGTTTTGCAGCAGAAAAAGGAATATTTGATAAAAATCCTGACGTAATAAAAACAGGATTAATTGCTCCAACTACAATAAGCTTCAGTAGTTATCTAGTGAGTATTTGTGCCACTGAACCAGTAGAATTAGCAATTGCAGTAATATTACCATGTTTTTGGGCATACAGAGAAGTCGGATTATCGATCGCTACAAATTCAATTAGCAATAATAGTTACGCAAATTGGATCAAAAATTATTCAAGTGAATCTTTTATTGAATCGGTTAATGAAGTAATTAAAATTTTTGACGAATTAGGTGAAAATACTACTAATGAAATGCGCGAAAAAATGCTTGATGTTTTTTATAAAAGCACCTGCTTGGAGTGGCATTTTTGGAATGATGCGTATAATTTAGCAGTATTTAACGACTTCAAAGAAACAGTCTTGATTGGTGTTGATGCCGAACAAACATCAATTAAAGATGTAGAAAGTTGCTAATAATCGAAATCACTTCCTGCTTAACATTATCAGGACCTCGATCTGAATATTCTCGATGTTTTGCATTAAGCTTTACAGTTTGTATGTCCAACTGATGCTTCTCATTATCCTCGGGAATTACTCCGTGATCAGTTGTCGTATCATTTGCTAAAAATAACAAAATTCGTGATTTAATATTTCTAGGAAATGGACAGCGACGCCCATCTAAAGAAATAAGATCCGCCACCATATCAGGATATTTTTCTGCAAAATACATAATAACATCGCCACCTGTAGAATGACCTAATAATGTCATTTTATCTAGATCAAAATCAGGCATAATCTTTTTAAACTCTTTAATCACATATAATACGTTGTTAACCCACATTTCCCAGATAGATTTACGTGCATCTTTTAATATTCCTTCATTAAATTTTGGCAAAGAAATTGGTTCATCCTCAATAAGATCATGCTGTATACTAATTACAGCATAGCCTTTATCAGCAAGAAAATTAGCAAGATATGAATAACGTGTATAAAATGATCCGGAGCCATGATTCAAAAGTACTACCGGGATTTTTTTAGGATGCTTTCTTTTTTCGTGAAAATAAAGAGCAACTGGTATTAACCTATCTCTAGACTCATCTTGAAAATTAAAATTTTCTGTTTTCATAAAATATCCCGTAAAAAGTTATTTATATTTTCCATTATTTCAGCCTTAACTTCATCTAAACCATGATCTGACATATCAATATGTTTAGTGTCTTTAAGCACTATTATTCTTGCACCTGATTTTGGTAGGACTCCTTTATCAGCTTTGGTATCATTAGCTCTTAAGCTTAAAATTGGAACAGAGCTATCCGTTGGGAATGGCATTCGTAAAGAATCTAGTGATACTACTTTAGATAACAATTCAGGATACATAGATGCAAATAAGATTGATATATCACCACCATTAGAATGGCCGATTAAAATAATTTTGTTCAAGTTCAAATCAGGATTTATTTTTTTGAGTTCAGACATTAAAAATAAAATATTTTCTACACCTTTTTTCCATATAGGCTCACGCTTTTTTAGTAAGTCGCCATCTATTGGTAGCTCAGGATCACTCTTTAGATCATGTTGAATACTAGCTACAAAATAACCTTGTTCAGCCAAATTATTGGCTATGAATGAATATTCAGTATTTGCTACAGTGTAACCATGATTAATAATAACTACTGGAAGCTTTATAATACCAGCTCTTGCTTTATTAGCTGACACGCTACTAACATAAGTTTCTACTGGAATTTTTCTATTACGAGATTTATCAAAAAATTCAAGGTTTTTTGTTTTAATAAATGGATTGTTATGTGGTTCTGGATCATCTGACCAATCAACAACCTTGCCACAACTGAAATCCCATCTATAAAGCCAAGAAACACCAAATGGTCCATAATAATTATTAATCCCTGAGTAAGCTTCATCACTCAATGCCTGATCAAGAGATACAAAATCATAATCGAGTTTATCTACCATTTCTAATAATCCTGTCATTACCAATGAATTAATCAAATTTACATGTAGAAGCCAAACATGCTTAATATTATGACCAAATATTTTTTTCGATGCAGCTTTATAAAAAGCAAATTTTTCTTTGGTATGTTTTAAATATGCTTCGATAATTTCTTCTTTATTTTCTGGATTTTCAAGGAGCTGTTTATTAAATTTCCAATCATCTGTATCAATAGTTACTGGTGCAGCAATATATCCTTCTTTTTTTAAAAACTTTTCAAAAAGAGAACGCTTTCCATGGTTACCACCAGTGTCAAGATATGGGTGCCTAAAATATTTATATTCAAGGTCAGCATTATTCATAAGCCTTTTAGAAATAAGTGATCCCTTCATTACATCCTTTTCAAACTCGTTAAGATCAGAACAACTCAGAGAATTATGAGAATAAGTATGATTACCAAGTACTTGCTTATGATCGATCCACAACTTAAGAATTTCTATTTTTTCCTTAGTTTGTCCTTGATTATAAAGCTTACCTTCATTGACAAAACCTACCGCTGGCACTTTATAGTAATCAAGCGCATTTAAAATTTTTTCACTAATTTCAAGCTGTTTTTCAGCTGAATCATACTGCGGACCAGGTAAATCATCAAAAGTAATCGCTACCTCATTAACATGAATAAATTTAATATAAAAAATATATATGAGAGCAACTAATATTAATGAAAATATTGTTCTTAGTTTCATATGTTAGCCTTATCTTTAAATTACTCTGATTTAATAATTCATCGTATTTGCACATCATCATTAAAATCTTGAAATGCTCTTATAGAGAACAACTTCAATATACTTCATAACTCACTCATTAATATTATTTGGCAAAAACCCTCCCACTTGTGCATCCCATAGTATTCTATATAATCCATTTTTACGAAGCAATTCTTTATGAGTACCATCTTCAACAATTTTACCTTTATCAAAAACCAAAATGCGATCCATATCTAAAAGTGTTGATAAGCGATGCGCTATAACAATTGTTGTTTTACTCTGCATCAATTTCCACAAGCTTTCCTGAATCTGATTTTCAGTTATTGAATCAAGTTGAGATGTGGCTTCATCCAAAATCAAAATTGGGGCATTTTTGAGAATTGCTCTAGCAATAGCAATACGCTGACGTTGACCACCTGAAAGTTTAACTCCTCGCTCACCAACTAAAGTATTATAGCCTTCTGGAAGCTTAGTAATAAAATCATGAGCAAAAGCTTGTTTAGAAGCTGATATTACTTCTTTATTAGAAACATCAATCACACCATATTGAATATTTTCTATGAGCGACCGATGAAATAAAGATGGATCCTGTGGAATCATAGCAATTTTTGAATGCAATGAATCCTGAGTAACATCTCTAATATCTTGTTCATCAATAAGGATCCGACCATCTGTCACATCGTAAAGTCTCAGAATTAGATTAACAAAAGTTGTTTTTCCACTACCAGAATAGCCTACTAAACCTACTTTCTGACCAGACTCAATAGTAATCGAATTGTTTTGAAATAAATCTTCTGTATTTCGGTAATGAAAATTAACCTGATCAAAAACTATACGTCCTTTATTAACCTTAAGAGCCTTAGCATTTGGTTTATCCTTAATGTCTTTAGGACTCAAAGCAATACGCAAACCCTGCGTAATATTACCGGCAATTTCGGAAAATGTCAGTACATCAGAACCAAGCGTCCACAATATATCTATAATTGTTATATTTATACTGAGAAGCAATACAAAATCTCCTGCAGTAACACTACCGTCCTTAAAACCAGAAACTAAAAAAACAAATCCGATAGCCTGATAAAAAGCAAAAGACAAACCCTGAAATGTAAACATACCAAGAAACCACCAATCTCGTTTCTGGTCTGTTGCTACATATTTATCCAGGTGAGTTTTTAACTTTCTCGACTCTATATTTTTTGCTGAGAACAGATGGACACTAATAATATTACTTAAAACATCAACCATTTGTCCAACCACTACAGAGCGTACCTCAGCTGCATCGTTAGATAATTTCTTAGCCCTGCTTAAAAATAATCCGGAACCAATTACAAAAATAATTAGCCAACCAATAAACAACAATGAAAATTTATAACTAATAGTCCAAATGACAAAAGCAGCAACGCTTAATGTAAAAAAGAGATTAAGGAAATTATAAATGATAAGCTTTAGTGCATCGGGAATACCACTCATCACATCCTTAATCTTATTAGCTAAGTTACCGGAAAACTGACTTTGAAATGCCGTTAAAGAATGCTCCATCATTTTTTTCATTAATAAATCACCCACGTGTCTCTTTAACGGAGGATTAAATTTTAACCAAATAAAATCAGAAAATCTAAATATGACAACAACAATCAATGATAACAATACATAAAAACCTATAAGCCCCGATAACTCCTCAACAACATTTTTACTTGTTATGTTAGGAATTTTATCTACTATCATTTTTAAAATATATGGTCTTAAACTCAAATATATTGACCAAAAAGTTGCAACAGTAAATTGACCTATAATCAATAATTTAAAAGGCTTAAGAACCTCTAATAAAAATTTTAAGATAGTATTATTTTTCAAAATGTCCTCTTAATACATTTCGTGATACGCTTACTACTATTTAGTAAGTTTATTTTTTCCTTTAATATATGACCAAAATTGAATTATTGATACACCAATTATTATTAGCACTCCCCCTATAATAACATTTTGAGTTAGTTTGCTATCAAAAAATAAAACAGAAAATAAAATTCCAAAAAATGGTACAAAAAGCATAAAAGGAGAAACTTTATTAACTGAATATTTTTTTAATAAACTTAGCCAAATTCCAAAACCTAAAGCAGTAGACATAACACCTACATACAAAGCACCCATCCAATCATAAATTTTTTTTTTACTAAGAAGCTTTAGTGAAAAATCATCAAACACTAAAGCCAAAAATAAAAACAGCGGAATATTTAATAAATGTATCCAAGCAAGCAAATTTTTTGTATCTATCTCTTTAGCATATTTTTTTACTAAAACCATCTGCCAAGCCTGAGAAAAAGCCGCGATAAATATTGCGATAATAGAAAATAATGAAGCAAAATTTTTTGGTATTCCTACCAAAATAACAACGCCAATAAACGCAATACACATACCAGCAAAATCATGTAAAACAATTTTTTCTTTAAAATAAAGATAAGATAAAATAGCACCAAACGGCACTACCATTTGAACCAATATTATGACTAAAGGAAGATTATCAGCATACTTAATTGAAATATGGAAAAAGGTAATAAAACCAATTCCATAAACCATAGCAATTTTTATTATTTGTATAAAAGATTTTCTTATAAATTTAATATAAGGAAGAAATAATATTGGAACTGATACAACTCTAATTAAAGAAAGCCCAAAAAATCCAAAACCATCAACTCCATATCTTGTGGCAATAAAATTCCCTCCCCATAAAACTGAGGTAAATAGTGCAAGTAAGTAATCTTTAAAATTCATTTATTCGAACCATATTTCAACTTTGGAGATTGACATAAAATAACATTTAGTGCAACTATCATGTACGTAATAATGATTTTATATAGATATACTTTATGACAAATTTTAAAAATTATAGAAATTCAATAATTATCAAAGATCATGTAAAATCCGTACATGTTATTGCCGGCGATTATTCTTATTACTCAGGATATTATCATGGCAAACCATTTGATGATTGCGTCATGTATCTTGATGAATTAGATAATGATTATGAAGCTGAAAAAATTGATAAGCTAATAATCGGAAAATTTTGCTCAATTGCAACTGGGGCTAAATTCATGCTTGGCGGAACACAAGGTCATAATTACAATTGGATTGCTGCTTACTCTCTAGATTTTCTGGACGATGATTTTGATGGTTATATAAACAATCCGCCAAAAGCACATAAACTTAAAAGTGACACTGTTATTGGTAATGATGTGTGGATTGGCGCAGAAGCTTTGATCATGCCCGGAGTAAAAATTGCAGATGGTGCGGTAATAGCCTCAAGAGCAGTAGTTACAAAAAATGTTGGACCTTATGAAATTTGGGGTGGCAATCCTGCTCGTTTAATTAAGAAAAGATTCTCAGATCAAGATATTGAGAAAATCTTACAAATTAAATAGTGGGATTGGAATTTAGAAAAAATAAAACATAATTTAGATTATTTGAGATCTGAAAATGTTGAAGCATTATGGAAAAAATTTCAAGAAAACACATTATGAATATTACATTTCAGCCGCTTGCAATATCTCATTTTCCTCTACTTTTGCAGTGGCTTGAAACACCTCATGTTAAAGCATGGTGGGATCAAGATGTGAATTGGACACCTAAATTAATAGAACAAAAATTTGGCAGTTATGTACATCAAATTAAACATTCAAAATTAAAAAATAAACTAACTGAAAAACCTACTTACGCTTATATTATTTCATTTGATGAAATACCAATTGGTTATATCCAATATTATAACAAATATGATTTTTCACATGAGCAAGAATATGAAATGATTGAATTGTCAGAAAATTGTGGTGCAATTGATTGGTATATAGGTGAGCCTAATTTTATTGGTAAAGGTATTGGTTCAAAAGCTTTGTCTATGTTTTTAGATAATTACATTTTTCCAAAATCTGACCATGTGTTTGTAGATTCAGAATCAAAAAATACAGGTGCAATTAAAGCTTATGAAAAAGTCGGATTTAAAGAAATTAAAAGAGTAAATAATGGAACAATAATTTGTATGATTAAAGAAAAGAAATGATGCTTCTTAAGCAAATATATAATCTTGGTATTAAGGCAATCATTCAAAATTAGTTCAAAAAAATTTGGTTACTAAAACATATAAAAGGCTATAATAAAGATGAAATTTTCTTTTTGAAGGAATTGATATGATCAGTATTCGTTACGCTGCTATTGATGATATTCCAGAATTACTATCATTAATTGATCAACTTGGATATCCAACTCCCCTAAAAAACTTCAAAAAACGCTTCAAAAAATATACTATTCTTGATGGATATGGAGTTGCTGTAGCTTGTGATTCTTCAAAAATTATTGGCTTGGTAGCATGGTCAAAGTCTGTACCTTTTGTGTTAGATAAAATACGTATACGTATTGAAGGTCTTGTAATTGATGCACAACATCGGAAAAAAGGTGTCGGTAAAAAATTAATGGCATTTATAGAAAAATTTGCCATGAAATATAGTCCTGCAATAATTGAACTTACAACTGGATTAAGACGTGCTAAAGATGGATCACATGAATTTTATAAAAGCATTGGCTATAAAAATGAAGGCCATATGGCAAAATTATATTTGAGAAAAGAAATATGAATCGACAGTTTAGTTACCGCAAAGCAACTATCAATGACTTACATACCATTATAAGTCTTCTTTTAGAAGATGAGCTTGGACAAGCAAGAGAAAATCTTTCAAAAAAACTAGATCAACGCTATATCGATGCATTCCATAAAATTGACTCTGATTCAAACCAATATCTGACGGTTGTAGAATCCGGTGAAGAAATTATTGGCACTTGTCATCTTACTATTATACCGTCACTAACTTTTACTGGTTCAACAAGAATGCAAATTGAAGCTGTTAGGGTTTCTCAAAAGTATAGAAACCAAGGTATTGGAAAGTGGATGATTAATGAGGCTATTAAGTGGGCTAAATTAAAATCTGCTTCAATAATACAACTTACTACTAATAAAAAACGCTCCGAAGCAAAAAACTTTTATGGATCAATTGGCTTTGAAGCTAGTCATGAAGGAATGAAAATGTACTTAGAAAAAATAAAACATTAATTTAACTTGTGCATCAGAATGGTATGTAGGAAAAGTTGTATAAAAAAAGAAAATAGCATATATTCTTAAATTAACAGAAATAAGCAATAAATGGCCATTATATGATAAAAAATATAATATTTGATATTGGTAACGTACTACTCAGATGGAACCCGGGTATAGCTGTAAAGGAAGTATTTTCTGATTATCCAGGCCAAGAATCTTTAACCAAAGCTCTTTTTAAATCACAAACCTGGTACGATTTAAACCTTGGCAAACTCACAATAGAAGAAACCATAGCAGAATATAATTCTAACCTTAATTTAGAAATAGATATGCTTAACAAACTGATGAGCAAGATGTTTGAGTCTATAACACCAATAAATGAAACTATCTCTTTATTAAAGAAATTATACGCTCTTGGAATCCCTTTATACTCAATAACTGATAATGTTAGAGAAATAATAAAATATGAAAAAAGCAAGCATGACTTCTTTGATTGCTTCATAGATATAGTAACATCTTATGATACAAAAGTATTGAAACCAGATGCAAAAATATATGAACATCTACTTGAAAAGCATAAATTGATTGCTAATGAATGTCTGTTTATTGATGACATATTAAAAAATGTTGAGGGGGCAATTAAAGTCGGAATGAAAGGTTTTCACTTTACAGATGCAAAATCTTTTGAAAATTATTTATTAGAGGTAAAAGTGTTATGAAAGCAATAATTTCAGTTATAGCGTTAATTATGTTACAAGCTTGTTCAGATAATAAAATTTTATCGATTGTTGATCCTAAAGTCTTAGCAATACCAATAAAAGAAAATCATGAACCACTCATTGATTTAAAAGATCAAAATATTATTGTATTTGGCCCTTCGCCTGAAATCCCTGATAATACTGATTACACAAAACTACGAGTTAGTGTTTACAAAAAACTAGTTGAAGCACAGAAATTACTTCCCGACAATTTAAAATTCAGACTTTATGAAGGGTATCGCAGTTTACAATTACAAGAAAAACTGTTTAATAATCGCTATCAAGAATTAGAAAGCAAGTATCCTTCTTGGAATAAAGAAAAAATCTTTACAGAAACAGTAAAGCTTGTTTCTCCTGTTATAAATTTTGATGGATCAAAAAATATTCCTGCGCATTCTACAGGCGGTGCATTTGATATTTATCTAATTGATGAAAAAGGGGAATTAATGGATATGGGAATCGAAACTAAAGACTGGGCAAAAGATACCGATGGTTCTATTTCTCAAACTGATTCTAGAAATATTTCTGAACAAGCACAGAAATATCGAAAGATAATGAGTGAAGTTTTAACAAAAGTTGGATTTGTAAATTACCCAACCGAATATTGGCATTGGTCATATGGGGATAGATACTGGGCCTATAATAAAAAAGAGCCATTCGCTTTATATGACAGTGTTAACGATTAAAAGCAAAGAACTAAAACATTCACTTGCCTTTCTTAATGTCAAAGAGTTAAAAACTATTGCTCTCAAACTTTTTATCTCTGAAAAAGGCAAGAAGGGACAAATTATTGCACGGATTATACATTTTGCTAAAACAGGCGAAAAACAAAATTTACCTCAAATACCCAAGAAGTCATATGCAGTACGAGGAGTAAATTATCCTCTTAATCCAAACAGTTTAATACTTAAAGGTGCTTATAAAAATGATTTAAAAAAACGCTTGTTTTTAAAAAAACTTATCGGTGATTATTTTCATTTTACTGCATTTGGTGTTGATTGGGTAGATGAGAGATGGATGGATGGAAACCCACCAACTTATCAAGAATTTGTTGATATGTGGCGGGCTGAGTATAAGCGCCGTCAAGAAACACCTGCCAATCCAAAAGAAGAATGGGCCTATATAAATTTGTGCAACAATACTTAAATATAAACCCAGCAACTACTCGTGATAGCCTGACAAATGCGTGGAAAATTGAACGTCAGAAAAATAAGGAAATAGTGAGTAAAATACTAGCTATTACTTTTTAGTTTTTAGACTGAAAAGCTATAACTAAAAATAATACTTAACCTAGTTTTTACTTACAAAAAATTGATAAATATACTTGATACGACAATCCCATCATCTACAGCAGCATTACACCGTTGCGATATATTGTGCTATTGATTCACAATCTAAACCTTGTAATGAAACCTCAATACCATTTTTATCCATGATAGCTGCTATTGGCGGGTTTACTGAAGGCGCATTATAATTATCACAAAAATGATCAATAATAATATCAGGCTTTTGACTACTAGTAGGATTATCTTTAAAGTATAATTCTAAAGAAGGAGCATAACTTGGTATATGAACTTTGATCCCATTATTTGCAAGTGTTTCTAGAGGATTCTCAGAGATATTACTAAAGCTAAAATCACATAGATGCAATTTGTTAGCATCTTCTTTGAAAGAAATTTCATTAATAGTTATATATTGAGCATAGCCTTCATCTTTACATTTTTGGCTAATATTAATAAAATAATGATCACTATTACCATTACCTGCCAAATTTGCATTTCCGCACCTTACCATATATACATCAGTACCTCCTTCAGGTGAGTTCATGTCAAGGTCACCATCAGCAAAAATACTATGATTATCTATTTCGATGAAATCATCACCCAAACCTCCACTAGCATGATCATTCACATAGCTAAGGTATAAATTGTCATTTTTATTGCTAGTTATAATACCGTCTCTTACGGTTTTCCATAAAGTTCTATAAGATTCTGCATCATCAGTAAATATAGCAGTTTTTCCTTCTTCTAATAAAGTTTTAATACTACTGCTGCAAGAATATTTAAATTCGTTAGGATTATTATTGTACCCATCTGGCTTTAGAGCAATTTTTTCACCTTCATAAGAAGATAATATCTTATAATTACCAACAGCATCTAAACCATATCCTTCATAAGGAAAACTTTTAATCTCATTTCCAATTTTCTTTTTAAGAACTGCCATAATCTACCTAAAATTATACATTAATATGAATTATTAGTAATAATATCATATGCTTATTATTTTTCAAGAAAATATTGATAAATTTTTTATATTGTAAATTAGAGATATGCATGTGTTTGGTATGCTACATATTATATATAAATTTCTTTTACTTTAAAGCCTTACAGTTATTCCAAACAGAAAATAACTTTCTTAACTACTAAATATATTAAAAGTTCATAAGATTCAGCAGATTAACTTCTTATTAACCATTTAATGATATTTATTATGAAACAGAAAGAACTCATTTTAAAAATTAGAGACTGATTCATGCGTGATAAGAATAAAGCATTAGAAGGAATGGAACAAGTGGTTAGTGAAGTTGGCCGCAATATAGTGGAGACTACAGCGAATACATTATTAAATTCTTACGAAGTTACCATAGATGGACTTAGCGAAGCAGCTCCGATAAATATATTACCAGATAGGACGGTACCTTTAACAGATACTTCAATTGTTATGGCGCATAATGCATATAATAGTCTAAGTGAGGGTGCGCTATGGCCAAATCAACAATTAAGTATTACTGAATTATTAGATATTGGAGTAAGAGGGCTTGAACTTGATGTACATTGGAATAACGGAGCTGTACGGATGTGTCATGAACTTTGTACACCTAAATATACGGATATAGTTCTTGGACTTAATAGACCTTTAGCAGACGCCCTTCAAGAAGTCCAAACTTGGTTAGACAAAAATCCTACTGAAACAATTATTTTAAAATTTGAAGATTACCTTAATCCTGCTAAATTTGGAGCTCCTCGAGGGGAATTAGGTAACGTAATTCGTTCCAATTTAAACACTACTTCTATTTTTACTCCTTCAGATTTAAGTAGCACATTTCATGGTACCTGGCCTACTATAGATCAAATGAATGCTTTAGGAAAACAAATAGTACTGATGCCACAAAACTCTGGACAAGACCCTTCGCTGTATTTTGGTGGTAATTGGGGAGGAATGTTTAAAAATCCATTTAATACTGGAACAATAGCAAGAGTTCGTCCAAATAATTTAACAATTCCCAGAGGAGTTAATACACAACTAATTGAAGTAGGAGAGGATAAAACTTTCATAGGCTCATTGGTCGACACAGCAAGAAGTATACCATTTTTAGGTAGATTTATACCTCATGATGCTGTAGCTGGTCAAATGACTAAAGAGGAAATTCAGGAATTACGGGCTAATGGTGTAAATCTAATTAGTTTGGATAAAATTGAACGTAATGACTCTAGGCTAAGCTCTTCATTTACCTTATCTGATGTAAGAAATAATGCGTATGTGTTTATCCCCGTAGCAATAGCTGCTGCTGCATTAACGCCAAGAGATCATGGAGATAAGTTGTTATCCACTACGGCTCAAAGAACTATGGTACAATTACTTGTTGCTACTACTTTACCAGATGAGGCACGAGTATTATATAATGCTACAGATGCCGGTATTAGCGCATATAACGCATCTTCAGATGAAGTCTCAAGAGCAAATGGTATTATGACAGTATTTGATAAAGCTAAAGCCATAGGATATTCATTATTTGTTGCTACAAGTAAAGCAGTAGAAACGATAGGAAAAATTGGGTTAAGTAATATAACAGCTCAATCTATAAATACAGGAACAATAGCACCAACAACTATGCTAGGAACAGCTGCTAAAACTACTGTAAATGTTATAGCAGCCAAAGCAATTACAGAACCAATAATTGGTGCAGCAACAGGACTACTAACAGGTAAAGGTATGGTACAAGGTTTTTTAGATGGTATTGATTCTTCAACCTTTGGACTAACAAGCTTTAGCTCTAAAAAAGATCAGCATCCTACTCAGCAACCTATTCCAACTCCATCAAGCACTACTGTAACAACTGCTATACAAGAACATGAAGCTACTCTTCCTACCAGACCAGAAAATGTTCCTCCAAATGCAGTAAGAAGAAGAAATATCAGAAACACTTTTTCTTAATTATGCTTTATAAATCATCGACATAAATATAATTTGTTGCGCATATTAGAAAGTTGGAAGCACTTCAATATGCCCAATTAGAAAACAACTACTATCTTTTTTTGGCAGAATTGAGCTTCTTTTTTAAAAAGTAGTCAAGAGATAATACCCCCGGACCATTAACTAAGATCGCGCATAGTAGAATCGCCCAGTAAGTATGCTCAATCGATTTAAGATAAGTAAATTGTATTACTGCAGTTGTAACCAACATTGGTATAGTTGCTAATCTTGACATAAGACCAAAAACCAATAACACTGGACAAACCAACTCTATTAACGTTGACAAATAAGCAGCAAGCGCTGGTGAGAGATCAGGAACATGATACATATTTTCAAATAGATATAAAGTTCCATCCCAATTAGAAATCTTAGTTAATCCTGAATACCAAAAAATACTGGCCATCCAAAAACGTATAAAAATCATAAATAATGGCGAAGCAATTTTATCAAGAAAAATAATACTCTTTGTATAAACTCTGCCTAATAAACTAGATTGTAATTTTGTTAATTGTTGAAAAAACATAGCCCTTAACCTTAATTTAAACTATTGAATGAATAAATTTATTACTTAATAAAAAAGTCAACGCATTCACTAAATCAAACTCCTCTTCTGTTGATTCTATCTCTTCAAAAGCTTCTTGCAAAGAATATTTATTCTTTAGACATGTAAAAAATTGCCAATGAGATTTAGATATAAAGTAGCTTAAAGAACGAATATTAGAACGTCCTATAACAATGTATGTTGGTTTTAAGCTTAAGTCGAAAGAATCAGCATTTGGATTTTCCGCTACATTTTTAATTAAATCTATAGGAAAAATTGATTGAAATAAAAATATCGAAGGGTGAAAAGAAAATCTGATATTATTAGCTTCCTCTTCATTTATTTTTTTAAGAACGTCCAAAGATAAAGACGGCATATTTTCTGCACAATTACTAAGATGAGAAAGCCACTCAAAACGAGCATAATCTTCTAAATAAGGTAAGGAAGAAGTAGCCTGAAGTGTTCCTAGAAAATCAGGAAATGAACCTCCCCAGTCATCTAATACCGAAGTATTTGGTAAATTATTTATTTCCTTATTAAAAGCGTAAGCAATGCTATTAGCACATTCATCACCTAAAAGAGCCCAAACACCTGGAAATGTAAGTTGAAGAGCCTTGCATAAATTTTCAAAAATACCATTACGATAAATTTTTAAAAGATCGCTAGGAGAGATACGCGATGATTTGATTTCTGGTAAGAATAATTCCTCATGCTCCCCTCCAAAAATAATAGCCGAGCAGAATTTTTGTTGAAGAGTCTTAAGCGTTGACATTTTCATGCTCTAGTGTTTTATGAAATTGCTTAGCTTTTAAAGCTTCGGTAACAAGCACTGATAAATCTGGAATATTAGCATCCCATTCTAAAAGAGTTGGGATATTACCGAATTTCTGAATAACCATCGCATAAAGCTCCCATACTTCCTGACTAACAAAATTATCATGCGTATCAATTAATAATTTTTGATCGTTAATTTTCTTAACCGAATGTCCTGCCAGGTGGATTTCTTTAACTAAGTTCTGTGGTATAGAGTGAATATAATCTTTGATATTCCAACCATGATTTATGCAAGAAACATAAATATTATTTACATCAAGTAAAATTCCTGCACCTGATTTAGTAGCAATCTTTGTCAAAAATTCAGACTCATCATAATTAGACGTAATATACTGTATATAAGAAGATGGGTTCTCTATCAAAATTTGTCTTTGCAAAAAATCTTGTGCAAGTTCAATATTTCTACAAAACACATCTATTGCTTCATCCGTGTAGGGAATTGGAATAAGTTCAGGCAAATAAGTATTATTTACATAATTCCATGATAAATGCTCAGAAATTAGAAAAGGATCTAAATCTTCAGCTAATTTTTTTAATCTAACAAGGTGAGACCTTTCTATGACTTCAGCGGAGCCAAGAGAAAGTCCTATACCATGCATACTTATTGGATAATTTTCTCTGATTGATGAAAGCATAGCCGAAGCTCCTCCTCCATCAATCAGATAATTTTCACTATGTATCTCAAACCAATCAATTTTAGGCTTTTGTTCAAGAATATCCTGATAATGGGAACCCTTTAAACCAATTCCTATAAAAGGCTGTGATATCATAAATAAGTTCTAATAAATTACTTAGCGCCTTCAATTGAATCCTTAATTTCAGCAGTTACACCACTGAAGTCACCGGCATTAATTTTTGCACATTGACCTTTAGGAACAATAATGAAAGCATTTGGATCACCAGCTTCATTAGTGCCCGCACAATCAGTTTTTTCAGCAGGAACACCGCAACTACCTTTATGAGCTTTAATTAAACCCCTACCGGTTTTTGGATCAACAACTTTACATTTTTCCATATCTTTTGCCACATCAGCATAAGCAGTAGACGCCATCACTGAAACTGCAGTAGCTACTGCCATAAATATATTTGATTTTTTCATAATTATAAATTCCTATACTTTGTTGTTATGGTAATTAATTTACCAAAGTAATGGTGATTTAAGAAAAAACAGAAGTCAATTAAATAAATTAGCATTTATATATTACATCTACTAGAAACAATTACAAATTGATGCTATTATGCCAAAAATAAAATTAAATGTTTTGATATATGAACTTTTTATTTGAAGCAGTTGTAGGTTTTATTAATGATTTGCGTAAATCTCCTGCTAAATGCGTTTCTATTGGAAATAATGGCGATTATGTGATACTACTCCACGCACTTGCCCGAAGCAATAGATCAATGAAGAAAATAGAGCAAGATCTCAATGATGAAGGATATAATGTTATCAACTTAAATTACCCTTCAACCAAACATTCAGTTGAATATTTATCAGAAAAATATTTAGCAAAAACCATCAAAAAATTTTGTATCGACAAAAAGAAAAAAATTCATTTTGTAACTTACTCTTTAGGTGGAATTATCTTACGTCATTATCTTCAAAACCACCACAAATTAAATATTGATAAAATTGTAATGATTGCCCCTCCTAATAAGGGAAGTGAAGTTGTCGACTTTATGAAAAGTAACATTTTTTTTCGAAAATTTTTTCATTGGTTTTTTGGCCCTGCAGGACAACAATTAGGTAGCAAAAAAAGCTCCTATGTGAATTCTGCTTTAGGGAACACAATAAATCATGAAATTGGTGTAATTGCTGGAGATACCTGCATCAACCCATTTATACCATTTTTAATTAGTGGCCCCAATGATGGCAGAATTTCTGTAAAAAATACTAAAATAAAAAATATGAAAGATCACATAGTAATACACTCGCCTCACTGCTTCATTACAACTAATAACGAATGTATTAAGCAAGTTTCATATTTTCTGAGTTATGGAATATTTTACCATGGCGATTATGAGTAAAATTAAGTATCCAAATTAAATCTTTAAAAGCATTATTTTCCCTATTCAACTCTAACGACCTTCTTGCCATCACTAACTTCTACAGTAAATTTTTGATCTGAAGTAAAATCATTCACAGACCTCACGATATTATTATTATCGTCAGTAATTATAGCAAAACCTCTTTTAAGAGTATTTTTATAACTATATGATTCAAACAATGTTGAAATCGCTTCAAGCTCCTTGCTTTTATTATCAAGATTGACTTGCATACTATAATTAAGTCTTTTTTGAAAATCCATAACATTAATATGTAACCCAACAATATCTTTACTAAAACTAACAGCACTAATTGCCTGTTCATAGCTTTTTACTATATCAAACCAATATTTAAAATATCTAGGGTATGATTCAGCAAGTCTGATAGAAAAATCATCAAGCTTTTGTGTAAAATTAGTTACCAAGGACTTGATGTTTGGTAATCCTCTAGAAAATGAAAGTAATTTTGTATCTAAATGAGTTAGATACGTATCTAATTTACTGTATAGTCTATGGCCAATTTCACCAAGCGTAAAAACAAGTTGGCTTCGAACTGGAACAGCTAACTCAGCAGCAGCAGTTGGCGTTGGCGCCCTCTTATCAGCAACAAAATCTAAAAGCGTAGTATCAGTTTCATGTCCTACCGCAGAAATAATCGGAATTACAGAATCAAAAGCAGCACGTACTACAATTTCTTCATTAAATGGCCATAAATCTTCTATTGATCCGCCACCTCTAGCCACAATAATAACATCAGGCCGCGGTAATTCTCCATCAACTGCAAGATCGTTAAATCCTTTGATTGCCTCTGACACTTGTTTAGCTGATTGCTCTCCTTGTACTAAAACCGGCCAAACTACAACTCTAACGGGAAAACGATCTTCAATACGATGTAATATGTCGCGAATCACCGAACCGGTTGGTGAAGTAACCACTCCGATTATTTTTGGTAAAAACGGCAATGGCTTTTTATGTTCAGCAGCAAATAAACCCTCTTTGGTAAATTGTTGTTTACGCTGTTCAAGCAATGCCATTAAGCTACCAATACCGCCTAATTGAATTCCAGTAACAACAATTTGATATTTGGATTGTCCTGCATAAGTTGTGATTGACCCAATGCAAACAACTTTCATTCCTTCTGTTGGTTTAAATTGCAAATTGCTTAGAGTTCCGCGCCAGCATACAGCAGAAATCAACGAAAGGTTATCTTTAATAGAAAAATATGCATGTCCGGATGGTGCAATTTTCAGCCCTGAAACCTCCCCTTTAACCCTCACACAAGAAAAATTCTCTTCTACAGTTCTTTTTAGTAGATTAGAAAGCTCAGTAACTGTATACTCCGGATAATTATCAGTGATAGATGAAAAAAGTTCAGCTTTTGCCATATAAATCTTGATATTGTTTTTTTTAATGTAGTCAAATAATCATTATATATCAATAATTACTTGGAGGTCCTATGTCTAGTTTAGAAGAAAATAACCTTACACCAGAAATGGAATTTGCGTTAGATGATGGAAAAATTGTTACTTTACAACAAGAATTTGCTGGAAAAAATATAGTTCTTTATTTCTACCCAAAAGACGATACACCTGGTTGCACACTTGAAGCTAAAGATTTTACTACTTTACTACCTGAATTTACAAAATTAAATACTATAGTAATAGGAATTTCTAAAGATAATGCTACTAGCCATAAGAAATTTAAAGATAAACACTGTCTACCATTCCCCCTTGCAAGTGACTTAGATGGAAAAATTTGCGAAGCTTATGGCGTGTGGGTAGAAAAAAGCATGTACGGTAAAAAATATATGGGGATACAAAGATCAACCTTTATTATAGACAAAAAAGGCGTTATAAAAAGAATATGGCGTAATGTCTCAGTAACTAATCACGCACAAGAAGTACTGGAAACAATTAAAAATTTGCAATAATGTAAGAGAGAGTAAGTATGCAAGTCACACCACAAGTAAAAGAAATTTTATCCTATTATGAAAGTGATTCTCCTGGAGTAAAAACTAACATAGCGCACATTTTAATGCATGGTAAATTAGCCGGGACAGGAAAATTAATTATATTACCTGTAGATCAAGGATTTGAACATGGGCCAGCAAGAAGCTTTGCACCAAATCCTGACGCATATGACCCTCATTATCATTATTCACTCGCAATAGAAGCTAGTCTTAACGCTTATGCTGCACCTCTTGGCATGTTAGAAGCTGGTGCTGACACATTTGCAGGCCAGATACCTACTATATTAAAAATTAATAGCTCTAACTCTTTGGTTAGCAATAATATGCCTCCATATCAAGCTCTAACAGGAAGTGTTCATGAAGCACTAAGGCTTGGTTGCTCTGCCATTGGTTTTACAATTTATCCTGGATCTGACATGTCGCTTGATATGATGAGTGAAATGAGTGAGATAATTAGTGAAGCTAAAGCGTATGGTCTTGCTGTTGTAATTTGGTCTTATCCTCGCGGTGGTGATCTATCAAAATCAGGAGAAACAGCAATAGATGTTTGTGCTTATGCAGCACACATCGCTTGCTTACTTGGTGCTCATATCATTAAAGTAAAATTACCGACTGATTATCTTGAACAAAGTGAAGCAAAAAAACAGTATGAAAAATCAAATATTGATATTTCAACCTTAGCAAAAAGAGTAGAACATGTTAAACAAGCTTGCTTTGCTGGCAGAAGAATTGTGGTTTTCTCTGGTGGCACAAGTAAAGGATTGGATGAACTTTATAATGAAGCAAAAGCTATAAAAGCTGGCGGCGGTAATGGTTCTATAATTGGCAGAAATACCTTCCAACGTTCTAAAAAAGAAGCGCTAGAAATGCTAAGTAAACTAGTAGATATATATAAATAATTGAGAAAATTTTATGAAAATAAATGCAAATTCGATCAGAGCAGGCAATGTATTAGAACATAACGGAAGATTATATATTGTGTCAAAAACACCTGATCACACTATGCCAGGCAAAGGCGGGGCTTTCGTACAAGTCGAAATGAAAGACATCAAAAATGGTACAAAAATCAATGAACGCTTTCGTTCAACCGAAAATGCAGAGCGAGTACGTCTTGATCAAAAAGAATATCAATTTCTTTTCATTGAGAATAATCAACTCAATCTCATGGACATAGAAAATTTTGAACAAATCACCATTAATGAAGAATTGATTGGCGATAAAATAGCTTATTTACAAGATGGCATGGTCGTCACTGTTGAAATGTATGAAGAAAGTCCTCTTAAAATATTATTGCCGGATACTGTGGTATTAAACGTTATAGAAACAGAACCGGTGGTGAAAGGTCAAACTGCTGCATCTTCTTATAAACCGGCAATTCTTGAAAATGGAGTTAGAATAATGGTACCTCCATTTATTGATCCAGATACTAAAGTTGTAGTTAAAACTGAAGATGATACTTATGTAGAGCGGTATAAAATATAATGATAAATGAATCAACAATTCTCAATTTAATGTTAGCAGCAAAGAAAAAGGCTGCTAGAGCTTTAATTCGTGACTTCAATGAAATACAGCATCTAAGATCTTCAAAAAAACCTTTAGAAGAATTTGTAAAATATGCTTTCACTCGTGCAGAGCAATCTGTTTTTGACGAATTAGCACAAGCTCGTCCTAATTTTTCTATATTGTCGAAAGTACTCGGCAGTAAAAAAGGCGAAGATAGTAAACATCGCTGGATCATTAATTGCTTAACCAGTCATAGCAACTTTACATATGCTATGCCATATTTTGCTATTTCTATAGCTTTAG
Organism: uncultured Rickettsia sp.; assembly: GCA_964515755.1. GTDB lineage: Bacteria > Pseudomonadota > Alphaproteobacteria > Rickettsiales > JABSSG01 > JAGVLN01. The sequence goes on along the minus strand of CAZEVK010000008.1, from coordinate 23,992 downwards.
AAGGCGAATCTCAATCTGGTCAGAAAGAAATTATTGCCTGTATGACAGATGTTATTGCAATTGGCGAAACATACTATGCAGTAAAAGGTAATGGTGCATGGGTTGAACGAAATACTAATTTAATATCTGACAAAATGCGTCTTCGCGTTTCAAATAACAAAGACCTAAAGCAAGCAATGATTTTAAGTGAACATAAAAATTTAAGCGACGTTGAAAAATACAATTTACGAATACTTGGTTGTCCGGCTGTTAGCCTGGCATACTTAGCTTCAGGCAAAACTGATATTTTCATTGCAAGCAACATCCATCTTTGTGATATTGCCTCTGGCTTATTACTAACTCAAGAAGCTGGTGGTACAGTTACAAATGACTATACAATTAACAGCAACAACATAATTACTAGTAAATTTATTGCTGCGAATCATGAAATATTTGATCAAGCGATAACTTTATAAATTTGTTTTAAATTGTTTTTTGCAGTTCTGTTATAGGGTGATAACTCTAATATTTTGTTATAATCACTAATTGCAGACAGGTAATTTTTTTTATCTAAATATTGTTGTGCCCTTAGCAATAAGGACTCTATATTCGAAGCAGTCAAATCCAATGACTTTGTTAAATCCATAATACTTAAATCATAATCTTGATTCAGAAAATAAAATATCGCTCGTTGATAATGTTTCTGACTAAATTCTTTGTGATAAATATTATGTTCATTCATTGCCAAATCTCTAGCTTTCTCAAGCGCTTCAAAACTTTCTTGATATTTCCTTTGATAGAAATAAACGAGTCCAATACCTAAAAATAATCTACCGCTTTTAAAATGACATTGATCAAAAAGCTTCATTGCCACTTTAAACTTTTTAGCTTTTATACGACTAAAACCTAAATCTAAAATTGCGTTTTGATTAACATGAATCGAATCATAATCAAGTTGAGAAATAAGCTTGTCTAAATAATTTAACGTATCATCAAAGAATTCCGAATTAACTACATTTGATTCTTTGATTATACGTTTTCCAATCATGGCAAATTTATTATCATGATCCTGAAATATGGCACTATTATAATTATCAAGAGACTCTTCGTTTTTATTATTTATCAAATGAATATGGCCAATATAAGTAAAAATCGTAGAACAATAATAATGAAAATGGTGATGATAATGAGCAAGATAATTAATTTTACGATTAATTTTTTCAAATAACTTTCCCTTTAGACCTAAAGGGCTAGCAAACCAAAATATAAATCTGTAAAATGTCTTTTTTAGCATTATTTGTAATAGACTACCTATTAAGAGTACCCCTGTCAATAATCGGAGTCATAAAACTACTTTTATGTATAGTTTATAAGAATAATGACCCCACTCTAAAGCATTTGTGATGATCAGATTGTATCTTGAGAAAGGTAAAGTTAAAACTTATATTTAACACCAAAATCTAATGCAATTTTCTATTTACTGATTTCAATAGTAATATATACTAATATAGTATAAAAATATGGATCAAATAACCCTTGTATATATAGCCTCAACATTTGGCTGTTTGTTGTTATCTGCTGTTCTTTCCGCAGCGGAGACTGCTATTATTGCTGTATCGCCTGCTGTGATACAACAGCTAAGCTCGGAGGGTAATCAAAGAGCTAAACTAATATTAAAACTAAGAGAAGATAAAGACAAATTAATAAGTACATTATTAATTGCAAATAGTACTCTTGATACCGTTGCTTCTGCTTTAGCTATTGCCGCTACCGTACGTCTTTTTGGTATTGAAGGAATTCCGATAGCAACAGCAATCATTACAATTCTAGTAATCTTAATAGCCGAAGTAATACCTAAAACTTATGCTTTTGAATACGCAGATAAAATCTCTCTTTATTGCGCTCCAATTCTTGAGATTACATTGAGAGTCTTCACTCCAATCACTATCGCAGTATTATTTATTGTTCATCATATATTTAAGTTTTTTGGTATCAAACTAGGTAATCAAAAATCGATAATTTCTGAAACAGATACTCTCAGAGGTGCTATCCAGTTAAGCCATAGTAAAGGAGGAGTTCTCAAATATAAAAAAGACATGCTACATAGCATTTTAGACCTTGGAGAAACTGGAGTGTCAGAAGTTATGACTCACAGAAGTAACATGGTTACAATTAATATAAACTTACCGATTGCTGATATAATAAAAATCGCTTTAGACTCTGGGCATACTCGTTTCCCGGCGTGGGAAAATAATCCCGATAATATAGTGGGTATATTTCATATTAAAGACCTTTTTGCTTTGCATCGTTACAAAGGTGATAAAGCCACACCTCAGGACTTATTAGACACAGCAATAGCGCCATGGTTCATACCTGAATCAACCACTTTAAATGAACAATTACTCGCTTTCAGAAAGAAAAAAGTACATTTTGCTCTAGTTATAGATGAATATGGAGCACTGCAAGGATTAGTAACTCTTGAAGATATATTAGAAGAAATAGTTGGACAAATTTATGATGAGCATGATCGTATATATGTTCATATTACCACGGCTGCTGATGGAGCATATTTAGTAAGCGGCACTGCAACAATCAGAGATATAAACAGACAGTTGGAATGGGACTTACCAGATGAAGAAGTAAGCACCATCGCCGGACTCATTATGTACGAGTCAGAAATCATTCCAGAGCAAGGGCAAGAATTTCTTTTTCACAATGTGTTGTTCAAGATAATGCGTAAAAAAGACAATCAAATTGCATTAATTAAAATGCGTAAAAAAGAGCCTATGACACTTTAATTGCAATATGATCATCAGAGACTGAAATAGTCGCAGTATCATCTTCCTTAATTTCTCCAGCTAAAATCATTGTGGCCATTCGATTTTGAATCTCTTGTTGAATCAACCTTTTTAACGGACGTGCACCATAGTGCGGATCGAAACCATTTTCTGCAAGCCATTTTCTTGCTTTGTCATCAAGACTAATATGTATTTTTTTAGTTCTTAAGAGACTGACCAAATTATTCATTTGTACATCAACAATTTTTTGTAAATCATCTTGTGATAACTTATGGAACATGATGATTTCATCTAATCGATTCAAGAACTCTGGACGGAATGATTTTTTTACTATTTCCATTACTTCATCTTTCGCAGAATTACCTTGTTTAATCAACAGTTCTGAACCGATATTAGACGTTAGAATAATAATTGTGTTACGGAAATCTACAGTGCGTCCTTGTCCATCGGTTAACCTACCTTCATCAAGAACCTGCAATAAAATATTAAACACATCAGGATGAGCTTTTTCTACTTCATCAAATAATAGTACCTGATAAGATCTTCTTCTAACAGATTCAGTCAATGACCCACCTTGCTCATAACCCACATATCCAGGAGGTGCACCTATTAATCTCGAAACCGCATGTTTTTCCATATATTCTGACATATCGATTCTGGTAATATTTGATTTCTCATCAAACATAAAATGAGCTAAAGATTTTGCTAATTCAGTTTTACCGACACCTGTTGGTCCAAGGAATAAAAACGACCCTAAAGGACGATTCATATCCTGAATACCTGCTCTAGAGCGTCTTAATGCATCACTTACTGCTTTAATTGCATCTTTTTGACCAATAACGTTTTTACCCAATATTTTTTCCATATTGAGTAATTTTTCTTTTTCGCCGGTTAGCATTTTGTCGACCGGAATACCGGTAGATCTGGAAATCACACTAGCAATATCAGCTTCGCTTACAACCTGCCTGAATAATTCTTCTTCTGATTTATTAGATTCATACTCTGCTAGTTGTTTTTCTAATGGAGGAATAACACCATAAGCAATCTCACTAGCTTTTTCTAAATCACCTCTACGTCTTGCATCTTCAAGATTATGTCTTGCTGCATCCAATTTTTCTTGAAGCTTATGTACCCCTTCAAGCCTTGATCGCTCAGATTGCCACTTACTGGTTAATTGCAAAGATTTTTCTTCTAAAACAGATAGCTCTCTTTGTAATTTTTCTAGTCTTTCTTTAGAGTTTTTATCACTTTCTTTTTTAAGCGCAGATTCTTCTATCTTTAGTTGAATAATTTTACGATCTAACTCATCAATATTTTCAGGTTTACTGAACACTTCCATGCGTAATCTACTTGCAGCTTCATCAATCAAATCAATTGCTTTATCAGGCAAGAACCTATCTGAAATATAACGCTTAGATAATGTAACTGCAGCAACAATAGCGCTATCAGAAATTCTTACACCGTGATGTAATTCATATTTTTCTTTAATACCACGTAAAATTGAAATTGTATCCTCTTCACTTGGCTCTTCAATATAGACCGCCTGAAACCTTCTTGCTAAAGCAGCGTCTTTTTCGATATGTTTTCGATATTCTTCTAAAGTCGTTGCACCAACGCAGTGCAATTCACCACGTGCCAAAGCAGGTTTTAGTAAGTTTGAAGCATCCATACTTCCTTCAGCTGCGCCTGCTCCAACCAACATATGTAATTCATCGATAAATAAAATCAAATCTTCATCTGAATTTTCAATTTCAGTTAGAACTGCTTTAAGTCTTTCTTCAAACTCACCGCGAAATTTCGCACCAGCAACCAATGCACCTAAATCTAATGAAATAACTTTTGATTCTCGCATATTATCAGGCACATCACCATTAACAATACGAAGAGCCAACCCTTCAACAATAGCAGTTTTACCAACACCAGGCGCACCAATTAATACTGGATTATTTTTAATACGACGCGATAACACTTGAATAGTTCTACGAATTTCTTCGTCCCGCCCAATCACTGGATCAATCTTACCTTTACGTACCAATTCTGTAACATCTTTAGAATATTTTTTTAATGCTTCATAATTATTTTCAATATTAGCACTATCAGCTTTCTTACCTTTTCTAATTTGATCAATTGATTGTTGTAACTTATTAGAAGTAATGCCAAGTTTTCTCATTACATCAGAATGCGAAGCAATTGCCTGCAACATTCGATCAATAGTGATATAACTATCACCAGATTTATTGGCTAATTTTTTAGATTCCTCAAAAACTTTTGCCATCTCTGGAGATAAATAAATCTGCCCGGCACCTTCTCCTTGAACTACTGGCAATTTATTTAACTGAAGATCAACTTCGTTATTAGCATCAGCAATAGACACTCCACAACTTTCAAATAATTGTTTGATAAGACCATCATCATCTTCTATCATCACTTTTAATAAATGATCCGGAACAAATTTTTGATGTCCTTTAGCAATAGCCAAAGATTGCGCAGACTGTATTATAGATTTAGCTTTATCTGTAAAATTTTCAAAATTCATTTTTATACCCTCTAATTATAAATATAAGATGACAATTAAATTTACTTTTTTCAAGACTACTAAAAAAATTAACTTACTTAATAAGTATAAAACACAACTTAGTAATATTCAGTAACAATCTGTTATTTGTGTATCTCTAAGTACCTTATTATTATAGGGTCATAGTAAAGTTTTTTTTGGAGATTAAGTTAACATGATGCAAAGAACAATAAAAAATACTGTAAGCTGTTTTGGAATAGGTGTTCATTCAGGAAAGCCCGCATCAATAACTTTACACCCGGCTCCCGAAAATACAGGTATTCAGTTTGTACGTACCGATATTAAAAATGATTATAATCGAATTGAAGCTAAGTATAATTTGGTATCAAACACTCAACTTGGCACAACATTGAAAAATGAAGCTGGTATTGAAATAGCAACGATTGAGCATTTAATGGCATCATTATGGGGATGTAAAATCGATAATATAATAATTGAAATTGATGGCCGTGAGACGCCAATTATGGATGGTAGTTCTGAACCATTTATGTTCGTATTAGAATGCGCAGGAGTTCAAAAACAATCTCAATCAAGAAAATTCATTGAAGTTCTCAAAGAAGTTTCAGTTGAGGAAAAAGGTTCATTCGCAAAAATCACTCCTTCATCTGAATTTTCCGTTAATATGGAAATAGAATTTGCTAATCCTGCAATCGCTAAGCAAACAATGACTTTCAAAGAAAGTGATAAATCATTCAAAAATGATATTTCGAGAGCAAGAACTTTTGGTTTTGAACATGAAGGTGAAGCATTGAAAAAAATGGGTCTAGCACAAGGTGCTTCCTTAGAAAATGCTGTTGTTATCAGCGGTAATCAAATACTTAATAAAGAAGGTTTACGTTACACAAACGAATTTGTTCGCCATAAAATGCTTGATTTTATTGGCGATTCTTACCTTGCAGGCGGACCGATATTAGGTCATGTTGAAACCTACAAACCTGGTCACTACATTAATAATAAGCTTCTGCATCAACTCTTAAATGATGACTCTGCTTGGCGTTATACTACCATTGCTGCTTAGTATAAAATCAACATAATTTTACTTTCATAAAAATATTTTCATTTTTTTTGCTTGAGGGACTTACATAAATGAATCCGAGTATGTTATAGTACATTTTGTATGAGTTTAGAACTTAACAGAAGTACTAAAATTATACATTTCATTAGGTTTTCTATTGAGCGCGAAAATCTAGTGATAGTTGCGTATTTGTATAATATTAGAGATCGCTGTATGGTGCCAGTTATGTTTCAAATTTCTACCCCAAATCAACTCGAAATGTAATTGGCAAGGTATTGTTTTTAATTTTTAAAATCAACTTGTTATGACAAAAGTAACAATGTGATCATAAAATAAAGAAACAATATAAATCTTTAGTGAGATAATCGATCATAGCTTAAGCTCTCACTATGGATTCAAGCGTTTTGTAATTTAAAAAACTTGAAATTAAATACAGCGATCTCTAGTAGGTTAATTAATTATTTTTGAATTATAACTTAATATGGAGCAGAAATCCTCAAAAGACATAAGATAAAATAACTCAAAAATACATTTCTGGTTTTTTTATAAGATGATGCTACTACGCACGAGGTAGTTGTTATTTTCTTTTGCATTTTTGTATGGCACAGATCTATCTAGGTTAGATTTCGGCTTTTGCTTCTATTCTAGTAAAAATAAATCTTTTTCGTAAAGATTTTTTATTGTTACTCCTGTAAGGGCCGACCTTCTAACCTAAACCGAAATTTCCTAGATTGACTTTACTCAATAATATTTGTACTGCTATAGTTTAATATCTAATATTAACGACATGACAGAAATAATTACATCTTTAGAAGATTTACAGTTAAATATTCACCTTGGAGTAAGTGCTGAAGAACGGAAGAACCAACAGTTAGTAAAGATTTCATTTTACCTACATCAGCCAGTTTTACCAAATGTTACAATTGATGATAATGCCAATGACTATCTTTGCTATAATAAAATAACGCAAATAATTCATGATTATTGTACAAATAAAGAATTTAGAACAATCGAATTTTTATGTTATCAAATTTATCAACTTATCAAAAAATCAGTATCAACAGAAGTCAAGGTAAGAGTAATTTTAGAGAAGTGCAAACCGGATATGAACTTTGCAGTTAGCTCCGCTAAATGTGAATATAGTGATCTTATAAAAATATGATAAAAATTGCTTTAGGATTAGGCTCAAATTTAGGAAATCGTCAAAATAATCTTAATAATGCAATAACTAAATTAAGCAATATCTTAGATAATATTACCATTTCATCAATCTTAAATAATAGAGCAATGCTTCTTCCGGGAAGCCCAAAAGAATGGGATGTAGATTTTTTAAACTGTGTAATAACTGCTAAATGTGATATGGAACCGAAGCAATTATTGCAAGAGATAAAAAAGATCGAGCAAGAAATGGGAAGAGTTACAAAAGAAAAATGGGAACCTAGATTGATCGATATTGATATATTACTGTATAATGACCTATATTTAAAAACAAAAAATTTAACCATACCGCATGCAGGTCTTTTAGAAAGGGATTTTGCTATAGGCTTATTAGCAGAAGTCTGGCCTGAATGGAAGTATCCTATACCGGGAGAATATTACCAAAAAACTGCTCTTGAATTAGCTAAAAGGTTACAAAAATGAAAATTCCTCAGATAGTAGGTATTTTAAATATTACTCCTGATTCTTTTTCTGATGGTGATAATTATAATCACATCGAAGGTGCAATTTCTCATGCAAAATCAATGATCGACGCTGGTGCAAATATCATTGATGTGGGAGCAGTTTCTACAAGACCGAATGCAGACTATATTTCATATTCAGAAGAAATTAAACGCTTAAGCGTAATACTTCCAGAGCTTAAAAAGCTTGTAAACAATACTAAAATAAAAATTAGCTTAGATAGTTATAATTATCAAACGATTGCGAAATACCTACCCTATATAGATATTATTAATGACGTCACAGGGTTGGATGACTCAAATATGCAAGCCGTAGCAATAGAATCTGGTAAAGACATAATCTTTATGCATAGTATGGGTGTACCTGTAGATAATAGTCTGAGATGCCTAGACCAAAATCAAAATGTAATAGAAAACTTACTAAATTGGCGTGATTGTAAGCTAGAAGAGTTTGAATCAAAAGGTATAAAGCCATCACAACTTATTTTTGATCCTGGTGTTGGTTTTGGTAAAAATGCAACGCAATCTTTTGAAATAATTTTAAGAATCAATGAATTAGTTAGTGATAGAATCAAAATTTTGGTTGGTCATTCTCGCAAATCCTTTTTGTCATTATTTGGAGAAAAAGATCCAAAAAAACGAGATTTAGAAACTCATATAACAACCACATACTTACTTGATAAAGATATTGATTATATTAGAATACATGATGTTTCTGGAAGTATTCGTGCTATAAATTTATATAATAAACTGCGTGGAGCATAAGTAATATATGGTTAGAATGCCGCATTGGCCTGTTCCTTTGGAAAGGCAATCAATCAAGCTTGGCCTGGAAAGAATTTCAGAGTTTTTAAAATATTTAGGCGATCCACAGTCTAATACCCCTCCTATTATTCATATTGCCGGCACAAATGGCAAAGGATCAACAATTGCATTTATCAGAGCAATTCTTGAAGCAGCTAAATTAAAAGTTCATGTCTATACCTCACCGCATTTAGTGGAGTATAACGAAAGAATTGTGCTTGCCGGCCAAAAAATCTCTGATGACTATTTATATCAATTGCTTGAAGAATGTCGTATAACGGCTGATAAACATGATCTTCAGGTTTCATTTTTTGAAGGGACAACCGCAGCGGCATTTTTAGCATTTTCTTGTGTTAAAGCTGATATTTTATTACTTGAAACAGGACTTGGCGGAAGATTAGATGCCACAAATATAATTACTGAACCTATTCTTACAATCATTACACCAATATCATTTGATCACGTTGATATGCTTGGTGATACTATTGCAAAAATTGCTTATGAAAAAGCTTGTATCATGAAACCAAATGCCCCTTGTATTGTCAACTTACAAGAACAAGAAGCAAGCGATGTAATTGAACAATATGCAAAAAAGATAAATGCTCCATTAGTACGTTTTGAATATGATTTTGGAGTAATAGAAAAAGATAATCAGCTAATTTATAAATCTGATACTTACCAATTACTGTTCCCTAATTTAGCTTTAAAAGGTGATCATCAATATATAAATGCTGCTGCAGCAATTACCGCCGTTAAAATGCTTAAAGGAATAAAAATTTCTGATGATATAATTAGATATGGTTTGGAGCATGCAAAATGGCCTGGAAGATTACAACAAATAACACAAGGTACAATTTACAATATGCTGCCAAAAACTTGGGAGATATGGTGTGACGGAGCACATAATATAGCAGGA
>CAZEVK010000008.1:0-14216 GCA_964515755.1 uncultured Rickettsia sp. | reverse complement strand
TTCATTAGCAAATTGGCTACAAACTAAATTAGACATGCCCATTTTCATGATCGCAGGCATGACCAAAGGGCGGGATGCAAAAAAATTGCTCAAACCGTTTATGGGCTTAGTAACTGAGCTAATAGGAGTATCAGTTAAATCCGAACCTTTAAGTCATTCTGGTAAAGTGATTAGTGAAGCTGCTGCCGAATTAGGCTTTGCAACAACCAGTAAAGATGATATTGAGGATGCTATACTATATTTGACAAATCATGTTACCTTAAATAAGATAAGGGTTATTATTACTGGGTCACTATTTTTAGTTGCGGATGTTTTAACTTTATAGAGAAGGCTACAAAAAATGAAAAAATTACTCAGCATAATTTTAATACTCAGTTTAAACTTCATTGTAAGCTGTGGTGATAGTTTAGAAGCAGAGGGAAATAATGTCTTACGTGTTGGCTTGACTGCTGATTACCCACCTTTTGAATTTATGAAGGACAAAGTTGTTTCAGGGTTTGATATAGATTTAGCAAATATGATAGCTAAAGAACTTAATAAAAAATTATCTCTTCATGATATGGATTATGATAGTTTGATACCTGCCTTGCAATCAGGCAGAATTGATTGCATTATTTCCGCAATGACTGCTACTGATCAAAGAAAAAAGAATGTAGATTTTTCTATTCCATATTACGTTCCAAAATTTGCAATTGTTTATAGAAGAGATAATGAAGTAAAAAACATAAAAGATTTAAATAACAGTATTATTGGGGTACAACTTGGCTCAACTATGGAAACCTTTCTAAAGAATCAAGCAGGTCGAGTAGAAAATTTAGATATAATATCTTTGAAAAGAACTCCAGTCATGATACAAGAATTAAAACTATTAAGACTTGACGGTGTATTAGTTGAAGAAGCACAAGCTAAAGCCTTTTCAGAAAAAGATCTGGACTTAAGTTTTAGTATTATTAAGTCTAATGAGCCAGGCTACTCAATTGCACTTGCAAAAAACTCTACTCTAACACAAAAAATTGATGCTGTATTAACGAAGATTCAAGATTCAGGTGAGTTAGATAAATTACGTAATAAATGGCTTACGGGCATTAATCAATAATCATGAATTTTGATTCTATCATTTATATCATTGAAGGAATAAGTGTAACATTACAATACACTTTGGTATCAATTATTTTTGGATTGATTTTTGGCGTTGCAATTTCATTATGTAAACTAAGCTCTTTAAAAACTCTTAGGTGGTTTGGAATATTTTATGTTTCAATATTTCGTGGTACGCCATTATTGGTTCAGCTAAGTATAATTTACTTTTCGACACCGGCAATAACCAACTATAATATCTCAGTGTTTGAAGCTGGAATCATTGCTTTTTCTCTCAATTCTGCGGCTTATATAACCGAAATTATCAGAGCTGGTATAGAATCTGTTGATAAAGGACAATTTGAAGCGGCAAAAGCTTTAGGACTATCGTATAAATTGACAATAAAAGATATTATTTTACCACAAGCCTTACGCAATATCCTTCCTGCTTTAGCTAATGAAGTTGTGAATTTATTGAAAGAAACTGCGATTATTTCTGTATTAGGTGGAGCTGATATTATGCGCAGAGCCAATATAATCTCTTCAGAACATTATATATATTTTGCCCCACTAATAACTGCAGCTGTATGCTATTATGTGATGGTAGTTATTTTCACTAGTTTTGCTAAGTATTTAGAGCATAGGTTGAAAATAGCATGATTGAGATAAAAAACCTTCACAAACAATTTAATGATAAGCCTGTATTAGTGGATATAAATTTATCCGTACCGCAAGGACAAGTATTAACAATAATTGGTCCTTCAGGAAGCGGTAAGTCTACTTTATTACGCTGCATCAATCTACTTGAGCAGCCTAATAAAGGTGAAATTATAATAGATAAAGAAGTTGTTAGTAATAGCAATATTCAAAAAATAAGACAAAAAGTTGGGATGGTGTTTCAGCATTTTAACTTATTTCCACACATGACAGTATTACAAAATATTACTTATGCCCCTAAAAAAATTTTAGGTTTAAGCGAAACTGAATCTAAAACAAGAGCAAGAGACTTATTAAAGTTAGTTGGTCTTACTAATTTTGAGAAATTTTTACCAAGCAAATTATCAGGTGGACAAAAACAAAGAGTAGCTATAGCTAGAACTCTGGCAATGCATCCGGAAGTAATATTGTTTGATGAACCAACTTCAGCCTTAGACCCGGAAATGGTAAAAGAAGTGTTGCAAGTTATAGAATCTTTAGCTCATACAGGTATCACCATGATCATTGTTACTCATGAAATGAAGTTTGCAGAAAAAGTATCTGATCGAATATTATTTATTGATCATGGCAAAATATTGGAAGATACTACTCCAAAGAAATTCTTCTCTAGTCCAAAATCATCTAGGGCAAAAGAGTTTTTGAGCAAGGTTTTATAAATATGAAATTAATTACCAAAAAAAATAAATATATAAAATTTATATTAAAGATTTGTTTAGTTATACTTATCGCCTACATTATACCTAAAATCGCTGCTTTTTATATCATTTGGGGGGTATTAGACTTTTCCAGAAACAAACAATTTAGTGTTGAAGTAATTAATAGATACTTTTTCGGAAATGGTCTTTTGACCTGGGCACTATCTCCATTTAATTTGCTGATAGATTTAATTACTTCTAAAAACAAAGGTATTTACGAGCTTAAAGACTTACCGAAAGCATGCCAAAATGAAATTAAGTTCTTAGTAAAAACTTTTGAGAAACAAAATATTATTGAAAAATTGAAAGATAAAGTCGGACCTAAAAAAAGAGGAATGATCTTTTTTAAATGGTATGGGAAAAATAATGACAATTTTATAAATATAAAAGAATTTAGTAAGGACTTTGAATATATAAAAACTATAGGTGTATCAATTTTTAATCAACAGCAGTCTACTTCAACACATTTTGGGCCACTAAGAGTTACTTTAAGAGTACTTTATAACTTCACTCCTATAGAAAATAACGATGTTTTTATCATGGTTAATAAGCACAAACATCTTTGGCATGATGATCCGTTTTTTATTTTCGATGACACTTTAATGCATAAATCAGTAAACCATTCTGATCAAGTCCGCTACTGTATGTTTGTAGATATTTTAAGACCTTGCGTATTTCCTAAGCTGATGAATTTTATAATCAAAAGCTTAAGATTTATGTTAAGTCGAATTAACGGTATTTTTTATAAAAATTGGGACTTTATTTAACAGGAAATGTTTGTGTGATATCAAACATATTCTTTCTTTTTATACTTCGTTTATATTCCTCACAATCAGAACCTTCACTTTTCATTCCTTTTGCAAAGTCATTATTGTATTTTTTAAAATTTTTATGGGCTTTTTCCTCTTCTGCAAAAGTCTTACTATTTCTTCTAGTGCCGGTTTCTTCTATAAATCCATCATTATCATTATGCCTTATTGGCATAGAAGTATCTTTATATTTATCCGGGTTGCACACGCAATCTAAATATTGATCAGTACCAGCAAGAACACCACTGCTTACACATTTGTTATGTTTTAGTAAAGTACTTTGACTTTGTTTTTCTAAAGCTTCAGTAGAATTCGCATGTTCGAAAACCAATACAGATAACACTAGAACTGAAAAAATTATTGGTAATTTCATAACTTTAATAATTTTAATAAAGTTAATAACAGGCTCGTGAATTACAAATTTTGCCTGGATTTTGCATTTGTCTAATAAGTTTTTGATCTTCCATCACTTTTGATTCCTGAAGATCTTTTTGATGTTGTGCATCAATCCTTTGTTGGTCTAATTTCATAAGACAATTAGAATATTCCACTGTGTTAACAGGAAAGCCATAGCTTACGCATTGGTTATGATCCATTGACATTTGCTGCTCTTTTTCTTCATATTTTTCATCGTCTTTAACTTCTTTGACTGTAGCAGTATGAACGCAACCAGAAATCAGTAACGATAAAATAGTCACTTTAAAAATAATGAATAACTTCATAAAAATCCCAAATTAATTAACTTCTAGTATAGCAATAGCTGCTCCTCAACGCAATACTAACTTTAAAATTGTGAAGCAGTGCTCTGTACAATCAATTATTATAAAAAATTTTACTAATAAATTTTCTCATTATATGAGCTGATCATTACGACTTTTTATTCAAGTAACATAAAAATTAAAAAGAATAAAATTAATAACCTATTATAAATCTGTTATAAAAGTTGTGCTATCTGAGTTATGCTATTGCATTACTTAAATTTTTGGTATTAGATTTAATATGAAATATAATTATCGGAGGTAAAAATGGCTATAGAAAGATATAAAACTTGCATTTTCGTAATAGATGGAAAACAAGCTTTTTTTTATCATATGAATAAAGGTGAAAACCATATTCAAATCCACCATGCTTTTGGTAATCATGCAAATCGTAGCGATCATCATACTAAAGCTTCATTAGGAAGATCCTTCGAAAGTGCATCTACTACAAGACACGCAATAGAACCGCGCATTGATGAGCGTACAAAAGAAAAACAACAATTTATATCTGAAGTACTTACAAAGCTTGAAAAAATATTTGCTGAACATATTTATAAACACTTAATAATAATCGCTCCACCTAAAGTTCTAGGATATATAAGAACTCATTTAAGCAAGCCATTAAAAGAGTTAGTTGCATTAGAAATAGATAAAGACTTTATTCATGAGCCGCCAGAACACATTCAAAAAGAGGCATTTGCTCATTTATTTTAATTATCACTTATAGAATTTATTTCTGGTTTTAAAATTAATACAACAGGAGGCCGTACCACATACGCTACAAGCAGTATGAATTTTAAAACCAAGTTATACATATACGCTGTGAGCAAAGCTGCTTAAAAATAAGTAAACTAAGTAATATATTTGGCAGTATTTTATACTCCAGTAACTTCTGCCTAAGATATTGAGAGTAGATGAGCCATAACATATTTAGGAATCTTTATTATAATGGCTCTATACGCAGGAAATATAATAAGTATTTGATTAATATCGTATTTCTCTAACTCTTCCTATAGATTAAGGTATTAAAGCAAGAATGGGAATAAAACCTATATCCTGTAAAAAGCCAATGAAATCAAATAATTTGGTTGCAAGTAAAAAAAGAGAAGCTTCCAACATATTTCTCAGTACTAAATGAGGTTTAGTTGTGATTTCTTCATGACATTTCCATTTGCTAAAATCAGGAAACCATCTAGGTGTAGAGGTATAATAATCCTGATATATTTTTCCAAATTTATGTTCTAGGTATTTTTCTTCACGATTTACAACTATTTTATAATATAAAATAAAAACTGTTGTAAGAATGAATAAAATAGTAAAGCGCAATGAGACTAAACCTATCCCAACAACACCTATAAAAGAAAATACATACAAAGGGTTACGTACAATTGAATATATTCCAGGAGAAACAATTTTTTTATTTTTATAACCACCTATAAAGACTGAACTAAAGCTTCTTCCAAATGCACATATTATAAGCAATAAATAACCAATAAATTCCATGGATTTTATTAACCAAATATTATCTCGAAAACTGGCAGGAGCTGTACATAAAATTAATGGCAACAATAACAATGCAAACATTCTAGTGAAGAATATTCGCGTATTAACTAACTTAGGAGTTGGTATTTGTTCTGCTTGTATATTTGACATAGTTAATAAGCGTCTTGTAATTATAAGTATAAAAAATGAGTGTCTTTTTCATATATAAGTACAAATTTAATAACTTTCAATTTATATTTTGAATTATCTACATTTTATACATTTGCAGAAAAGATGGCAAAGCTTGCTACTTACATGAAGTAGAAAAATACTTATGAATAACTACTGACTAGAATGGAATGAGGCCATTGACAGCGTATAAAACCCAACTCTAATATGCAACCACTTGACATAATAAATGAACAAATATTATGCAATAAAATTAAGTGTGCCTATTCTTGAAGAGTATCTGCTGCACGCTGTTCTTTAAGCAACGTATCTTGCTCCAAAGCTTTCTTCTTTAAAATTCTTGTATAGAATCCGGTACCTGCTGGTATCAATTTACCAACAATAACATTTTCCTTCAAACCTTGTAATTTATCAACTTTTCCTGCTACTGCAGCTTCAGTTAACACTCTAGTGGTGTCTTGGAATGAAGCAGCTGAAATAAATGACCTAGTTTGTAATGATGCTTTAGTAATACCTTGCAAAATTGGAATTGAAGTAGCAGTTTTATAGCCCTTCGATGAAGCTTTTAAGTTAATTTCATCAAACTCTTGTTTATCAAGCTGCTCGCCTTCTAACAATGTTGTTTCTCCAGAATCAAGTATTTCTGTTTTCTGAAGCATTTGACGTAAAATTACCTCAATGTGTTTATCATCGATTTTCACACCTTGTAGCCTGTAAACTTGCTGCACTTCTGATACCATATAGCGCGCCAATGCTTCTACACCCATAATTTTTAGAATATCTTGAAGAACAGGGTTACCATCCATCAACAAGTCACCTTTCTTAACAAAGTCACCTTCGTTTACAGAAATATGCTTACCTTTTGGTATTAAATATTCTACTGGTTCTAAAGAAGAATCACTTGGTTTAATAAGAATTCTACGCTTTGACTTATAGTCTTTACCAAATTCTACTATACCTTCGCTCTCACTAATAATAGCATGATCTTTTGGACGACGTGCTTCAAATAGCTCAGCAACACGTGGCAGACCACCGGTAATATCACGAGTCTTAGTTGATTCTCTAGGAATCCTTGCGATTACATCACCAGAGTGAACTTGTACACCGTCTTCTATATTTAAAATCGCATTAATTGGTAAGAAATACCTTGCTTCCAAGCCATTTGATAATACGATCATATCGCCATTATCATCTTCTAAAACAAGCCTTGGTCTCAAATCAGCTCCTCGAGTTTGCTGTTTCCAATCAACAATAACTTTATTAGAAATACCAGTAGCTTCATCCATTAAATCCCTTACTGAAATCCCGTCGACAAGATCTTTATAAACAATCTTACCTGATTTTTCAGTAATAATTGGGATAGTATACGGATCCCACTCAGCAACCACATCACCCTTCTTAACTTTTTGTTCGTTGTCAAAGTAAACTTTAGCACCGTATGGTATTGAAGAACGTGATTTTTCATTACCTTTATCATCAGTGAATATTACTTCACAATTTCGACTCATTACAACTTTCTTGCCATTAGTATCGACAACGAAGTTTCTATTAATGAATTTTAGACCAGCATCATAGTTTGCTTCTATACTTGATGTTTCAATGCTTCTAGTTGCAGCACCACCAATGTGGAAAGTTCTCATAGTTAACTGAGTTCCTGGCTCACCAATCGATTGAGCAGCAATAACACCAACTGCTTCACCAACACTTACTAACGAACCAGTAGCCAAGTCACGGCCATAACATTTTGTACAAATACCACCTTGTGTTTCGCAAGATAATACAGACCTAATCATAATTGAATCAATACCCGCAGAATCAATAGAATCAACTGCATCTTCATCTATAATGATACCAGCTTTTACAATAATTTTACCAATAGCTGGATGAGAAACATCAATTGAAGATACTCTTCCTAAAATTGACTCAGAAAGAGGAATAATTACTTCACCACCTTCAATAACCGGCTTCACAACAATACCACCAGACGTACCACAATCTTCTTCTACCACAATACAATCTTGAGCAACGTCAACCAAACGACGAGTCAAATAACCTGAGTTCGCAGTTTTAAGAGCTGTATCAGCTAAACCTTTCCTTGCACCGTGTGTAGAGTTAAAGTATTCAAGAACAGTCAATCCTTCTTTAAAGTTAGAAATAATTGGAGTTTCAATAATTTCTCCAGAAGGTTTAGCCATTAAACCACGCATACCTGCCAATTGCTTAATCTGAGTCGCAGAACCACGAGCACCTGAGTGAGCCATCATATAAATAGAGTTAATTTTCTGCTGTTTATTTTCTTTTGCTTCTTTTGTTCTGTCTGCAGAAATTTCTTTCATCATATCTTCAGCGACTCTATCAGTACAATGCTGCCATGCATCCACAACTTTATTGTATTTTTCACCAAGAGTAATTAGTCCATCAGAATATTGTTTCTCAAACTGTTTTACTTCTCCTAAAGTTAGATCAATATGTTTACCTTTTGATTCAGCAACCACCATATCATCTTTACCGAAAGATATTCCTGATTTACATGCGTAAGTAAATCCAATCTCCATTAAGTGATCAGCAAAAATTACAGTTGTTTTTGGACCACAATTACGGAATACAACGTCAATTAAATTTGAAACTTCTTTCTTAGTCATTAATTTATTGACCAAATCAAAGCTCATACCTGACTTCTTAGGTAATAGCTCGCTTATCAGCAACCTTCCAACTGTAGTTTCTATTAATGACGTAATTTTATTACCTTCAGTGTCGTAGTGTGTAACCCTACATTTAATAAGAGTGTGTAAAGTAACTGCCTTTTCTTCCAATGCTCGTTTTGCCTCTGATACATCAACAAAATACATACCCTCACCTTTTTCTCCTGGGATCGCAATTGATAAGTAGTATAAACCAAGGATAATATCTTGAGATGGTACAATAATTGGCTTACCATTTGATGGGCTTAGAATATTGTTTGTAGACATCACCAATACTCTTGATTCTAATTGTGCCTCAATAGACAATGGTACGTGTACAGCCATTTGGTCACCATCAAAATCAGCGTTGAATGCTGCACAAACTAACGGATGTAACTGAATAGCTTTACCCTCAATCAATACCGGTTCAAATGCTTGAATACCAAGTCTATGAAGAGTTGGAGCTCGATTTAATAACACCGGATGCTCACGAATTACTTCTTCTAAAATATCCCAAACCTCTGGTCTTTCCATTTCGACCATCTTTTTCGCAGATTTAATTGTAGTAGCAATCCCATATAACTCTAACTTAGAGTAAATAAATGGTTTGAATAACTCTAGAGCCATTTTCTTTGGCAGACCACATTGATGCAGTTTTAATTCTGGACCAACCACAATCACAGAACGTCCAGAATAGTCAACTCGCTTACCAAGCAAGTTTTGTCTGAAACGACCTTGTTTCCCTTTAAGCATATCACTTAGAGATTTGAATGGGCGTTTATTAACATTTTTTACAACTTTTGAACGACGACCATTGTCAAATAAAGCATCAACAGCCTCTTGCAACATACGCTTTTCGTTACGAATAATTATATCAGGAGCCTTCAAGTCAAGAAGTCTTTTTAGCCTATTGTTACGATTAATAACCCTACGATATAGTTCGTTTAGATCTGAAGTAGCAAATCTGCCGCCATCTAGCATAACCAATGGCCTAATTTCAGGAGGCATAACAGGAACAACTGTCATCACCATCCATTCTGGCTTATTATTAGAGTCAATAAAATCTTCTACTAATTTTAATCTTTTAACAAATTTTTTCCTCTTTGCTTCAGAATTAGTTTGCTTAATTTCTTCTCTCAGTTGATTTTTGATTTTTTCTAAATCAAGCATTTTCAACAACGTATGAATTGCCTCAGCACCAATTTCAGCAGTAAAGCTGTCTTCACCAAATTCATCTTGAGCTTTTGTATACTGATCATCGTTTAATAAATCTCCAACTGTCAGCATTGTTAGACCTGGATCGATTACTACAAAAGATTCAAAATAAAGTATCTTTTCTAAATCACGCAAATTCATATCTAATAATGTGCTGATACGCGAAGGTAATGATTTCAAAAACCATATATGCACCACTGGAGCTGCTAAAGCAATATGGCCCATGCGCTCACGTCTTACTTTTGATGTCGTAACTTCAACGCCACATTTTTCACAAATAATGCCACGATATTTCATACGCTTATACTTACCGCATAAACATTCGTAATCACTTACTGGACCAAAAATTCTAGCACAGAATAAGCCATCTTTTTCTGGCTTAAAGGTTCTATAGTTAATTGTTTCTGGTTTTTTAACCTCGCCGTAAGACCAAGAAAGAATTTTCTCAGGACTTGCGATGGATATTTTAATATTATCAAAATCTTCTATAGGATTTTGTTTAAATAAATTTACTGTATCCCTAATGCTCATATTATAAACCCAAACAAATAAATTATTCTGAAGAAGAACTTAACTCTACGTTTAAACATAACGATCTTAGTTCTTTAATCATAACGTTAAATGACTCTGGCACGCCTGACTCGAAATTATTGTCGCCACGAACTATGGATTCAAAAATTTTCACCCTACCAACCACATCGTCAGATTTAACTGTCAACATTTCCTGTAAAGTATATGCAGCACCATATGCTTGCAACGCCCAACATTCCATCTCGCCAAATCTTTGACCACCGAAATGAGACTTACCACCAAGAGGTTGCTGTGTAACCAAGCTGTAAGGGCCAATTGAACGCGCATGAATTTTATCATCCACTAAGTGATGTAATTTCAACATGTAAATATAACCCACTGTAACCTTTCTATCGAAAAGCTCTCCTGTTCTACCATCAATCAACTGAACCTGACCAGAAGAATCCATCTCAGATAACTCTAACATTCTAATAACATCATCAGATTTTGCGCCATCAAAAACAGGGGTGGCAAAATAGATACCATTGGCTAATTTTTTTGAAAGAGTAATTAATTCTTTATCTTTGACCTTTTTAATTTCATCGTGTACAGGACCATTATCGTATATTTTTAACAATAATTCTCTTAAACTTTCCAGTTTTTTATCTTCCTGATTAGACTCGACCATTTTACCAATTTTCTTGCCTAAATTTATAGCCGCCCAACCAAGATGAGTTTCTAAAATTTGTCCGACATTCATTCGTGAAGGCACACCAAGTGGATTTAATACAACATCAACAATTGTACCATCTTCTAAATATGGTAAATCTTCTTCAGGCACAATTCTTGATATAACACCTTTGTTACCATGGCGACCAGCCATCTTATCACCTGGTTGTAATTTATGTTTTGTTGCAATATAAACTTTTACCTGCTTCAAAGCACCTTGTGGTAAATCATCACCCGCTTGAACTTTTTCAATTTTATTTTGATAACGTTCATTAATACTATTTACAGAAGTATCATGCTGAACCTTTAATGCAGAAATTTTTTGCATTAATTTTTCATCTTCAATTACGAAATGCCACCATTGACTATTAGCGTAATCAGAAAGAATTTCCTTGCTTAAAACAGTCCCAGCTTTAAATCCTTTTGGTCCTGATTTAGCTTTTTTATCAAGAAGCATAGTATATAAACTTGCATAAATGAAGTTAGCTATAATTGTTGCTTCATCTTTCATATCTTTAGTAAGTTTTTGAATTTGTTCACGCTCAATAGTTAAAGCACGCTCATCTTTTTCAATACCGCGTCTTGAGAAAATTCTTACCTCAACAACAGTTCCTGACACTCCTGGAGGAACACGTAATGAAGAGTCACGAACATCAGCAGCTTTTTCTCCAAAAATTGCACGAAGAAGTTTTTCTTCAGCTGTCATTGGCGATTCACTTTTCGGAGTAACTTTACCAACAAGGATATCACCTGGTTTTACTTCAGCTCCAACATGAACAATACCAACTTCATCTAGATGTTTTAAACTTTCATCACTAACATTTGGTATATCACGAGTTACTTCTTCAGGGCCTAATCTTGTATCTCTAGCTACTACCTCAAATTCCTCAATATGTATCGATGTAAAGACATCTTCTCGCACCATTTTTTCAGAAATTAGAATAGAATCTTCAAAGTTATAACCATGCCATGGCATAAATGCCACTAAAACGTTACGTCCTAACGCTAGCTCCCCACGATCAGTGCATGGCCCATCAGCTATTACTTCGCCTTTTACAACATAATCACCTACTTTGATTAGAGGCTTCTGATTAATACAGGTACTATAGTTAGACTTTTGAAATTTTGATAAATTATATATATCAACACCAGGAGATCCGTCTGCCCCAGAATCGTATCTCACTACAATACGCGTACTATCAACCTGGTCAATAACTCCGTCACGAACAGCAGTTATACATGCTCCAGAATCACTTGCTACAATATTCTCAATCCCGGTACCAATTAATGGAGCATCACTTTTCATCAATGGAACAGCTTGACGTTGCATGTTTGATCCCATCAATGCACGGTTAGCATCGTCATTTTCTAAGAAAGGTATTAAAGATGTCGCAATAGAAACTATTTGCATTGGTGAAACATCAACGAAATCAATATGTTCCGGTGTTGCCATAATAAAGTCACCATCTTTCCTACAGCTAACTAAATCATCGACAAATTTTCCATTTTTATCTAGTTTTAATGTAGCCTGAGCAATAACATATTTAGCTTCTTCAATAGCAGATAAATACACTACTTCATCGGTTACTTTACCATCTATAACCTTACGATAAGGACTTTCAATAAAGCCATATTTATTAATCTTAGCAAACGAAGATAAGCTATTAATCAATCCAATATTTGGACCTTCAGGTGTTTCAATAGGACAAATTCTACCATAGTGTGTAGTATGAACATCTCGAACTTCAAAACCAGCTCTATCTCTCGTAAGACCTCCAGGACCAAGTGCAGATAATCTTCTTTTATGAGTGATTTCCGACAACGGATTGGTTTGATCCATAAATTGTGATAATTGAGAAGTTCCAAAAAACTCTTTTAAAACGCTAATTAAAACTTTTGAATTGATCAAATCATTAGGCATCATAGTTTCAGCTTCGCCTGCAGACATCCTTTCTAAGATAGTTCGTTCCATACGAACCATACCTAATCTGAATTGATTTTCTACCAACTCACCAACCGATCTAACTCTTCTGTTACCTAAGTTATCGATATCATCTATTTCACCTATACCATCGCGTAAACGTACCAAAACCTTAACAATGTTTTGTATATCTTCCTTAGTCAGTATAGTTGTTTCTTCTCCAATCTGCAGATCTAAACGCGCGTCAAGCTTAACACGACCAACATTTGATAAATCATATCTACTGCTGTCAAAGAACAAACCAGTAAATAAATTATTTGCTGTTTCATAAGTTGGTGGCTCACCAGGACGTATTACTCTAAATATGTCAAATAATGCATCTTCTTGCGTAAGATTTTTATCAGTTTTTAAGCTATTTCTTATATATGGACCAATTAATTGATTATCAATGGCAAGAAGAGATAAGCTATCAATTTTTAAAGATTCCAGATACTTAATGTTTTCTTTAGTAATTTCGTCACCTGCTTCTAATATAACTTCACCTGTTTTATCATTAGTAACAGACTTAGCACTGAATTTACCAACCAACGCTTCAGAAGTAATTAATAACTCTTTTAGGCCTTCTTCTTTAAGCTTATTGATCACTCTTTTGTTTAGCCTTGTGCCAGCTTTTGCTACAACTTTATCAGTTTTGGCATCAATTAAATCTGTAGATAATTTTAGTGAACGTACTTCATCAGGATTAAATTCTGTTGACCAGCCATTTTTAAGTTTTTTATAAACAACTTTATCGTAATAATATTCATAAATTTCTTCAGTACTCATGCCCAAAGCTCGAAGCAAAGTACCAATTAATAATTTACGCTTACGATCTATTCGGAAATAAAGCAAATCACGAGCATCAAACTCTAAATCTAACCATGAACCTCTATAAGGAATAACACGTGCTGAATATAGGAATTTTCCTGAAGAATGAGTTTTTCCTTCATCGTGATCAAAAAATACACCTGGAGATCTGTGCATTTGAGATACTATAACTCTTTCTACCCCATTAATAATGAAAGTAGCATGCTCAGTCATTAAAGGCATATCGCCCATATAAACTTCTTGTTCTTTAATACCGCTAACTTCTTTAACTCCAGTATCAGGATCAATTTCCCAAATTACTAGACGTAAAGTTACGCGAAGAGATGAAACATAACTTATACCTCTTTGCTTCGATTCCTCAACATCATATTTAGGCTTATCAAGGCTATATTTAACAAACTCTAGAGTGCAAGTTCCTGCTTGATCGTGAATAGGAAAAATCGAATTAAATACAGATTGTAAACCAAAATTTTTCCGAGCATCCGGAATCACGTACATTTGCAGAAATTCACTATAAGAATTTCTCTGAACTGCAATAAGATTTGGAATGTTAGATACTTGATTAA
>CAZEVK010000007.1:0-50137 GCA_964515755.1 uncultured Rickettsia sp. | reverse complement strand
ATGAATTTCAGAAAATTTGTCATACAGTTGTAAATGAGTCTGAAAAAGAATTTTATAATTTATTTAATAGTATTGCTCTCAGTGTTGACTGGTCACAAAAATATCAAACTATAAGCGAGTCTACGCAAAAAATATCACAAATGTCTTTTATGGATATGCTTGATAAAGGAGATGTATATCGTAAGTTACAACCAACTTTATGGGATCCAATAGATCGCACCGCTCTTGCTCAGGCTGATATTGTTGATAAAGAAATTCTTGGAAAAATGTATGATATTGGATTTGTTAAAGAAAATGGGGAACAATTAGTTATAGCAACTACAAGGCCAGAACTAATTCCTGCTTGTGTTGCCGTTATGTATAATGGTCAGGATAGTAGATATAAAGATTTACAAAACGCATTTGCTATTACTCCGATTTTTGGAGCAAGGGTACCTTTTATTGCTGACGATGGAGTCGATATTGAAAAAGGTACTGGTCTTGTTATGTGTTGTACTTATGGTGATACAACAGATGTGGATTGGTGGAGGAAGTATGATTTACCCACTAGAGTTATTTTAGATCATACAGGTAAAATAGATATTAAAAGTAAACTATCTGATCAAAAATTTCAATATAGCTATAGCCCTATGCTTGAAGAAACTTGTGAGATATTAGATGGTTTAAAAGTCAATGAAGCGCGTGAAAAGATTGTAGAGATTTTAAAAAGCTTGAATCTAATTTTTTCTGAAAAAGAAGTTGTCAAAATGGTCAAATGCGCTGAACGTTCAGGAGCACCTCTTGAGATTTTAGTTACGCCGCAATGGTTTGTAAAAATTTTAGACAAAAAGAAACAATTTTTAGCAAAATCAGCTCAGTGTAATTGGTATCCAAAATATATGAAGGTAAGGTTAGATAATTGGATAGATGGTTTAAATTGGGATTGGTGCATCAGCAGACAAAGATTTTTTGGAGTTCCTATTCCTGTTTGGTATTCAAAACGTTCCGGGGAAGAAGGAAAAGTTATAGTACCAAGAATTCAGGATTTACCAGTAAATCCGTTAAAAGACTTACCTTATGGTTATAGTAAAGATGAAGTTATTGGTGATAGTGATGTTATGGATACCTGGGCGACAAGTTCAGTTTCTCCACAAATTAATAGTCAAGCTATTAACAATAAATATAATAATGATTTTACTCGTCATCAAAAATTATTTCCTGCAGATTTACGCCCTCAAGCCCATGAAATTATTAGAACTTGGACTTTTTATACAATAGTAAAAGGTTTTCTTCACGAAGATTCTATACCATGGAAGAATATTATGCTTAGTGGTTGGTGTTTAGCTGAAGATAAAACGAAAATGTCTAAATCTAAAGGAAATATAGTTACTCCTATTAGTCTAATAAAAGAAAAAGGGGCAGATATAGTTCGTTATTGGGCTTCAACGTCAAAATTAGGAGTAGATATAGCTTATTCCGAAGAGGTGTTTAAAATTGGCAAAAAGCTAGTAAATAAGCTATGGAATGCATCAAAATTTGTAGCTCTTAATATCTCGGATATTAATTATAATAACATAGACGTAAGTCTTGTGGAACATAAGTCTGATTTGTGGATTTTATCACAATTGCATAAGGCAGTAAGAATTGCCACTGAAGAGTTTGAGTTGTTTGAATATTGTAACGCAAGAGTGGCTATTGAAGATTTTTTCTGGAAAGATTTTTGTGACAATTACTTAGAAATAGTTAAAGTTAGAATCTATGACGAAAATAATTTGGATGTCGATGGTAAGAGAAGCGCTAAAATTACTATAGCCTATATTTTAGAAATATTATTAAGATTATTTGCGCCTTTTATACCTCATATAACAGAAGAATTATATTCGATAATCTTTGGCAATAACAATGAATCTATACATAAAAAAGGAACATGGCCAAAATATCTTGTTATACCTGTGAATGAGGAATCGATAAAAATTGGTAATGATGTAGTGGAAATTTTAGACGTCGTTCGTAAAGTTAAAGCTGAACAGCAATTGTCTTTAAAAGTACCAATTGAGAAAATAATTCTTAGATCTTCTACTAATCTAATTAATAATGCAGAAGTTCTACAAGATCTAAAAAATGTGACTAATATAAAGCATATTGAATTTATTGATGATAAGGATTATTTTCTGGACCATATAACTAAGAATGGGCAATATTATTTACAAATATATTTTAATAAAAGTGAGTAGTCATATGAAAACACAATATATTATCAAATCTGCAATAATTATTGTCCTAATTTCAGGTTTTTTTTCATTAATTGGGTGCGTACCGGTAGTTGTAGGGGGTGCTGCTGCTGGAGGTAAAGTATTGACTCAAAGCAAGACTATTGGCGAATCAGTTAGCGATACAACGATTTGGACTAAAATTAGAGCTTCGTTTATTAGTAATAATTTAGATAGTTTAGTAGGATCGGTGAATGTGACTGTTCATGACGGTAGAGTTCTTCTTACTGGAAGAGTTAAGAGCAATGAAACCATGATTAGTGTAATTAGAGTGTGTTGGGATCAAAGCGGAGTAAAAGAGGTAATAAACGAGCTAAAAATTGATGATGAAAATAAAAAAAGCTTTATGAGCTATTCAAAAGACACATGGATTACAACTAGAATCAAGAGTAAGATGCTAGTTTCAAAAGAGGTTAAATCGATAAATTATACTGTAGAGACTATTGATGGGATAGTTTATTTATTTGGTATAGCGCGTACTCAAGAAGAATTAGACACGGTTACAGAAATTGCTTCAACAGTTAGCGGAGTGGAAAAAGTTATTTCTTATGTAAGAGTACATGGAGATTTAGAAAGCAGAATTCAAAAAACAAGAAGTGGTGAAAATTCTAAAGAGATTGAATATAGCGATAAACCTATGCCTATAGATCAAAATATGCAATTAGAACCAGATTTAGAGACAAAGGTTATGCCAAACGATATTGATAGTGATAGCAAAAAAGAAGATTGGCAAAAAGAAGAAGAATTTGATGATACTTTCTAAAGATATCATTAGGAGTTTTAAATGAGTTTAAAAATTGCAGTGCAGATGGATCCTATTCATACGCTAAAATTTGAGACTGATTCGACTATCTCTTTAATCAAAGAAGCTCAGTTACGTGGTTATTTAATATATTGCTATACTCCTGCACAAATGTTTATGTTAGCAGGTAAAGTTTATGCGAAATGTCAAATTATCGAAATCATTAATAAAGAATATAAGCTTGGAGAAATTTCAGTAATTTGTTTGGAAGAGTTTGATGTAATTTTAATGAGACAAGATCCTCCATTCGATATAAATTATATAACTGCTACCTATTTATTAGAAAAAATTCATCCTCGTACTTTAGTAGTAAATAACCCAACCGAAGTGCGTAATTTGCCTGAAAAATTATTTATATGTAATTATCCAGAGCTTATGCCTCCCACTGCTGTTACGCAAGATTTTGAAGTAGTGCTTGATTTTTTATCAGAGCAGAAGCAGATAGTATTAAAACCATTGTATGCTTTTGGCGGTGCTGATATTTTTTTTGCAAATGATTCTAAATCAATGAAACAAGCATTTGATCATATTATTAATAAATATGGGTCGGCTTTGGTAGTACAAAAATTTCTTCCAGAAGTTAAATTTGGTGATAAGAGAATTATTCTGGTAAATGGTGATGCTGTGGGAGCGGTCAATAGAATTCCTGCTAAAGAGAGTATTAAGGCAAATCTTGTAGCTGGCGGTACAGCCACTAAAACCACCATTACTTTTGCGGAACAAAATATTTGCAAAATAATAGGAACAGAGCTTAAATCACGAGCGATTATTATCGCAGGTATAGATTTAATTGGTAGCTATATAACTGAAGTTAATGTTACTTGTCCGACTGCTTTTAATTCTATCAATGATCTTTATCAATTAAATGGAAAAAATCGCATGGAATCTCTTGCTTGGGATGCAATTTTATATACACGTAACAATCTCTTACTATCAAATTAATTATTAAAATGAAAAATTGCTGATAATTCTAGATGTTTAGTCCAATGGAATTGGTCTATAGGAGTTAATTCTTTCAATATATATCCTCCTTTAATTAGTAGCTTTGCGTCACGAATAAAGCTATCTACATTACATGAAATCATCATCACTATTTTAATTTTACTTCTTATAATTTCTTCTATTTGTGGTGATGCACCATTGCGTGGTGGATCTATAATTGCCAAATTATATTTTGATAATTCTTCAGCATTTACTGGATATCGATACAAATCCTGACAAATAACTTGCTTATTTTTTAAATTATATTGTTTGATAGCAGCTGACATTGCTTTACTCATTCTTTGATCTCCTTCTACAGAACAAACCTGTATAGTATCATCAAAAATTAATGAAAAAGTTCCATAACCTGCATATAAATCAATAACTTTTTTGACTTTGCATTGTTGCGCTAAAGCCAGAATTTGTTGTTGAATATATTGTTCACATTCTTTTGTTGCTTGTAAGAATGATGCAGGAGGTAATGCCACCAGAATGTTATTAATTTTAGAATAAACGTTTTTCGTAATTACTATATTTGTAATCTTTTTATTTTCTTGCCAGGAAATCCTAGCGATATTATGATTTGTAGAGAATTTTACTAAATTTTCCATGCATTTTAGACTTGGATAATAATCAGCATTAATCAACAAATCTAATTCTGAGTTATTACTTAGTATATAAACATTTTTTAGTTTTTTAGGATTTTCTAAATTTTCTAAACATATTCTCAATGGCTGCAGAATGTCAAAAATTTCAGGAGTCAGAATAAAACATTCTCTCATATCGACTACTATGTGACTTTTCTTTTTATAAAATCCTAAACTAATCTTTTTTTTGTGATAGCTTACTTGCAGTGTGCACCTGCGTCTTTTATGAGTTCCAACTATAAAAAATGAATGTAAGATTTCTACAAAGATCTTTGCATCAAGGAGTGTTTTTGTAAGTGTTTTATATTTATATTCTAAATATTGATCTTTATTTAGGTGTTGTAATTCACACCCACCACAATCATAATAATGTTGGCAGAGTTTTTTCATTTATGGCGTAAAACATCATGCATTGAGTATAATCCTGGTTTTTGACTAATTACCCATTCACATGCTTTAATCGAACCATTTGCAAAAATATTACGACTAAGCGCATGATGTGAAATTGTGATAACTTCAGAATCAGAGATAAACATTACATCGTGTTCACCTGTAATATTTCCACCTCTTATTGAAGATATGCCAATTTTATTAGATGGGCGCATACCAACATGACCTTCTCTTGAGCAAATTATATTATCCTTTAAACTTATATTTTTTGAATCAGTTATAGATTTTGCTAGCATTAATGCTGTACCAGACGGTGCATCAACTTTATTTTTGTGGTGTTTTTCTATAATTTCCACATCAAAATCCTCACCCAGTGATTTAGCGACTTGTGCTACTAATGTTTCCATTATATTAATCCCAATACTCATATTGCCAGTATGCACTATTGGTATCAGTTTAGCATAATTTTTTAGTTGATCATGTTCTTTATTAGTAAGGCCTGTTGTACCAGAAACTACCGGTATTTTATTTTTTGTAGCTAATTCTATAACTTTTAAAGTTAGCTCAGGAGAAGAAAAATCTATGATAACCTCAGAATTTTCACATAATTTTTTAATGTCATTTGTAATAATTATATTTTCTGGTATTAAATATTTATAAGCAAAATTATTAGGTTCTCTCACCAACACAACGTTTAATTTACAATCTAAATGTTGATTTATAGTGGTAAGTAAAGCATAGCCCATTTTACCATTCGCACCCGTAATTCCTACTTTCATTTTCTACCTCATTGGCTTTTAGTATTGCTTTTACAATATATCACAATAGCATATCAAATTATCTTGCCCAAAGGATATTTTTTTTCTAAGCTAAAGTGTGCTTATTGATAATTGCTGAACATTGATGTATATAAATGTTCTTAAGCAATAAAATATAAATAATTGATGACAAAAATAGTTAAAAAATCTAAGAAAAAAGAAATTACTCGGCGTGATTTTATCTTGCTAACTGCTAGCGCGATGGCTGCTGTTGGCGGTGCATCGTGCGTATGGCCATTGATAGATTCAATGAATCCATCTTCAGATGTTCTAGCTTTGGCTTCAGTAGAAGTAGATTTAGATCCAATTCCGGTTGGTCAAACTATCAGAGTTTTATGGAGAGGTAAGCCGGTATTTGTGCGTCACCGTACTCCAGAAAATATTGCTGAAGCAATAAATACTGATTGGCAGAAGCTAAGAGATCCTCAGCCGGATTCTGCTAGGGTTAAGCCTGGACATGAGCAATGGTTAATTATGATAGGTGTCTGCACGCATCTGGGCTGCATTCCAATTGACGATCCAAATGGTGAGTACCATGGTTGGTTTTGTCCATGTCATGGCTCAGTATATGATACAGCCGGTAGAATAAGGCAAGGTCCAGCACCACTAAATTTAATTTTACCTGATTATAAATTTATCACTGATAATAAAATTAAAATAGGTTAACAAGAGATTGTTTATGAGCAAGATTAAAAAAACTATTGATTGGGTTGACTATAGGCTTCCTATTTTTACTTTTTTAAAACATTTAGGTGAGTATAGAACGCCACGCAATCTTAGTTATTTATGGAATTTAGGTTCAATTGCTGGAATTGCATTGGTGCTCCAAATTTTAACGGGTATATTTTTGGCTATGCATTATTCTCCTGATGCAGCTACTGCATTTGATAGCGTTGAAAATATAATGCGTAATGTGAATTATGGTTGGTTAATTCGTTATATGCATGCTGTTGGTGCATCGACATTTTTTTTCGTAGTTTATGTGCATATTAGTCGCGGTATGTATTATGGGTCATTTAAATCTCCTCGTGAGATGGTATGGTTTATGGGCTTGCTCATTTTTTTAACGATGATGGCTACAGCCTTTATGGGCTATGTTTTGCCTTGGGGACAGATGAGTTTTTGGGGAGCAACTGTAATTACTAGTCTTTTCTCAGCCGTACCTGTATTTGGTGAAAATATAGTACAATGGCTTTGGGGTGGTTTTGCTGTTGGAGGGCCAACATTGAATAGATTTTTTGCATTACACTATTTATTACCGTTTATTATTGTAGCGATTGTAATGTTACACTTGGTTGCTTTACATGTTCACGGCTCAAACAATCCAACGGGAGTTGAGGTGAAATCAAGATCAGATACTATTCCGTTTCACCCATATTACACAATCAAAGATTTTTTTGGATTTGCAGTATATGGTATTTTATTTGCTTATTTTGTATTTTATCAACCTAATTACTTAGGTCATCCAGACAATTATATCCCTGCTAATCCGATGGTTACTCCGGAGCATATAGTTCCTGAATGGTATTTTCTACCATTCTATGCGATTCTGCGCTCTATTCCGGATAAGCTTGCTGGAGTTATAACAATGTTTGGGTCGATTTTTGTGTTATTCTTTTTACCATGGCTTGATAGTTGCAAAGTTCGAAGCGGAGCTTATAGACCAAAATTTAAAATTTTCTTTTGGTTGTTTATATTTGATGTAGTTTTATTAGGATATATTGGTGGAAATCCACCAGAAGGAATTTATATAATTCTTGGGCAGTTTGGAACTTTTTATTATTTCTTACATTTTTTTGTAATACTTCCTCTTTTAGGGAAATATGAAAAAACTTTGCCATTACCAAAATCCATTAGTAACGCTTTATGATAAAAATAACACTCAATTTTATAGCCGTTATTATCTTATTATGTGCAAATTGTTTTGCTAGTTCACAAGAGCCACCTAAACAAGAAATATGGTCTTTTGATGGCATGTTTGGAAGATTTGATAAACAAGCTATTCAAAGAGGTTTTCAGGTATATAAAGAAGTATGTTCTGTTTGTCATTCTTTGTCTTTAGTATCCTATCGTAATTTAGAAGAAGTAGGTTTTAGTAAGGAAGAAGTTACTTCTTTAGCTGCCGAATATCAAGTAACAGATGGTCCAAATGATAAGGGTGAAATGTTTCAGCGTCCTGGTAAGCCTTATGATCGTTTTGTCCCTCCTTTTCCAAATGAGGAAGCTGCTAGAGCAGCAAATGATGGAGCTTATCCACCAGATTTATCTTTAATAATAAAGGCAAGAGCAGAT
The DNA here is from genome assembly GCA_964515755.1 of uncultured Rickettsia sp. GTDB lineage: Bacteria > Pseudomonadota > Alphaproteobacteria > Rickettsiales > JABSSG01 > JAGVLN01. The sequence continues at coordinate 41,958 of CAZEVK010000007.1, read as the reverse complement.
GGTGCTAATTATGTTCATGCAATACTTAATGGTTATAACCATAAAGTGCCAGATGATTTTAAGCTTACTGATGGAACATATTACAATCCATATTTTCCTGGAATGCAAATAAAAATGCCCCCACCTTTAAGCGATAATATAGTCACTTATCAGGACGGGACGGTTGCTACCGTAGAGCAGATGTCTGAAGATGTAGTTAATTTTTTACAATGGACTGCAGAACCGGAGATGGAAGCCCGTAAAAATATGGGACTAAAAGCGATTGTTTATTTATTGATTCTTACAATATTTTTCTATGTAGCTAAATCTCGTATTTGGGTTAAGATAGACAAAAAAATAAAATAATATATGTTTGGAATTTCTTTACCTGAATTTTTAGTCATAGCATGTATTGCGATTGTTTTAATAAAGCCAAAAGATATACCTGCTTTAGCAAAATATTCAAAAATAATTTTTAAAAAAATTAATTACTTTAAAAAAGAGGCATCAAAAATATATGGCCAAATTCATGAAGCTTTGATTGGCAAAGATGAAATAAATGAAGAACAAAGCTTTATTCAAGGTGATGATGGAAAAATTTACGAAGCATTCAATATTAATGATTTAAAACCTAAAAATAAAATCACTAAATCCAAGAAAAAAAGTCGCTAATCAAAGCTTAATTCACCTTGCCAAATTGAGACTCCACCTTTCAAATGCATTGCTTGAAATCCATGATTTTTCAAAAATTGAGCTGCGGTTAAACTACGTATTCCGTGTTGGCAATAAGCAATATATGGTTTCGATTTTTCTAAATTAAAGTCACCTGCAAGTAATTTTTGTAATGGCAGATGAATAGCTCCTTTGATATGGCCTGATTGCCATTCATGTAATTCCCTAACATCAATAATATAAGCATTTTTATTAAGAAGTAATATTTCATATTCTGATACTTCTGTAACATCATTGATAAACCTATCAAGAAATGTTTGTAAGTTTGCTGAATTGATACGTTTTAAGTGCTCTGCAGCAATAATATTTTCAATTTGTGCTAAACTATCATCAATATTATCATTGATAATTACGTAGTCATAAAACATGCATTTTGAAATTTCTAACTTTGCTTCACTTAATCTTCTTTGTATAACTTCTTCTCTGTCTGAATTTCTATTGCGTAGCCTATATTCTAACTCTTTCATAGATGGTGGTAAAATAAATATAGTAACTATATTTTGTGGTGCTTGTTCTATTAGTTGTTGTGCACCTTGCCAATCAATATCGTACAATATGTCAGTCCCTGATGCTAAAGTCTCTTCTGTTTGTTTTTTAGGAGTGCCATAACTATATCCAAAAACTTTTGCACTTTCTAATAACAAATTCTTTTCTAGTAATTCATCATATTGAGATTGGTTTATAAAAAAATAATCTTTACCCTCAATCTCTCTATCTCTCATAGGGCGAGTGGTGACAGAAACGGAAGGAATGATATTTTTATTATTTTTAAGTATGGCTTTTATCAAGGTTGTTTTGCCGGTACCAGATGGTGATGAGAATATAATTTTTAAACCATGAGATCTAAGCTGCATTTTTAGTTATTTATTGTTGTAGTTGTGGTTAATTTAGCCTAGTATATTAACCGATTTTTAACTACAAATCCAGAAATTAATGCTCTTTCATTCGCTTAGTAAGGTCAAGATATGGTTATTGATTTGCGCAATCATAGTATTAGCTATGATTGCTTTAGGTGGTTATACCAGGCTTACTGATTCAGGGTTGTCAATCGTTGAATGGAAGCCGATAACTGGGGTAATATATCCATTTAATCAATTTATGTGGGAACAAGAGTTTTCCAAATATCAGAGCTCTCCGGAATACATATACATAAATTCTGATTTTAGCTTGGAGCAGTTTAAACAAATTTACTTTGTAGAGTATTCTCATAGATTATTAGGTAGGGTATTAGGAATTATTTTTATTATACCTTTTTGTTATTTTGTAATTACAAAAAAACTTTCTAAAAAGCTTATAAAAAATTGTATATTTATTTTTATTCTTGGCTCTATACAAGGTGCTATAGGCTGGTATATGGTCAAAAGCGGGCTATTACAATCTCCGGAAGTAAGTCATTATAGATTGGTACTTCATTTGTTAATGGCGTTGTTAATTAATGGACTTATTATTTGGAATTTTTTTTCTTTAACCAAATTTATTGAAATCAAAAATTCTCCTAAATATTTGTTAAATTTAGTTCTATTTCTATTTTTATTAGTTATATTGCAAATTACTTCTGGAGGATTAGTAGCAGGTTTGAATGCCGGACTGATTTACAATACTTATCCGTTAATGGATAATCAGTTTATTCCTAAGGGCTTGATAATGTTAAATCCTTGGTATTTAAATTTTCTTGAAAATATAACTATGGTGCAATTTGTTCATAGGATGTTAGCAGCTATGATATTACTTTGTACTATAATATTTATTCCTATTATGGTTGTTCGTATATCAGATAAAAAGCTAAAACTAGCTTGTATGTGCATATTATTTTTTGTTTCTTTGCAGTTTATTTTAGGAGTTATTACGTTATTAAATGCAGTGCCTGTATTTTTAGGTGTCTTACATCAGCTTGGAGCAATATTATTATTTACGAATTTACTTTTTGTTATAAATTTGTTAATGTATCAAAAATAATATTTATGCAAATCTTGAAAAAGAGTTCCATTCTTAAAATAATAAAATGAATTACAACCAGAAGTTTTCTGATGTTATAGCAAAAATTAAAGCAGAAGGTCGATATAGATCATTTTTGGATATCGGACGTTGTGCTGGCGAATTTCCCGCAGCATTTGACTATAGTAGAAATAAGTCTATTACATTGTGGTGTATTAATGATTATTTAGGTATGGGACAGCATCCTAAAGTTTTAAAAGCTTTTACTGAAACAGCTCAGTCAATGGGTGTTGGAGCAGGTGGAACTAGAAATATAGGAGGCAATCACCATCCGATAGTGCTTCTAGAAAGAGAACTAGCAGATTTGCATAGTAAAGAAGCTGGCTTGGTTTTTACGTCTGGCTATGTGGCTAACGAAGCAACTTTAGCATCGCTTTCAAAAATATTACCGGATTGTATCTTTTTTTCTGATGAAGGAAACCATGCTTCAATCATTGAGGGCATAAGGCATAATAAAGCTGAAAAATATATTTTCAGACATAATGACTATGAACATTTACGTTCTTTAATTTCAAAGGTCGATATTAATCGCCCTAAAATAATAATTTTTGAATCAGCTTACTCAATGGATGGTATTATTTCACCAATGGTAGAATTTTGTGAAATCGCAGAGGAATTTAATGCTTTAACCTATCTTGATGAAGTTCATACAGTTGGTCTCTACGGACGAAGAGGTGCTGGTCTTGCTGAAAAATTAGGAGTTGCAGATAAGATTGATATAATTCAAGGAACTTTAGGCAAAGCATTTGGTGTTATGGGTGGCTATATTACCGGTAAACGTGACTTAGTTGACGCAATAAGATCGACTGCTTCTGGTTTTATTTTTACTACTTCATTACCTCCAGCAATTATTGAAGCTGCGAGAGCAAGTGTAATGCATTTAAAATCGCAGGATTCTGAAAGAATTGAACATGCACGTAAGGTTAAATTAACTAAGAAAGCACTAAATGAATCCAGAATTAATATTCTAGAAAATCAAACTCATATTATCCCGGTTTTGATAAATGACCCAATTTTAGCAAAGCAAGCTTCTAAAATGTTACTTGATGAGCATGATATTTATTTACAACATATCAATTATCCAACTGTAGCTAAAGGCTCTGAAAGACTAAGAATAACCCCGACTCCGTTGCACACCGAGCAAATGATTAAAACTTTCGTTTATTCACTAAAAATAGTTTTATCAAAACTTGCGGTTAAGGAAGCTGCTTAATACTACTTTCTATTGGGTTCTTTTTGCAATTTCATTTTTTATTCTAGACTTTGGTAATACTTTTGGACTCTTCCTGGTATCCGAATGATGAGTTACATTTCCAAGACCTTTAGCAGCTTGTTCTACAGTAGGGAGTTCTGTTATCGCTTCATCTGAGTGATGGGTTACATTTTCAAGACCTTTACCAACTTTTCTTGTAGTGGTCTCTAAATCTAATTCTTTTTCTTTCTTTTGACCTTTTTCTTTAGCTCTTTCTTTTTCCCTAATTTCTTTTTTTCCTTCTTCTTCCTTCATAACTTGATCAACCGTTTTGTTACCATGATAATAATAATTAATTGTACCAGCTAAAGCCCCGATTAAACAAGCAGCTGCACCAATGACAGCTGGTGTTAGCACTGCAAGTCCGGTAATTCCAGCGGCTGCACCTCCGGTTGAAACTGCTAAAAGTATTAGGCCTACCACTATTGCTACTTTTATAAATATTTTAATTGATGAATTAGTTTGATGGTAATAAGAGCTTTTTTTTGCTATTGTTTTAGCTTCAGCTGCATTTTTTTTACCACTTCCGGTTAAACCCAAAATGATTTGTGCTTCTTTAAACATACTTCTTGCTGCAGAAATAATACTAGCTCCTTGAACAATACCTCCAAGCACAGGTATATTGGCAATCGATGTTGCAACATGATTTCTAACAGCTTCTTGAACAATTTTATCATTTCTTTCAGCTATAGCACCCCAAGCTTCTTGCATATCGCCAACTTTTGTGTCCTTCAATGCTTCTTTAGAACCATTTGCCAAAGTATTACCGGCATAAATCGTAGAAAGAGCTACAGGTAAAATTGTTGTGGTAATGGGAGGAGTAGGAATAGGAAAAAAACTTTTAGCTACATCAATAGCAACTGATCCAAAAGTAAGAGCTCCTCCCAAATAAGCAAGACCTCTGCCTGATTTATCTTGTAGATCAGATAACTTTTTAGCCATCTCGGGGTCTTTTTTATCTTCTGGGAATAGAGTTCGTGGAAGATAACTTACTAATCTATCAGATTGTCTAGCAGCAGCTCCTGCTAATTTTGCTAACATACTATCTTCTTTGCCTTTGCCTATACTGTTACTCACTATATAATTAGTAGCATAATTACCAACAACTCCCGCACCACTTGCAATTGGAGCAGCTAAATATAATGGTATTCCAGAAAATGCTGATGCCGCAAAAGTAGCTATACCCAAACCAATCTGCGCAACACCACTAAGTGTATTTACTCCTCTTGTTTGTTGCTCTAAGGTTGGTTCACTAGCCAGTTTTTGAGAAACTTTAGTCATATATAAATTCTTTTTATTAACACATAATAATAATTATAGTTCTATTGTATTAATAAATAATTAATAAGCGCAAGAAAGATTATAATTATTTACTATTTAGAAGTATCAGTGTTTTCTTCTTCTGTAGCATTTTCCATATCATCAGCTTCTTCTGATATGGTATCTTGCTGAGTCTGTTCTTGTTGAGCGGCACCTAGCGCATAAACACATAAATCTTCAAATGAAACATGATTTTTATCAGCTAAATCTTTTAGCTTTTGAATGCTATCCATAACTTCTTGAGGAATGGTACCACCACGTTCTTTTGATAACCAATCCGCTTGGAAATGTAAAGGATGATGGCTGTCTTCAGGAGAGCCGATATAAATGGTAAATGGAGCTTGTACACCATTAAAATTGCAAGGGACGGTAAATTTCTTCATAGCCTTATAATTATATTTAGTTGTTTGACCATATTTATTATGATATCACATAAATTAAAAAGAAAACATTATAATTAAATAGCTTTTATGACACGTAATTCTGATAACACAGAATATAATAAGCGATATAAGAGAAATTTACTAGAGATATGGTGGTCTTCAGTTGATCGTATTTCTATGATGGTGATTTTCACTATTATTGCTTTTAGCATTATTATGGTTATAACAGCTAGTCCAGCAGTTGCCGAGCGTATTGGTCTAGAGCCGTTTTATTTCATGAAGCGTCAAATTTTGCACCTAATTATAGGATTAAGCTTAATAATTTTTTTCTCATTTCTGCCTGTTATCGCCGTTAAAAGAATTGCTATTATAGGTTTCCTATTATGCTTAGGTTGTTTAATAGCTGTATTGTTATGGGGGCCAGATATTAAAGGTGCAAAACGTTGGATTGGGGTTCTAGGTTTTTCATTGCAACCATCAGAATTCGCTAAACCTTTATTTGCGGTTGTAACTGCTTGGATCCTATCAGCTAGTTTTGAAGATCATAATTTCCCAGCATTTAAAATATCATTACTGATTTATCTGCTTTTTATATCATTGCTTATATTGCAGCCAGATTTTGGTATGGTAATGACTATAACTTTGATATGGATCGGACAATTATTTTTAGCGGGGTTATCGGTTTTTTGGATGATATTAGTTTCATTTCTTGGAATAATGACAGCATTAATATCATATTTTTTATTACCTCATGTAAAAAGAAGAATAGACAGTTTTTTAAATCCTGAGAATTTTGAAAATTATCAAATACATCAATCAATTCAAGCATTTAAACATGGAGGTCTATATGGTACTGGTCCTGGAGAAGGTATTATTAAGCAACATTTGCCAGACTCTCATACTGATTTTATTTTTTCAGTTGTAGGTGAAGAGCTTGGTTTTTTAGCGTGTTTGTTCTTGATATCAATGTTTGCTATTTTAGTAATTAGAGGTTTATATCTCATTGCTAATGATACCAATAAATTTAGTATTTTATCCGTGGCTGGGATTTTAATGCAAATAGGAATTCAGTCTGCGTTTAATATGGGCGTAACTCTGCATCTTCTACCAACTAAAGGTATGACTTTACCTTTGATAAGTTATGGTGGTTCTTCTGTTTTTTCTATTTCTATTGCTTTAGGTATGATGTTGTCATTTACTCGAAAAAGATATAATATTATTACTCTACCAACTAGAAAATTATATACTAGCTAGAATTAAATGAAGAAAGCTCTTAAAGTAGTGATAGTTACTGGAGGAACAGGTGGTCATATTTTCCCAGGCCTCGCATTAGCTGATGTTTTAAACGAAAGTCATAATGATTGCTTAATCCTTGCAGATAAGCGTTTTTTAAATTACAAATCGCAAGTGCCGAAATATCTAAGCTATAAAATAGTGCCATCAAGAAGCTTTGTAGGTAATATTTTTACTAAAATTATTTCACTCTTTAAGATCGTCCTTGGAGTGATTTATTCAATAAAAATTCATTTTACATATAAGCCTGATGTAGTTATTGGTTTTGGTGGATATACTACAGTTCCTGGTATTTTAGCTGCTAAAGTTTTACACATTCCAATTATAATTCATGAGCAGAATGCCGTCATAGGAACTGCTAATAAATTTTTGATAAAATGGGCAGATATCATTGCATTAACGTTTAATAATACCATTGGTATAGATAAAATGGATAATCGAATAGAAATTGTTGGTAATCCAGTAAGAAAAGATATACAACGCCTTAGAGATGTACCTTATACGGTTCCTACATCTAACTCAACTATTAATATAGTAGTGACCGGTGGCAGTCAAGGTGCTAAAATTTTCAGTAAAGTACTACCGGAGGCTTTATCATTATTAAGTCAAAAATTACAGAAAAGAGTAAAAGTTTTTCAACAATGCAGAATTGATGATTTAGTTGTTGTTAAAGATAGATATAATGAGCTAGGAATTGAAGCTGTTGTTGAAAAGTTTTTTGATAATATGCCCAAATTATTAGCACAGTCACATATAGTTTTTTCTAGGGCGGGTGCGTCAATAATTTCTGAATTAATAGCTATTGGCAGACCATCCATATTAGTTCCTATAAAAAATTCTATTGGCGATCATCAATATTTAAATGCTAAGATGCTAGAATCTCATAAAGCTGCATGGATAATTAATGAGCAGGAGTTTAATCCTGATAATTGCGCAAAATTGCTTCAGGAATTGCTTCAAGATCAAGATAAGCTGATCTTTGCTGCCAATAATTCCAGAGCTTTATATACGGATGCTAATGTTAAATTAGCTAATATAGTTGTAAATTTTTGTAGATATGGTCATATTTAATCAGAATTTATTTGCATAAAACACAAACGAATAGCACAATGACAGATATGAGTTTATTTTCATTGGGGAATTTTTGGAAATGAGATTTATAATATTTATTTTACTTTTAATTAGTTTAGCTGGTTGTAGCTATTTAAAGCCAAGGCATAAAGATTATTCAATTAATAAAAGAACGCCTATAGCAAATAGTAATCTTATTGCAGAACAAAAGCAGTCAATTCAAAATCAACAAGTTAATAATGTTATTAATGAATATAGATTCAATGAAAATTTTGATGATACACCTATAGAAGATATTTCTTTAAACCAACTTTCTCCTGATTATATGGAGCCAACAGACATAGACTATCAGGTTGGCCTAACAGAAGATCTAAACGTTCGGCACTCAAAAGCAAAAGAGGTTAAGTTGCATGAGGTTCAGCATCGTAAACATAAAAAGAAGTCTTATCCTGAATTATCAGATATACCCAAACGCAAAACTTCAGAGATTGAGCATAAAAAACTAATTGATAATAAAAAGCAAGAATTGAAAAAAATAGAACATAAATCCAAAACAGCGGTAAAAAATAATATCAACTCAGCAAAACAATCTAAAAAAGAAGTTGTTAGCAGCGCCCGTCCAAGTAAAATAGAGATCGAAGCTAAGCTAAAACAACTTCAGTCAAACGCTGTTTCTAGTAGTGTTGATGCAAAAGATAAATTACCTCAAGGTTCGGTTGAAACTAAAACTAAAGTAACAGATGCACAAACTAGTAATAAGCAGCCTTTGCCAAAGATTGACTTACCTTCTACTTCAACAGTAACTAAACCTCTACTAAGTTCTAATCTAGGAATTTCAACGAATAAAGCCCAGCAACCTCCAGCCGCGTCTCAACCTTTAGATAATTCTGTGTCTATACCAAAAATGCCATCGATAGCAAATATTGCGCCTCCAGTAAAGCCAGATACTAAAGCTATTGCGCCAACTATTCCTGCATTACCAGATGTTACAACTAAACCGCCTGCGGCTTCTGTAAATGTGCCGATTACTCCTCCATTGCCAAGTACCTCGACTCAAGTTAATCCATCAATGTCAACTTCATCAGCAGATGCTTCTAAATCTTCTCCTGATAGCACAATGAATAAAACTATAAGGGTTAATAAAGATCAGTCAGTTGAGGTTTATAATAGTGGTACTATTTTACCGCCTCCTTTGCCACCAGCTATGCCTTCAAAGTAATGTGATAATCAAGAATAAAATTGAAGATAATTATTTATTAGTATATTACTAAATAAATAATTTATAGGGAGATAATTATGCAGAAAGATCATTTAAAAATTCCTTCTATGTTAGATGTAAATATTACTTTTGAAGCTGTAAGAGTAACTGAAGCTGCTGCAGTTGCGGCTTATGACTTTATGGGAAGAGGTGATGAAAAAGCTGCTGATCAGGCGGCAGTAACTGCTATGCGTAAAGCTCTTGGTCAAATTAATATCGATGGTACAGTTGTAATCGGAGAGGGTGAAAGAGACAAAGCACCAATGCTGTATATTGGTGAGAAAGTTGGCTCTGGTGTTGGCCCAAAGATTGATATAGCGCTTGATCCATTGGAAGGCACTACTATTTGTGCAACAGGCGGTCCTAATTCTATGGCTGTAATTGCTATGAGTGAAGGTGGAGGTTTACTCAATGCGCCGGATGTATATATGGAAAAAATAGCTATTGGTCATCATTATAATGAGCAAATTATTGATCTGGACAGTACTCCGAAACAAAATCTTTCTAATCTGGCTAAAGTAAGAAATTGTAATATTGAAGATTTAGTTGTTGTTATTTTAAGTAGAAATAGGCATAAGGAATTAATAGCAAAAGTTCGTGAATCAGGAGCAAGAATTTGTTTGATTAACGATGGTGATATAGCTAGCGTAATTTCTACAGCAATACCAGGAGGTGGCGTTGATATGTACATGGGAATAGGGGGAGCTCCTGAAGGAGTTTTGGCAGCAGCAGCTCTTTGTACTACAGGTGGGCAGATGATGGGTCGTTTATTGTTTGATGATGAGAGACAAAAAGAGCGTGCTAATCTTATGGGAATTAGTGATCTTAATAAAAAATATTTAATACATGAAATGGTTAGAGGCAACGATATTATGTTTGCTGCAACTGGTGTAACTAGTGGCTCAATTCTTGATGGTGTAAAATTTTCCGGTAACGGCAGTGTTTTTACTCATTCTATTGCTATGAGAGCACAGAATAAAACTATTCGTCATATCAGAACCGAGCACAGGTTATTTAAAACTTTAGATTAGTATGATTATTGATTTAGCAGTTGATAATAAGGTTTTTAAATCGGTTAAAAACAAAAAATGGACGCATGCGGCGTTCGATTCTAAAGAAGCTCTACATATAACTCAAAAAACAGGCTTACCTTATGTGCTTGCACAGATATTATCTAGCCGTAACATTAGTGTTCATAATGTATCTAATTTTCTAGAGCCCAAGTTGAAAGATTTATTACCTGATCCGTTTCATCTTTTAGATATGGATAAGGCTGTTGTAATAATATCTCAGGCAATAGCGAGTAATAAAAAAATCGCAGTTTTTGGTGATTATGATGTAGATGGAGCTACTTCTTCTGCTCTATTAAAAAGATATTTTGAGTGTATAGGAGTAGATATAGAAGTTTATATTCCTGACCGTATTTTAGAGGGTTACGGACCGAATATCGAAGCCTTCCAAACACTAAAAAAAAGAGGAATAGATTTAATTATTACTGTTGACTGTGGAACTACTTCATATGAGCCAATTGTTTTTGCAAAACAACTTGGAATGGATTTGGTAGTGATCGATCATCATATTGGCGATATTGCTTTGCCTGAAGCATTAGCTGTAATAAATCCTAACCGTGCTGATGAAGTTTCAGATTTCAAATATTTAGCTGCTGTAGGGGTAAGCTTTTTACTGATAGTTGCTTTAACAAAGCATCTAAAGACAGAAGGCTATTTTCTAAAAATCAAAGAGCCTAATTTATTACATTTTTTAGATCTTGTAGCGCTTGGAACAGTGTGTGATCAAGTGCAACTTACTGGCCTAAATAGAGCTATGGTTAGACAAGGTCTTAAGGTCATAAATAATGGCCAGAATATAGGTTTACGTGCTTTGGTAGAGGTTGCTGGTATTACAAGTGCTGTATCTGTTTATCATTTAGGTTTTGTTCTTGGTCCTAGAATAAATGCAGGAGGGAGAGTAGGCCAATCACCTTTAGGAGCCGAGCTGCTTTCTTGCAATGATTATACGAGAGCTATTGAACTTGCTAAACAGTTAAGTGGATATAATGAAGAAAGAAAAGCGATAGAATTATTAGTATTAGAGCAAGCTACTTTACAAGCAGAAAAAACTGCTAAAACTGATCCAATTATTTTTGTAGTAGGCGAAGACTGGCATCCTGGAGTAATAGGTATTATTGCCAGCAGACTAAAAGATAAATTTAATAAACCAACAGCGGTAATATCCTTAGCTGATGGTATAGGTAAAGCATCATGCAGATCAATTATTGGTATTGATTTTGGTGATGCTGTGATTTCAGCTAAGTCTGATGGTTTGTTAGTCGGAGGCGGAGGTCATGCTATGGCTGCTGGTTTTACCGTAAGTAGTGATAAAATAACCGAACTAAAGGAATTTTTTTGTCAAAAATTTAATCAGTCTTATAAACAGCTTTCTAGCAATGTATTAAATTATTTTGATGCCTATCTAACGCTAAATTCTACTGACTTAGCGTTAATTAATTTAATCGAAAAACTAGGTCCATTTGGTAACGATAATTATCAGCCAAGATTTATGGTAAGCGGGGTTAATATAATTAAAGCTGATATAGTTGGTAGAGATCATGTTAGCTGCATTTTGAGCGATGGCAGTAGTAATTATAAAATAAAAGCTATGGCATTTAGAGCTATTGATAATCCGCTAAGTGAAGTGTTACTCTCAAAGCAACGCTTTGGCTTGACTTTAATAGTGAGCTTAACTATCAATTGTTGGAATGGAAGAGAGACTCCAGAGATGGTTATTCAAGATTTAATTTTAGAGCAATAGATGATTTTATCAATTCAATCACATGTAGCTTATGGTTATGTTGGAAATAAAGCTGCATGTTTTCCTCTTCAATCTCTGGGATATGATGTGTGTCCGGTTAACACAGTTCAATTTTCTAATCATACTGGCTACGGTAAATGGCGAGGAGAGATTTTCAGCGCAGACCATATCAAGCAGGTTATTCAGGGAATCAAAGACTTAGAAATAATGGATAGTTGTAAAGCTATACTATCAGGCTATCTTGGTGATAGCTCTATAGGCGAAATAATTTTATCAACTGTGCGCGAGTTACGCCATAATAATCCAAATTTGATTTATCTATGTGATCCGGTTATAGGAGATTTTGGTCGAGGTATTTTTGTTAAAGAAGGTATAGCTGATTTTTTTAAAAATCATGCTTTATCTAATGCAACGATTATTACTCCCAATCATTTTGAGGCAGAGCTCTTATATGGTTTTTCAATTAATACTATTGAAGATGCAAAAACAGCATCATTATATTTTCATAAATTAGGTATAAAAATTTTTATTATAACTAGTTTTCGAAGTAATGATTTGCCAGCAGATAAGATGTATGTTTTTCTATCAGATGGTACTCAATATTTATTAGGACAAACACCTTTAGTTGATTTCAGTATTTATCCAAACGGAACTGGCGACTTGTTTTCAGCATTAATGCTTGGATATTATTTGAGTTCTTTTAATGTAGAATCTGCGCTTAAAAGTACTTTACAATCTATATATTATGTTATTCAAAGTACAAATAAAAAAAACAAACGTGAGCTTGATGTCATTGGCCATGATTATAAGAATATAGACAATTCTAACTTTATCTCTGTAAAGACTGTTTAAATTGGTCTTTTATCATATTTTATTAGTTTATAAGCAAGAGGTAGCAATTATTCTGATAGTAACAATGAATTTTAGGTAAAAGATTTAGGAGTTATTGTATTTTATATTTATAAAATAAGAACATTATCCATAGAGTGAAACTATTTAAGTAAAAAGCTATTTTTACTTGTTTAAAAATATGTAATAATTATAAATATATTAATTATTTAAGGTTTTAGCATTATTGGAGGTAAAAATGAAAACCGTCAAAGATATTACTTTTGATCTATTACGTAAATTAGAACTCACTACGATAGTTGGCAATCCAGGTTCTACTGAGGAAACATTTCTCAAGAATTTTCCTAATGCTAAAGTTTGAGCAGCACTATTTGCAGAACAAACACCATTCCCGGAAAACCACGATCTTTATGCTGGCTCTTTACCTGCAGCAATTGGACCATTTGCTGAACAACTTATAGGACATGATTTAGTGATTGTAATAGGCGCTCCAGTTTTTAGGTATTATCCTTTTGTACCTGGTCAATTTCTCCCAACAGGTGTCAATTTACTGCATATAACTGATGATCCAAATATGTCTTCAAAAGCTCCTGTTGGTTACAGTTTAGTATCAGATAGCCTTTTATTTCTTGAGAGTATTATTCCTCTTATTAACAAGCGATCTCAGGCATCAAAAGTTTTTGCAAAAAAAACTCATATTCAGCCTGATTTTGATACTCTGCCTCTTGCTCCAGATGCGGTATTTGCTATTTTATCACCTCTTTGCCCAAAAGAATTCATTTTAGTTGAAGAATAGCCTTCTAATGTTACAGAGTTACGCAGGCAGATAAAGACTAACAAACCAGATAGTTTTTACACTTTTGCATCTGGTGGTCTTGGCTGGGATATGCCGGCTGCTATTGGCTTAGCTATAGCTTAAGAAAGAACAAATAGAAATCGACCTGTAATTGCAATTATAGGAGATGGTTCATTTCAGTATTGCGTTCAGAGCATTTATACCGGTGTTCAGCAAAATGCACGTGTAATTTTTATTGTACTTAGAAATGAAGAATACGCAGTTTTAAAAGAATTTGCTATTCTAGAGAAAACACCAAATGTGCCTTGGTTAGATTTGCCTGGGATTAATATTACATCGCTTGGTAAGGGCTATGGTGCTGCAATAGCTAATGCTTCTACAAAGCAAGAAATTGAATCGGCATTCGAAGAAGCACTAAGATTCAAAGGTACAAGCATAATAGAGATTCCGATTACTAAAGGACTAAGACCTTTACTAGATTGATATGTTAGTAAATCTTACCTGAGTTGTTTTATAAATGCAGAAAAATATTTTCATTTTTTTGCTTAGGGGGACTTACATAAATGAATTCATGTATGTTATAGTGCAGTTTATATAAGCAAAGTTATGCAAAATTGAGTCAGTAAGCTTTTAGCCATTAGTTATAGAAGTTTTTAATACTTCGAATCGTTGAAAGTACTTATCTTTAGTCAAATAGATTTAAATTACATATTCTGCAATATGCTAACATAGCTATTGCTATAGAATCAAATTATTTCTTTAAAAGTAGCATTATTTTACGTTAATAATTTCTATTTAGTTATAGTGATTGTGATCAAATATAACCTAAAAAAATTCTCACTAAAATGAGATTTACTTGTTGACCTTTTTAATTGTACAATATAATTTTTAGTAGAGTATTTACTAATTATTGATAATAAAAGCGATATGAATGTTATCGAAGAATACGTTGATCAACTCCAAAAGTTCAATATTAGTACATCTATATTTGAACCTAATGGTACACAAATATGTCCTGCAGAAGGAACTAGATATTTAAATGAATTTGCTGTAGGTCTGAAGCCTTGGTTTTCGTATGTTGATCATATAATTTGTACTCAGCTAATTTATAAAAATTGGAAAAATGAAAAAGCAGACGAATTACAAGGGGTTGCTGTTTTTGATGTATATTATAAAGTAAAATCAGGAGAAGCAAAAGTTTCAGCTATTCAGGTTATTAATGCAAATCAGTTTGGAAAAATTATTTATATTAACTCATTTTGGGATCTATCACATTTTAAAAATTTAGTAAATAAGCATCCTGAACTTAAACAAGTTTTTAAATCTTTATAATTTGGCATAAAATATGATAGAAAAAGATTTTGAATATTACTTAACTAAACAAGCTTGGGATGATCCAAAGTTTGAAAAGGCATTAAATGATGACCCTATTAATGCTTTAAAGTCTAAAGGTATAGTTGTGCCAGAAGGTTTTAAATTACGTATTATTGTGCAAAAAAAAGACACCATTTATCTATCTATTCCACCTATAAAACAAAATGATGAACCTAATCAAATAGATATTCCTGAAGAAATGGATGTTTGGTCTAGCGGTAATTTTTTTATTTGGTTTGCACCTATTGCCTTAAAATTTAATTTATTTCTGTTACGTAATAGCTTACCTAAGATGGAGATTTAGTATGGCCTCTAATAAAAATTTTGTTGAAGATTTTTATAATAAATTGAGAAATAATGCTGAATATCGTGCTTATGTGATGAACAATCCTAAAGAAGCTATGTGTGAGCTTCATGGTATTGAAGCCTCCTCTATTGCTAATGTTGATTTTGAAATTATTGAACAAGAAGAAAATACTATAACAATTATGATTCCTTCTAGGCCAGATGATTACAAACCTGATCAAAAACTAGTAGCTAAGAAAATCTCTAATCAGACTATAGATTTCATGTATAAACGTGGTATACCAGGATTTCTAATTCCTAATAATAATTTAAGATGGACAATGCTCAATATGCGTTGCAGTTGGGCACTTAAGGAAGGTATTGATCTATGATTAATTTCGAGAATACGCAAATTTATCCAGTTTTTAAAGCAATTTTTCAAAATAAACATGTACAAACAGATTATTTTGCTCAAAATTTTCAATGTAATGAGCTGGAAAATACAATAACCAAAATAACAAATATATATAATTATTGTGATGATTTTAATGAATGGTTTAAGCAAGTTCATACTATTGATATTGAGCATACTATTGGAGAAGAAAAATCTCTTGAATTAGGAGTTATAGGAGTAGTTAAATTTATTGATCATATGCAAAAAGATTTAGCAGCTTATATTAAATTAGATAATCAAAGTAAAATTTCAGTGTTTAAATTTTATGTTAATACGCATATAGATAAAAACTTATATAGAAGAAAAATATGATCGATCTTGTTAAAAAATATGCTGAAAGTTATCATGTAAAACATCTTGATATGGAAATGCATGATCCTAAAGGAGTGTTGGTATGCCCAGTAGACACAATTCCTTTAAGTTGGTATGTGAATTATAATAACTTTTGGTGGATGCATTTTGTAAAAAGTGCAACTCCAAAAGCGACACTTTATAATTCTGAAACAAATGTTGGCTTTGTGAGTTTTGAGTTGGAATATTATAGTGTGCCGACTTTCCATTTTGTCCAATTTTTAAGATTTAATGATCAACATAAAATTGATTTTGTACGCACTTATTGGAATTTTGCTTGGGCATTAGAATTAACAAAAAATAATCTTATTATGAAAGCGATACAAACAGGAGACGCATTATGGATGCGCAAAGACATCGACTTAAAAACTAAAGAACAATTTGCTCGGGATTATTGGACAGACGAAGCTATTAAAGATGTGCTCAATTTTGACCCAGGTTTACAGCATTTGGTTGATACTTTTAAATATTTATATAGAGTTTAGTATTAAACCTAGATACAATTTATAAGATTCATGGCAAGGTATTACGTTTTGTAAGAATCAATAGTTAATTAGATCTTTTTAACATGTAAGAATACTATAAAATCTTTGCTAAGTATTTAGTATAATAGCTAATAATAATATCAGCACCGGCACGTTTGATGGCAGTTAAAATTTCAATTACAGTTTGGTTTTCATCCAGCCAGCCATTTTGACAAGCAGCTTTAATCATAGCGTATTCACCGCTAGTATGATAAGCAGTTAAAGGGATTTCCGGATATGTTTGTTTGATTTTATATATCACGTCTAGATATGTATGAGCCGGTTTTACCATCACCATATCTGCACCTTCTTCGATATCCAGAGCTACTTCTTTCACTGCTTCATTTATATTACAATAATCTGCCTGATAGCTGCGACGATCACCAAATTTTGGTGCCCCTTCAGCAGCAACTCTAAATGGTCCATATAATGCGGAAGCATATTTAATAGAATAACTCAGGATAGGAATATGATCATAATTATTATCATCTAACGACTCTCTAATAGCAGCAACCATACCGT
Organism: uncultured Rickettsia sp.; assembly: GCA_964515755.1. Classification (GTDB taxonomy): domain Bacteria; phylum Pseudomonadota; class Alphaproteobacteria; order Rickettsiales; family JABSSG01; genus JAGVLN01. The sequence goes on along the minus strand of CAZEVK010000007.1, from coordinate 24,709 downwards.
CAATCATTCCGCTTGGTGCTACAATATCAGCTCCTGCCTTAGCAAAAGTTAAGGCCTGTTTAGCAAGTATTGGTAATGTTTGGTCATTATGCACGTCTTCATTGGCAATGATTCCGCAATGTCCATGATCAGTATATTCGCACATACAAACATCAGTTATTACTAAAAGACTAGGAGCAAGTTTTTTAATTTTTTTAACTGCTTGCGCAATAATACCTTCTTCACTCAGTGAGTCTGAACCAATACCATCTTTTTTTTCTGGTATACCAAATAAAATTACTGATTTAATACCAAGATCAACAATTTCTTTAATTTCAGGTTCAAGATTATCAATACTGAACTGAAACTGTTCGGGCATTGAAGAAATAGGAATTTTCAGATTTTCGCCATGCCTGATAAATAAAGGCATGATAAAATTATTTATATTCAACCTGGTTTCTTTAATCATCTCTCTAAGCGTTGGATTATAGCGCAACCTTCTAGGTCTTAAAATCAAAGAATTATTCATCAAAGTTACCGATTATTTATTCAAGTGACTATAAAAATAGTACCAAATAATATTAATTACTACTTGAAATGTTATAAATTGACACTTATATGCTGAGGTGTATAGTGTGATATAATTTCACACAAGTAAAAATCGATTTGTTTAACAATTAATAGCGGAGTTATTATTATGCATTTTAAACCATTACATGATCGTGTTGCGATAGAAGTAATGCCACAAGAAGAAAAAACTGCTGGCGGTATTATTATTCCTGATACAGCTAAAGAAAAACCAACGCAAGGAAAAGTAATATCTGTGGGTGATGGTTCTATAGATGAAACAGGTAAGAGAAAACCTTTATCAGTTAAAGTTGGTGATAAAGTTCTGTTTGGCAAATGGGCTGGAACTGAAATCAAAATTGATAATAAAGAATTGTTGATTGTCAAAGAATCAGACATTTTAGGCATTGTAGAATAATTTTAATAACAATAAATCGGAGAGTAATATTATGGGTGCAAAATTAATTGAACATGGTGCAAAAGCACGCGAACTAATGATGCAAGGGGTTGACATACTTGCTGATGCTGTGAAAGTCACACTTGGTCCTAAAGGTCGTAACGTAGTGATAGATAAAAGTTATGGAGCACCAAGGGTAACTAAAGACGGTGTAACTGTTGCTAAAGAAATAGAGTTACACAACAAATTCCAAAATGTTGGTGCTCAATTAATTAAATCTGTTGCTAGTAAAACTAATGATATTGCTGGTGATGGAACAACAACTGCTACTGTGCTTGCTCAAGCAATAACTCGCGAAGGTAATAAAGCAGTTGCTGCTGGTATGAATCCAATGGATTTAAAGCGTGGCATTGATCAAGCGGTGACAGCAGTTATTGAAGATATCAAAGCTAAAAGTAAAAAAATTAGTAAAACAGAAGAAATTGCTCAAGTTGGAACAATTTCTGCTAATGGTGATAAAGATATTGGTGATAAGATTGCTGATGCAATGGATAAAGTAGGTCATGAAGGTGTTATTACTGTTGAAGAAGCTAAAAGTTTTGGTTTTGAAATTGATGTAGTAAAAGGTATGGTTTTTGACCGTGGATATCTGTCACCATATTTTGTTACCAACAGTGAAAAAATGATCGCGGATTTAGAAAATCCATTCATTTTAATTTTCGAAAAAAAGATTTCAAGTTTGCAGCCAATGGTGCCATTATTGGAATCAATCGTTCAAACTGGTAAGCCTTTATTGATAATTGCTGAAGATGTAGAGGGTGAAGCATTAACAGCTTTAGTCGTTAACAAATTACGTGGTGGTTTGAAAATCTGTGCAGTAAAAGCGCCAGGTTTTGGTGATCGTAGAAAAGCGATGTTGGAAGATATTGCTATTCTCACAGCCGGTCAAGTTATCAGTGAAGATATTGGCATGAAATTAGAAAGCGTAACTATAGATATGCTTGGTAAAGCAAAAAAAGTTACCGTTTCTAAAGAAAGCACGACTATCGTTGATGGCAATGGTGATCAAAAAGACGTTGATACTCATTGTAAAAAAATTCGCGATCAAATCGCTGAATCAACTTCTGATTATGATAAAGAAAAACTTCAAGAACGCTTAGCAAAACTCTCAGGCGGTGTTGCTGTTTTAAAAGTTGGTGGTGCAACTGAAGTTGAGGTTAAGGAACGCAAAGATAGAGTTGAAGATGCTCTAAATGCAACACGAGCGGCGGTACAAGAAGGTATCGTACCTGGTGGTGGCACAGCATTATTCTATGCAGCACGTATCCTAGATAAGTTAGCAATTACTAATGAAGATCAAAAAGCTGGTATCAATATAGTGCGTAAAGCATTACAAGCTCCATTACGTCAAATTGCTGAAAATGCAGGAATTGATGGTGCGGTTGTAGTGGGTAAATTGCTTGATAGCAAAGATACTAATTTTGGCTATGATGCCCAAACTCTTGAATATGTAGACATGATTAAAGCTGGTATTATAGATCCAACTAAAGTTGTTCGTACTGCATTACAAGATGCGGCATCAGTTGCTGGATTATTAATTACTACTGAAGCAATAATTACTGACAAGCCGGAAGATGATAAACCTGCCGGTGCTGCACCAGGAATGGGTGGAATGGGTGGAATGGGCGGAATGGATTTCTAATTTCACTCTTTCACTATTACCAAATTAAAAAAGAGGAGCACAAAGCTCCTCTTTTTGTATTTTATTACTCTTTACATATATTAAATATTTATTTAATATCACTTAAAATTTATTTAAGGGATTATGAAAACAGCGTTTTTATTTTTAAGTATTGGGTTATTGTTAAGTAAGTTTGCTTTTGCTGATGGAAATTGCTTTTTAGTAAAAGAAAGCAACAAAATTATAGTGAGCGAAGGAAATTGTAAATCACGACATGCTCCTAATTCTAGTTTCAAAATTGCTCTTAGTTTAATGGCATATAATGAAGGGATTTTTATTGATGAAACTCATCCTGAATTACCATTTAAAGAAGGTTATGAAGATTGGCTAGAAAAATGGAAACAACCTCATAATCCTAGTTTATTTATGAAGAATAGTTGTGTATGGGTTTCTCAGTATATAGTGAAAAAGCTTGGAATGCCAAAATTTCAAGAATATGTCACAAAATTTGATTACGGCAATCAAGATATTGCAGGATATAAAGACAAAGATAATGGCTCTAGACCTTGGATATCAAGCTCTTTGCATATTTCCCCAGAAGAACAGGTTGTCTTTTTACAAAAGCTAATTGATAACAAATTGCCGGTGAGCCTTAGATCTCAACAAATGACTAAGAATATTACTTTTATCGAAGAGCTGCCCAATGGTTGGAAGCTTTATGGCAAAACAGGTAATGGTGATCAGTGGAACAAGGACAGAACAAAGCAAACAGATCTTCAATTTGGTTGGTTTGTTGGTTGGGTTCAAAAAGGTAATCGTACTATTGTTTTTGCAAATTATGTTGAAGATAAAGATAAGCAAGAAACTTATGCAAGCCTTCGCGCACGCGCGGCTATGATAATAAGGTTAAAAGAAATGGTTAGTTAAATAAATTTGTTTATGTTTATTTGCTTGCTATGATATTTCTTTAACTTCTTTGTATGGGCTAAAGTAACTACTGCTGAGTTTTTCAGATAATCACTAAGCAATTTAAACACAATTTCTTGCAAATCATCATCTAGAGATGAAGTTGGTTCATCCATAATGACCCACTTTGGCTTATGTATCAGTAGTCTAATAATTGAAATACGTTGTTGCTCGCCAGGAGATAAAACCATACCCCAATCATGTTTTATATGAAGTGACTGAGTTAAGTAATCAATTTTTAACAACTCTAATAATTTTATTATTTCTTCGTCTTTAATCTTAATTTCTGACGGATAGATTAGAGCATTTTTAAGTGTAGAGATTGGCATATATGATTTTTGCGGAACAAAGAAAATTTGCTCAGATGGCAATAGCACTTGCCCATAACCATACGGCCATAATCCAGCCAAAATTCTTACTAATGTACTTTTTCCAACACCGCTTGTACCCGTTATCAAAACTTTGTCGTTTAAATTAATTTCAAAGCTTATATCTTTAATCAAAACTTTACCGCTTGGAGTTGTAATAGTTAAATTTTCACAAATTAATTTTTTTCCACTGGAAATAGTGACTAAAATTTTACTGTGTCTATGCTGAATTTTTGCACGATCTAAATGTTGTTCAAGTTGAATTAATCGTTGAGAAGTCGCAAGCCATGCACTGATTATAGTAAATGACTTTACTATTACCGATAATGAAATTTTGACCTGTTTAAATGCATCAACTACTTGCATCAATGTGCCAAGCGTAAATATACCGATGAAAAACATTGGTGCTGCTACCAGTAGTGGAAAGATTGTATCCAAATGATAAAAAAGATTGCGCCATATATCTAAATAAAAAGTACGTACCACTATCGCATAAAAATTAGCTTTAATATTATCAAAACAATTTTTTAAATTATGAATTTCGGGATTTATTTCTTTATGAAGTGCAATTTCTTCGCGTTTTTCACGAATTCTTACTAATGAATAACGAAAATTAGCTTCATACTTTTCTCTGGTGTAATCTAAATGCACTAATGGCTTACCTATAAGAATAGTTATATATGTTCCAATGATAGCGTAGATCAATGCAATCCATACTAAATATCCGGAAATATCTATATCTATTCCTATAATATTTTTTAGATTAATACTGCTAGATAAGTTCCATAAAATTACCGAAAACGATATTAAATTTATAGTTTCTTTAAAAAACACTAAAAATAATTCAAGTGAACTAAAAGCAAAGTTCTTTAAATCTTCGCTAATTCTTTGGTCAGGGTTATCAGGGGTTTGTGTGAGTTGCATCACACGATAAAAATTATTATTTTTAAGCCATTTGTGTGAAAAATACTCAGTTAGCCATTTCCGCCAGGTAAAACTCAAGATACTTTTAAAGTAATCGTTTATATTAAAAACAGCAACTAAGGAAAAAACAATAGGAATAAAAATTAGAGCTTGTTTAAAAAACTCATGTTGATTGCCATTTTGTAAAGCGCTATATAATTTATTATTCCATTGATTGATTTCAACGAATCCATAAACAATTAGTAAATTTGAGGTCAATATTATCAGTAACATTGACCAAGCTTTTAATTTTTGTTCAGATTGCCAAAATGGGGTAATTAGTCGCCAAATTAATTTGAATTCTGTAAGCGAATTCTCAGTTTTCATAGTCAAGCCCTCAATTTAAAAATCGCAGGGTTTGACTAAAGTAGAACAACACAACCATTAGTATCATGGATGCTGCTTACACATACATCGATAAATACTTAATAAGCAAATTTTGTCAAAATTAGTCATCTTCTTTCATCCGGACTATAACCGTCGGCTTTGGCATGTCACCAAATCTGCTGACCTTTTTCTCTTAGAAAAAAGCGCTCGCGGGCTCTTTTAATTTTAATAAAAATACCGCCGGTAAGGAATTACACCTCACCCTGAAGATGAATAAAAAATAGCTATAAACAGTAAAAATGTCAAGAAAAGCTCTAGTTAAATAAATTTTTAATCCCGCTGCGCATCATTGCTTTTTGATCCATGCCGCCAAATTTTTTAAACATATTAGCCATTTCCATGTGTTGTTTAAGTAAGCGATTAACATCAGAAACTTTCATTCCGGAGCCATTAGCGATTCTAATTTTTCTTGAAGCATTTAGAATTTTTGGATTACGTCTTTCCGATTTGGTCATTGAATAAATAATAGCTAATTGCCTGGCAATCATTTTATCATCAATTTTTGCATCTGCTATTTTATCTTTCAAACCACCCAGACCTGGGATCATGCTGATGATATTACCTATGCCACCCATTTTATTCATATTTCTTAGCTGATCGGCTAAATGATTCAAATCAAACTGTCCTTTCTTAATTTGCTCCATCATTTTTTCAGAAGCTTTTTGATCCATAACTTCAGAAGCTTTTTCTACCAGGGAAACTATATCACCCATGCCAAGAATTCGAGATGCGATTCGATCTGGATGAAATTCTTCTAATTCTGATAATTTTTCACCAGTACCTAAAAGTTTAATTGGACAATTCGATACAAAGCTCATACTTAAAGCTGCACCGCCTCTAGAATCACCATCTATTCTAGTTAAAATAATTCCGGTAATACCAACTTTTTCATTGAAATTTTTAGCAACGTTAATCGCGTCTTGTCCTGTTAAACTATCAGCAACAAGCAATGTTTCAATAGGTTTTGCAAGAGTTTTGACTTTAATTAGTTCATCCATCAATTCATCTTCTATATGCAACCTACCGGCAGTATCTAAGATCAATAAATCATATGATTGTAGTTTAGCTTCTTTGAGTGCTCTTTTAGTAATTTCAATTGGAGATTCATTTTCAATAATTTCTAAAGAGCTAACATTTGCTGTTTTTGCCAGCACTGCTAGCTGGTCCTTTGCAGCAGGCCTGTAAATGTCTAATGATGCCAATAATATTTTTTTATTATTCTTATATTTATTTGCAATTTTAGCACAAATAGTAGTTTTACCTGCACCTTGTAAACCAACCATCATGAAAACTGCAGGGGGAGTTGCCGAAAGATTTAGTTTGCTATTTTCATGCGTTAATAACTCTATTAAGCAGTCATTAACAATTTTAATAACCATTTGTCCTGGAGATACGCTTTTTATTATCTCTTTGCCTAAAGCCTGATCTTTTATTTTTTTAGTAAACTCTTTGGCTACTGCTAAAGAAACGTCTGCTTCTAAAAGTGCTACTCGAATTTCGCGTAAAGCTAAGTCAATGTCTTCTTCCTTTAAAAAACCTTTGCCGGTTAGTTTGTTAAAGATTTTGTTTAAATTATTACTTAGTCCGTCAAACATAATTAAAATACAAATTAAGGTAAAAACTATTTGACCAGATTAAACAATATACCTTGAAAAAGCTAGCGTTTTATGGCAAAAGTTTTATGTAATTATAATTATTTAGGATTTATTATGAAAAGAGCTTATGTTTTTCCAGGTCAAGGTTCTCAATTAGTGGGTATGTGCAAGGATGTAGTTGATAATTTTCCGATTGCTAAAATGGTTATGCAGGAGGTAGATGATGCTTTGAGTCAGAATTTATCGAGTATTATTTTATCAGGGCCTGCAGAAGAGCTGATTTTAACTGAAAATGCTCAACCGGCATTAATGGCATGTTCAATTGCAATTTTAAAAGTGATAGAAGAGCAATCAAGAAAAAAATTGCCAGAAATTTGTGATTATGTTGCTGGTCATTCTTTGGGAGAATTTACTGCTCTTACTGCTGCTGGTGTTTTTTCTTTGTCTGATTGTGCAAAATTGTTAAAAATTAGAGGTAAAGCTATGCAAGAAGCAGTGCCTTTAGGCCATGGTGCAATGGTTGCAATACTTGGTGCTGATATGTCTTCTGTACAAGAAATTGCAGTACAAGCTGCACAAATTGGTGTATGCCAAGTTGCTAATGATAATTCGATTGGACAGCAAGTTCTAAGTGGAACGAAGGAAGCAGTAGAAGAAGCAATTAAATTATCAATAATAAGAGGTTACAAAACAATAAAATTAAATGTAAGTGCACCATTTCATTGCCAATTAATGAAAAAAGCTCAAGATGCTTTAGAATTGGCACTTGAAACAGTACATGTTGATAATCCGAGTGTTTCAGTGATTGCTAATTTTACCGCAAAACCTATAAGTAATAAAAATGATATTAAAGAACTATTAGTTAAACAAGTAACTGGAATGGTAAGGTGGAGAGAAACTATTTTAGAATTAAGTCTTTTAGGAGTTGATAATGTTGTTGAAATTGGTTCAGGCAAAGTCCTAACCGGTCTGTTCAAAAAAACAGAACCAAGTATTTTGGGTACGTCAATACAAAGTTCTCAAGATATAGAGAATTTTATACAAAATTTATAATTCTACGAATATTTCACTACAAAATTAATAAGTTGTACTTTATAATCACTAAAAAGAATAAATCTTATTAACTTTATTTAAATATCTTAGGTGTTTTATGACAATCAATTTACAAGCAGCTGAAAACATAATTCTTAAACCAATCATAACAGTTGTAGGGGTTGGCGGAGCAGGAGGTAATGCTGTAAATAATATGATAAATGCTAAATTGCAAGGTGCGGAATTTGTTGTTACTAATACAGATGCTCAGGCCTTGGAATATTCATTAGCTCCGAGAAAGATTCAACTTGGAAAAAAAGAAACTCGTGGTCTTGGTGCTGGAGCTTGTCCTGAAGTGGGCGCCTCTTCAGCTAATGAGTCTTTAGATGATATTATGCAGCACTTAGGACAAAGTAACATAGTGTTTATTACTGCAGGTATGGGGGGAGGTACTGGTACCGGAGCTGCACCAATTATTGCTAAAGCAGCAAAATCTTCAGGTATATTAACAGTTGGTGTTGTTACAAAGCCATTTCTTTTTGAAGGCTCAAACCGTATGCGTATTGCAGAGAAAGGTATTGAGGAATTAGCAAAACATGTTGATACCTTAATTATTATTCCAAATCAAAATTTGTTTAGAATTGCTAATGAAAATACTACTTTTGCTGATGCATTTAAAATGGCTGATGATGTTTTACATGCTGGTGTTAGAGGTATTACAGATTTAATGATTATGCCAGGTTTGATTAATTTGGATTTTGCAGACATTAAAACCACCATGAGTCAAATGGGTAAAGCAATGATGGGAACTGGTGAAGCCGAAGGATCGGGTAGAGCTGTAAAAGCTGCAGAAGCGGCGATTGCTAATCCATTACTTGCGCATTCATCAATGAAAGGTGCCAAAGGTGTACTGATTAACATTACTGGCGGTCATGATATGACATTGTTTGAAGTTGATGAAGCGGCTAATAGAATTAGAGAAGAAATAGAAAATGAAGATGCAAATATCATTTTTGGTTCTACTTTCAATGCTAATCTTGATGGTAAAATCAGAGTTTCTGTTGTTGCAACTGGTATTGATTCAGGAAAAATGAATAATCAAATTTTACAAAACAATCAATCATTAGAAGAAGAAGTGTTAGATGCATTGATAGAATTGGATGAAGAATTAGATGATCTTACAAATGGCCAAGAAGAGGATCTTGATACATCTGAAGAATTAAATGTCTATATTGATCAGTCAGATGATCAAGTAGATAAAAAGCCTGAAAAAAAGAGTTTCTTTAGCTTATCAGGCTTATTTGGGAAAATTAAAAATTCAGGCTCTGATGATCCAATCAGTCCTGTTGCAAAAATAACTCAAAAAGATCGTATATCTGGATTTACAGACTCTTATGAGGTTAATGATTTAGATGATATTCCTGCTTTCATTAGAAAACAAAATGATAAATGAAAACTTTACAATATTATAATATACATTTTTTAATTTCGACATTCTTTGGTTTAGGCAAGATACCAAAAATTCCTGGAACAATTGGTTCAATTGCAGCATTTCCTGTTGCTTATTATATCCTTAGCTTAGCGATTGCTATTCATCATGCGTTTTTCGCTGAAAAGGAGATTATATCTTTTTGCATAATATTTTCATTAATTTCAACATTAGTAATCTTTGCAATTGGAACTTATAGCGCTGGTCAATATTCTAAACTAACCGGAATCATGGATCCTAGAGAAGTAGTCATAGATGAAATTGTGGGACAAATGCTTACAATTTTTTTAACGATTCCTTTTTCTTTTATGTTTTTAAATAATTTTGTTCCGATAGATCTTCTTATAATTTTTAGTATGTCTACAAGTTTTATTTTATTTAGAATTTTTGATATTCTAAAGCCATGGCCAATAAACTGGATTGATAAAAAAATTAAAGATGGGTTTGGTATAATGTTAGATGATGTGATGGCGGCAATTTTTGCTATTGTTATATATGATGCTTGTTTAATCTATATAGTAGACTATTTTACAACAAAATGATCCAGGCTAAGCATCTTAATCTTGTTAAAAAAATCTTTGATTATTGTGCTAAGTATAATTTGAAGATTAGTGTCGCGGAATCTTGTACAGGTGGTTTATTAGCTACTTACTTTACATATCTACCTGGTTCATCTGAATTTTTTGATAAAGCTATAGTTAGTTATTCAAATAATGCTAAAATTGATTTATTTAACATACCAAAAGGAATCTTAGAAAGTTATAGTGCTGTGAGTTTTGAGGTTGCCATATTAATGGCTCAGAATTTGAATAGCAATCAAGACAATTATCTAAGTATAGCAACAACAGGACTTTTAGGTCCTAATGATGATGGTAGCGGTAAGCCGGTAGGGTTAATTTATATAGCTGTAAATATTGGAAATGAATCTTTAAGAGTTAAAGAGTTAATGCTTAAGGGTGATCGCCATGATATTCAAGAGCAAGTTATTGATCATGTATTAAATTTAGCTATTGAAAGTTTAGTTTATGCTCAAGAATAAGAAAGTTATTTTAGGAATCACTGGCAGTATTGCTGCTACTAAATGTATTGATTTAGTTCAACAATTATCATCAAAAAAAGCGCAAGTAAAAATAGTACTTACAGCAGCTGCAGAGTATTTCATTTCATTAGAGTCTTTAAAAAAAGCTCTTGGAACAGATGATGTTTATAAAGCTTCTGACCTATTCAACCTAAATAATGAAACGCTTCATATAGAGCTGGCAAGATTTCCTGATATAATATTAATTGCCCCTGCGAGTGCAAATTTTATTGCAAAGTTAGCAGGAGGATTTGCAGATGATTTACTTTCATCTACATGCATTGCTTCTGGTAGTATGATTGCAATCTCACCAGCAATGAATCAGCAAATGTGGCACAATCTCTTCACTCAGCAAAATATTCAAAAATTACAAAATAATGATATAAGAATTATTGGTCCTACTGAAGGATTGCAAGCATGTGGTGATTATGGTTATGGTCGTATGTTAGAACCAGTGGAAATTATTGAAAGCGTAGAACAATTATTTGCATATAGAAAATTATTTTCTGGAAAAAAAATTGTGATTACTGCTGGTCCAACAATAGAACAAATTGATGCTGTAAGGTATATCTCAAATTTTAGCTCTGGCAAAATGGGTTATGCAATAGCGCAATCTGCTCAAGAAATGGGTGCAGAGGTTGTATTAATTAGTGGCCCAACAAGTTTTATTAGAGCTTCCGGTATTAAAATAGAAAATATAAGTTCTGCTAATGACATGTTAAATAAAGTTTTTGAGCATATTGATAAAACTGATGTTTTTATTTCTTGTGCAGCAGTGGCTGATTACACGCCAGTAGTTAAAAATCAAAATAAAATAAAAAAACAACAAAACAATATTCAATTAGAGCTTAAACCAACGGTTGATATATTAAAAGAAATAACAAAAATGAAAAGCAAACCTTTTGTTGTTGGCTTTGCTGCTGAAACTGATAATGTGCTTGAATATGGACAGAAGAAATTGATCGATAAAAATCTTGATATGGTCGTTGTAAATAATGTATCTAATAGCGCTGTTTTTGGCAGTGATCTTAATAAAGTATCGATATTAACCAAGCAATCTCAACAATTTTTACACACTACGCTACAAAGTAAAAAAGCTATAGCATATACTATACTACAACTAGTTTCACACGAAATTAGTAAATAATTCATAGTTTTTCTAATAACCTAAAGTTGCAAATCTCTAAGTAAACTTATTTACTTCTCTTTGAATTTTGTGTAGGTTGTGATGGTTTGAAATAAAAAAGTGAAATATAGAACATGATTTCAACTGTTAATACACTAACATTTAAAGGCTTAGACATTATTGATGTGCAGGTTCAAGTGCATATGGCTAATGGATTGCCAGCTTTTAATATAGTTGGATACCGGATAAGACTATTGGTGAATCACGTGAAAGAGTGCGATCTGCGCTTAATAGTCTAGCTTTATCTTTGCCACCTAAAAGAATTACAATTAATCTTGCTCCTGCCGATTTGATGAAAGAGGGTAGTCATTTTGATGCAGCAATTGCTTGTTGTATACTGGAATCTTTAAAAATTATTCCACAGTCAGTTTTACAAGAATATTTAATATTAGGGGAGTTGTCTTTAGATGGAAGATTGCTTCCTGTAACCGGTGTTTTACCAGCAGCAGTTGGTGCAAATGAACGTAATATGGGAGTGATTTGTCCGGTAGCAAATGGTTCTGAAGCTGCTTGGTCAGGTAACAATTTAATAGTTGCTGCCTCAGATTTGCTAGCAATTATTAATCATTTTAAAGGTACACAATTATTAGCATTGCCAACACCAAATTATAGTGAGCCTAATAGCATAAAACATCTTGATCTTAAAGATGTTGTAGGTCAGAAGCTAGCTAAAAGAGCTTTAGAAATAGCAGCTGCTGGTAGGCATCATTTATTGATGTCTGGGCCACCAGGGTCAGGAAAATCAATGATTGCATCACGTTTACCAGGAATTTTGCTAGAAATGTTACCGACAGAAATTCTCGAAACCAGCATGATCGCAAGTATTGCTGGTGAGCTTAATAATGGTCAGTTAAGTACTGCCAGACCATTTAGGGCACCACATCATTCATGTTCAATGGTTTCAATGGTTGGTGGCGGTCATAGCAAGAGAATTACGCCTGGGGAGATTTCTCTTTCTCATAATGGTGTCTTATTCTTAGATGAATTTCTTAGAGCTGTTATTGATTCATTAAGACAGCCGATAGAAATTGGAAAAATTTTAATTTCTCGAGCTAATAGTCATGTCACATATCCTGCAAAATTTCAGCTTATTGCAGCAATGAATCCATGCAAATGTGGCTATTTGTCTGATCCTTCAAGGGCTTGTAGCAAAGCACCAAGATGTGCTCATGACTATCAAGCCAAAATCTCTGGTCCTATTTTTGATCGAATAGATTTATTTGTAGATGTTCCTATGATTCTTTCAGTTGAAATTCAGGAATTTAGAAATATTAAGGAAGAAAGTTCAAAGATTGTAGGAGAAAGAGTAAGTAACGCTAGAAAAATTCAAATGAGAAGATTTGAAAGTTTTGGAATTTTAACTAACTTAGAATTAGATGGAGAATTATTATATGAAATTACTTTGCCAAATTCAGAAGGGTTAGATCTTTTAAAAAAGGCGGCAGAAAAATTCAAATTATCTGTGCGAGGCTATAATAGAGTACTAAGAGTAGCAAGAACAATAGCTGATTTAGCTGAAGAACAAAATGTTAATAAAGGTCATATTGCTGAAGCACTTAGTTACCGCCAAATTTATGTTACTCAGCTGGTTCATTAGGATCTAGATAAATAGTCTCATCATCTCTGGCGTAACCAAGCACTCTCCTGGTTTGTTCATCCAGTAAGTCTATATCCAAGGACTCTGATTTTAGCGCATTAACTCGATTTTCTATATCTAAGCGTTCTGTTCTTAGGACTTCAATTTCTTCTTTTAAGATATTATGCTGTTTAGATAGATAAAATAATGATGATATTCCACGTTCGCCATTTATAGCTTGATATAAGCAATAAAAAACTAGTAAAGTTGCAAAGAACACTAGCATAATTTTTTTAAATTGGAATTTTCTTCCTTTTCTTACGGCGTACATAACAGATATTAATTTTTATATCTTTATATTTAATTATATATTAATTATTAAACTTTGCAAATCTTGCTTTGTCGCCTAAAAACTCTTCGATGCGTATTAATTCGTTATATTTTGCAGTTCTATCTGTTCTGCTCATAGAGCCAGTCTTAATTTGACCGCATTGTGTTGCGACAGCGATATGAGCTATTGTTGTATCTTCTGTTTCGCCAGAACGATGTGATAATATTGTTCGGTACGATGATTTATGAGCGATACTTATAGCTTTTAATGTTTCTGTTAAAGTACCAATTTGGTTAGGTTTTATTAAAACTGCATTTGCAATATTTTTGGCAATATAATTACTTAGAATATCAGGATTACTTACGAACACGTCGTCACCTACTAGCTGAATTTTATTGCCTAATTCTTTGGTAAGCAGTTGCCAGCCATCAATATCATCTTCAGACATTGCGTCTTCAATTGAAAAAATGGGATATGTTTTAATTAAGTCACTGTAATAGTTTACCATTTGTTGTGATGAGAGTTCTAAATTTTCTCCTTCTAAAATATATTTGTTATTTTTGTAAAATTCTGATGCCGCAGCGTCTAATGCTAAAGCTATATCTTTACCAGGTGTAAATCCTGAATGCTCGATTGCTTTAATTAAATACTCAATCGCAGACGCGCTAGATTTTAGACTTGGAGCAAAACCGCCTTCATCACCAACGCTAATACTTAAGCCATCTTTTTCTAGCAATGTTTTTAAACTGTGAAAAACTTCTGCCCCTATCTGTATCGCTTCTTTTATAGAATTGGCAGCGATTGGCAAAATCATAAATTCTTGTATGTCTAATTTGTTGTTAGCGTGTGCCCCTCCGTTAAGAATGTTGATTAAAGGCATTGGCAATAAATTTGCATCTGGATAAAGATAAGAAAATAATGGTTGATTTGTAGCATTCGCTGCAGCTTTTGCGATTGCTAAAGAAGTTACAACTATTGCATTTGCACCAAGTCTTGATTTATTTTTGGTTCCATCCAATTCTATGAGTAAGTTATCAAGATGGGCTTGTTGTGCTACTTCTTGACCTATCAAAGCTTTTTTAATTTCCGTAGTAACTATTTCTACAGCTTTTAATACGCCCTTACCGTTAAATCTTTTTTGATCGCCATCACGTTTTTCAAGAGCTTCTTTTTTACCTGTAGATGCTCCGCTTGGTGCTGCTGCTCTACCAAAAACTCCAGAGTCAAGATATACATCAACTTCAATAGTTGGATTACCTCTACTATCAATAATTTCTCTTCCAATAACATTACTTATTTTCATATTACTCCTTAATTAAGGATTTTATTAATTTAATAGTTTCATCGATGCCATATAAAGCTATAAAAGATCCGATGCGAGGACCTTGCGACTGTCCAAGAAGTATTTCGTATATACGCTGGAAAAACTCTCTTAAGTCAGTATAATTGCTGGTTTTACCAATTTCATATAATGCATTTTGAATTTCTTGAGCATCAGCATGTTTATCTAAGTTTGATAGCATAGTTACTATTTCTTTTAGCGTTTTTAAATCATTTTTGTCTGGGGTGCGATATGTTTTTTTTGACTTTACAAAATCATTATAATAGCAAACAGTATAGTCTACTAATTTATCTAAAAATGGTGCAGATTGAGGATTAGCATTAGAGGAATATTTGGTAATGAATCCCCATAGTACCGATTTATCACTTGGGTTACATGCACAGGCTAAATTAATTAATAGTGCAAAGCTTAAACCAAAAAATTCATGTTTTATTGGTTTGCCATTATGAATATGCCAGATTGGGTTAGATAATTTTGCGTTATCATCTTCACCAAAGAATTTCTGCAAAAATGTTATATACTCATCGACGCTTTTAGGTATCACATCAAAATGCAAGCGTTTTGCCTTTTTAGGAGATTGATACATATAAAGGGAAAGACTTTCTGTAGGTGCGTATTTTAACCACTCATCAATGGTTATGCCATTACCTTTGGATTTAGAGATTTTTTTACCTTCATGATCCAAGAACATTTCATAGCATAATTGTTGAGGAGGTGTTCCTCCAACAATTTTACAAATGCCGCTATACAATGAAGAGTTAGCTAGATGATCTTTGCCATACATTTCAAAATCTACATCTAATGCTGCCCAGCGTACTCCAAAATCTGGTTTCCACTGCAATTTGCAGTGTCCACCGGTAACAGGAATAGTAACTTCTTCGTTTTCATCAATATAAGTTATAGTACCTGCATTTTCATCTTTCCTAATAATTGGAACATATAAAACTTTTCCAGTTTTAGGGCAAATGGGTAAAAATGGACTATAGGTTGCCTGTCTTTCTTCTCCAAGAGTTGGTAGCATGAGATTCATGATTTCATCATAATGTTTTAATGCTCTTAGCAAGAACTCATCTAAAAAACCATTTTTATAAAGATAAGTTGCGCTATGAAATTCATATTCAAAATTAAATCGATCAAGAAAAGCTGTTAAACGTGCATTCATATGATGGCCATAACTTTTATGAGTACCGAATGGATCGGGTACTGAAGTTAGCGGCATTCCTAGATAATCTTTAATCATTTCTGAATTTGGAATGTTGTCTGGAATTTTTCTTAAACCATCCATATCGTCAGATACGACAAATAGTTTTGTAGGAATATCTGAGATCAAATTAAACGCATTACGAACCATTACAGTTCTTGCTACTTCACAAAATGTACCAATATGTGGTAATCCAGACGGGCCATATCCTGTTTCAAATAAGACATATCTCTTCTTTGGTATCTTATTATTTAGCTTAGATAAAATGTTTCTTGCTTCTTCAAAAGGCCATGAATTATTTTTTAATGCAACTTCTTTAATATCTGTCATAATCTGTATACTATTTTAATCTTTATTGCTTTTATATAATAATTAAGTAAAATTAGCAAAACAAAATGCTTACTAACTACTCAATATCTCAATTGTGCATTGGATTAGCTTCATTAAGTCTAGGAGCTTTAGGTTTTGCATTTATTGCTGAATATGTGCTTATGATTGCCCCGTGTGAGCTCTGTATTTATCAAAGATATATTTATTTTATTTTAATAATAATTTCTACTATAACAATTTGTTTTAGATTAGCATTTATTCAAAGATTTTTATTATTTTGTTCTACTATAGTAGTTTTTGTCGGTTGTTTAATAGCTTTTTATCACGTAGGAGTTGAGCAACAAATCATTACTGAGCCTTCTTCATGTGCATCAACTATAAATAAATCATCTTCTTTGACTTTAGAAGAAATGAAAAATCAAATTTATAATAATATAACGCATTGCAGTGAAGTTAGTTTTAAATTTCTTGGAATATCAATGGCAGGATGGAACGGAATATTATTATTGATTGTTTTCATAATATTGACGAAGTATTTATATGCTACTAGTTTAATGAATAATAAGAAAAAGCATGAAAAATAAACATAAGCTCACAGTTTTGCAAGTTTTACCATCTTTAGTTACTGGTGGTGTTGAGCGTGGAACAGTTGATATTGCAAAAGCATTAGTAGATAATGGATTTCGTTCTTTAGTTACTTCGTCTGGTGGGCCGTTAGTAAAGTCTATAGAGCATGATGGCTCTAAGCATATTAATATGCCTTTAAATAGTAAAAATCCTTGGAGGATTTTTAGTAATATATCAAAATTAGTAGAGTTAATTAAAAAAGAAAAAGTGGATATTGTTCATGCTAGGTCACGTGCACCTGCTTGGAGCGCATATTTTGCTGCCAAGAAAACCGGTTGTAATTTTATAACTACTTTTCATGGGTCTTACGGTATGCAAAATAGTATTAAAATACTTTATAACTCAGTTATGGCTAAGGGCAAAAAAGTAATTGCTGTATCTGAATTTATTTCGGATTATATCTGTAAGTATTATCCTGATGTATCTAAGAAAAAGATAACAGTTATTCATAGGGGAGTTGATACAAAAATTTTTGATCCTAATAATATTGGATTTGAAAGAATAAATATTTTAGCAAGGAAGCTCAGAATACCCGATGATAAAACTATTATAATTATGCCAGTGCGTTTTACGAGATGGAAAGGGCATTCGGTATTAATACGAGCACTTGCAACTTTAAATAAGAAAAAATTTCATTGTATAATTGTTGGTAATGTTCGGAATAATTTAAATTATTATAATGAAATATTAGAATTAATTGGTGAGTTTAATTTGGATAATAATATAGGATTTACTGAAACAGTTCGAGATATGCCAGCACTATATATGCTCTCAGATATCATTATAGTACCTTCAACTAGACCAGAGGCTTTTGGTAGAATTTCAATTGAAACTCAGGCAATGGCCAAAATTATTATTGCAACTGATATTGGCGGTTTTAAAGAAACTATTATTGATCAAAAAAATGGTTTTATAGTGCCACCTAACGATAGTAGAGCATTGGCAAAAGCAATTAAAAAGGCAATGGGCTTAACAGTGAAGCAAAGACAAAAAATGGGTGCTAGCGCTCGTGAATTTATAGAGGAAAACTTTAGCCTGGATACTATGATCAAAAAGACTTTGAGTATATACAAGAAATTGCTATAAACCTTCTTCGGTAGAAATTGATCCATCAACTTTTTGAACTATTTTCTCGACCACTAATTTGGCTTCTCTTAATTTTGTTTCACAATAATTTTTTAAAGCATTACCACGTTCGTAATATTTGATTGTAGCTTCAAGACTTTCTTGCCCAGTTTCAATTTTACGTACTATTTCTTGTAATTCAGCCAAGGCTTTCTCAAACGAAATTTCTTTTATATCTTTTTGATCATTTAAAATCATTGATACTACCTTTCATTATTAAACTTGATATAACTATTGATTAATATATACTATAATTTAATTAATTGCCAAGGATCTATTTTTATGAAAGCAGTTATATACAAACCTACTAGATCTGCAATGCAGTCAGGTATGCGCAATACCAAACATTGGAAAATCAAATTTCATAATGATGGTAGTAGGTATATTGATCCACTAATGGGTTGGACCGCATCACGTGATATGTTGCAAGAAGTGCAGCTAAAATTTGATAATAAAGAAGAAGCTATTGCCTTCGCCAAGAAAAACAATATTCAATATGAAGTGCTTGAGTCAAAGTTTAAAAATATTTTACCAAAAGCGTACGCTGATAATTTTACCAACTAGTAAAAAATCTTGTTAGAATTAGATACTCATTTAGAAAATCTAAATAATGTTCAGACTGAAGCTGTACATAATTTCGATATACCATTATTGGTTTTGGCTGGTGCCGGCACAGGAAAAACTAGAGTAATTGTTAGTAAAATCGCTCAAATTATTAAATCAGGACTTGCTTGGCCAAATGAAATTTTAGCAGTTACATTTACTAACAAAGCTGCTAAAGAAATGCATGAGCGTATAGCAAAATTAGTAACTTTGCCTGAGCCTGGAAGATGGTTTGGAACTTTTCATGCAATCGCTGCTAAAATTCTAAAAATTAATTGTGACTTAGTTGGACTGACTAACAACTTTCTTATCATTGATTATGATGATCAGATAAAATTGATAAAAGCATTACTTTCTGAACATAATATCGATCCTCAGAAATATTCTCCTAAACTATTATTGGCGATAATTAATAGCTGGAAAGATCAAGCTTTAACACCTGATAAAATTACTAATGCAGATGTTAAATTTCCAGCTGAGCAAGTAGCTAAGGATTTATATAAATCATACCAAAATAGGCTATTATCGAACAATATAGTAGATTTTGGAGATTTGTTATTACATAACTTAACCATATTTACTAAAAATCCTACAATTTTGGAAGGATATCAAAATCGATTTAAATATATTTTGGTAGATGAGTATCAAGATACAAATGTGGCTCAGTATTTATGGCTAAGAATTCTAGCACAAAAAAATAATAACATATGTTGTGTTGGTGATGATGATCAATCTATATATGGTTGGCGTGGTGCTAAGATAGAAAATATTTTGCGCTTTGAAAAAGATTTTCCTGGTGCATATGTAGTTAAATTAGAGCAAAATTATCGTTCTACAAAATATATCTTGCAAGCTGCTACTGCATTAATTTCGAATAATTCTAATCGATACGCAAAGATTTTATGGACCAGTGATGATCACGGTCATAAGGTAGTGATTAATTCTTTCTGGAACGATTTAGAAGAAGCTAAATATATTGCATATCAGATCAAGCAAAAAGTTTATACTCTTTATCAACCATGTAATATCAGCACATTAGTTAGAGCTGGTTTTCAAACGCGTATTATTGAGGAAGCATTTATTGTACAGGGTATTCCATACACAGTTATTGGTAATATGAAATTCTATGAGAGGATGGAAATAAAAGATATTATTGCTTATATTAGATTGGCAGTAAATCATAATGATAATCTAGCATTTGAGCGAATTATTAATAAACCGAAAAGAGGTGTTGGTGAAAGTGCAATTGCAAAATTAAAGCAATATGCCTTGCAAAATAATTGCTCGTTATTGAAAGCAATTAACATTATGCTTTTACAAGAATCTAGAAAAAGCCAACTTAAAAATAAATTATTAGAATTTTCAGATTTGGTTCATAAATGGCACAATCTTTTTGCAAGTCTTAGTCACACAACTGTTGTAGAAACTATTATTTCTGACATTAATTATATACAAATGTTAGAGTCTGAAAAATTGTCTAAAGACGATGCTATCAATCGAATTGATAATATAAATGAATTGTTAAAAGCATTAGAAGATTTTGAGACGGTAGGAGATTTTTTAGAGCATATTAGCTTAGTAGCAAATAATGATCAAGCTACTACCAGTCATCAAGTTAATATAATGACCTTGCATGCAGCCAAAGGTTTAGAATTTGATTTAGTGTTTTTACCAGGATGGGAAGAAGGATTGTTTCCAAATAGCAAAACCTTAGAAGAAAACGGCAATAATGGATTAGAGGAAGAACGACGATTAGCTTATGTTGGCATTACTCGTGCTAGAAAAGAAGTGCATATTAGTGCCGCTCAAAGCCGTAGAATGTATAATCAATGGCAGTATAATGCTCCATCACGCTTTATTAAAGAATTACCTGCTGATTGTTGTGAGTATTCTAAGTCTGCTGAAGTTGAGCAGCCAAAAAATGAACAGGCTAGCATGACTAACAATAACAAATTTTCGATCAATCAAAAAGTTTATCATCAGAAATTTGGTGATGGTTACATAGTCAAACTCGAAGGTAATTCTGCTGATGTCTTTTTTGATGGCTTAGGTACAAAGAAAATTATGCTAAGCTTTTTAGAGTGTGCTCAATAGTTATTTAGAAGGATGAAATGACAAATATAGCAATTGCTTCCGACCATAGAGGCTTAAAATTAAAAAACTATATAATAGATTATCTGGCACAATATAAATATCATGTTCATGATTTTGGTTGTTTTACAGATGAATCTGTCGATTATCCTGAATTTGCTAAATTAGTTACAAATTCTGTTGCTGGCAATCAGTTTACTGTTGGCATTTTAATATGCAGTTCTGGAATTGGTATGTCTATTGCTGCTAATAGGAATCCAAAGATTCGTGCGGTACTTTGTAGTAATTCTGAATATGCAAAAATGGCAAGGTTACATAATGATGCAAATGTTATAATTTTTGGTGCGAACTTTATCTCTGCCGAAGAAGCTATTGAATCATTAAAAGTTTTCTTTAGCACTGAATTTGAAGGTGGTCGACATCAGCAGCGTTTAGATAAATTATCTTAGTTTTGGTTAATGAGTTGCTTTTCGTAACTATTTATTATATAAATGAATAATAAAATTACCTATATTTACTTGAGGTTGGTATGACCAAATTCCTCCCTGATTTTTTCACTTCTGATCTATCTATTGTTGACCATGAAATAAATTCAATTATTGGTGATGAGCTAAAACGCCAGCAAAATCAGATAGAGTTAATTGCCTCAGAAAATTTTACTAGTCATGCGGTATTAATGGCTCAAGGCTCGATTCTCACTAATAAATATGCTGAAGGCTATCCGCATAAAAGATATTATGGAGGATGTGAGGTTGTTGATAAGGCTGAAGTTTTAGCGATTGAAAGAGCAAAAAAATTATTCGGATGTAATTTTGCCAATGTTCAGCCTCATTCAGGGTCACAAGCAAACCAGGCAGTTTTTTTGGCACTCTTAAATCCAGGAGATATGGTTTTAGGAATGTCTCTTGCGGCTGGTGGTCATTTAACTCACGGTGCTGGGCCAAATATGTCTGGTAAATGGTTTGAAGTTGTGCAGTATGGTGTACGACTAGAAGATGGCTTAATTGATTATGAGCAATTATATCAGCTAGCCAAAACACATAAACCAAAATTGATTATTGCTGGTGGTTCATCATATCCCAGAGTAATTGACTTTGAAAGATTTAGAAAAATTGCTGATGAGGTTGGTGCATTTTTCTTAGCAGATGTTGCGCATTATGCTGGTTTAATTGTCTCTGGTTTATATCCCAATCCATTTCCGCATGCACATATTGTGACAACTACTACGCATAAAACTTTGCGCGGTCCTAGAGGTGGCATGATTCTTTCTTCAGATGAAGATATTGCAAAAAAAATTAACTCTGCAATATTTCCTGGTTTACAGGGAGGGCCTTTGATGCATGTGATTGCTGGGAAAGCTGTAGCGTTTAACGAAGCATTAAAGCCAGAATTTAAACAATATTCCCAAAATGTAATTAATAACGCAATAACTTTAGGAAAAACTCTCACAGCTTCTGGTTACGATTTAGTTACTGGCGGAACAGATTGTCATTTATTATTAATTGATTTACGTAGCAAAAATTTAACAGGAAAAGCTTCAGAAGCTAGCCTAGAACGTGCTGGCTTGACTTGTAATAAAAATGCTGTGCCGTTTGATCAATTATCACCTTTCATTACTTCTGGTATTAGAATTGGTACACCAGCTTGCACAACCAGGGGGTTTGGTGAGGAAGAATTTAAAGAAATAGGTTCATTAATTGCACAAGTTCTTGATGGCTTAATATCAAATCCTGAAGATAATTCAGCTATAGAAAACCAAGCTCTAAAGCAGGTTTATGATTTGTGTAAAAAATTTCCAATATATAATTATAGATAATTTTTATGCGCTGTCCATTTTGTGGAACTTTAGATACTCAAGTAAAAGATTCAAGGCAAAGCGAAGATGGTAGGTCGATAAAGCGTCGTCGCTATTGCATTAACTGTCATTCAAGATTTACTACTTTTGAACGAATTGAATTGCGAGAATTGACGGTTATTAAAAAAGATGGTGCACATAGACCTTTCGATCGAGAGAAAATTCTACGTGCTATAAATTTAGCAATTAGAAAAAGACCAATTACAGCCGAGCAAATAGATCTTCTTATTGATAACCTAGTGCAGAAAATAGAAAAAACTGGTGAAAGCGAAATCCGCAGCAATTTTATAGGCGAGCAAATTATGCTTGAACTTGCTAAGCTTGATCAAGTTGCTTACGTTAGATTTGCATCTGTTTATCACGATTTTTCTGAAGCAAAAGATTTCGAGAACTTTTTGAGCAAACTTAGCAATAGCTAATCCGAGACTTGTTATAAATATAAAATCATATTATACTTTAGAATATCTTTAAGGTTGACTAAAACTATTAAATGGAGTGTTAAAAGTTAATTACATAGTCTTATTCCTTGCCTCAGCTTGAATAATTGTTTTGTATATAATTTTATTCATTTATTACTTAATTCAATTTAGGAAAGAACTATGTTTACTAAAATGCCATTTATTTTGGTTGCCCTTATTTTAGCTACTATATTGTTAGATCCGCTTATACCGTTTGTATTTAAACAAACTTTTTATTCTTTAAGCCTAACTATTAAAACTATCATTATATTTTTATTACCATTTATCATATTCGGACTGCTATTTAAAGCAGTAGTTATGTTGTCTAATAGCACTATTAAAATCATAGGTTTAATATTAATTTTAATTTGTGTCTCTAACTTTATTGCCACATTCCTTAGTTATTATATGGGAATGTTGGTATATAATTTGGATTTATCTGTAATTACACCAAAAGAATCGAATAGCTTAACACCATTATGGTCAATTAATTTGCCGCAACTTATTGCTAATGATAAAGCGATGTTTTCAGGAATAATTATGGGGATAATTGCTTCTAAGCTTGCGCCAATAAAGTCTATGATTATAGGCAAAAAAATGGAGTTATATATTGGGAAATTATTTGCAGTTTTTACTTATTGTATACCATTGTTTGTTATCGGATTTGTAATGAAGCTGCAATACGATGACTCAATAAGTATACTTGTTAAAAATTATGCTGATGTTTTTTTACTTATAATATTTGCACAATTTGGTTATATTGCTTTTGTTTATCTTGCCTTAAACAACTTTAGGTTTAAGAATTTTTTGATTAACATAAAAAATATGTTGCCTGCAGCTATTAGTGGTTTTAGTACTATGTCCAGTGCTGTAAGCATGCCACTAACAATTATTGGCGTGGAAAATAATATCAAAGATAAGGATATAGCTCTTTCAGTTGTTCCAGCGACTGTTAATGTTCATCTTATTGGAGATTGTTTTGCTATACCAATATTTGCTTATACAATTTTAAAGAGTTATGGAATAGCTGAGCCATCTTTGCTTAGTTATCTGATTTTTGCTTGTTATTTTGTATTAGCAAAATTCTCTGTTGCAGCTGTGCCAGGTGGTGGAATTATAATGATGTTACCAATTCTTGAACATTATCTTGGTTTTAATGCAGAGATGTTGTCATTAATTACAGCACTTTATATACTATTTGATCCAATTATTACATGTGCTAATGTGCTTGGTAATGGGGCATTTGCTCAGATGTTTGATAGACTCGTAGGAAAATTCAATTTAAAATAAAAGCAATTAGCAACATTAGATAGTTTTGCTGCTATGGCATTTAATGAGCTAAAACTACCATATACCGCTTGATCATTTATTCTTTTATTTGTATTATACCAGTCCTTATATGGCGGGCGTAGCTCAGTTGGTTAGAGCATCAGATTGTGATTCTGAGGGTCGCGGGTTCGAGCCCCGTCGCTCGCCCCAGTT